>NZ_JAHACR010000412.1 GCF_018375725.1 Burkholderia sp. | reverse complement strand
CACCGACGACGCGGCGCTGGCGCGCTGGGGCGTCGAATCGGGCAACGCGCCGCGCTGAGCGGATTGACGTCCCGGATCGGGCGCGCGCCTTGTGCGCGGGGCGTCAGCCGTCCGAGCGGCCGCGCCCGATGATCTTCGCCGGAAACGGCTCGCCGCGCGCACGCGACGGCAGATGTCCGGGATCGTCTCCGGCATCGCGGCGGCGCGGCGCGACCGCGTCGAGCAGCGCCTGCTGTTCGGGCGGAATCGCATAATCCCAGCCGAAGCGGCTCAACTGCAGGCTCTGCGCGATCCTGAGCGCCGGTTCCATGAAACGAACGGCCGCAGCGGGCGCGTAGCGCGCCTCGACTGTCTTCAGGAACAGCGACAACCAGCGGCTGAAGTGTGCGGGCTCGACCCCCTCGAGCGGCTGGTGGGCCTGTTGCACGTTGCCGCGATAGTTCTTGGTGCCGAGCACGAGGCTCGACCAGAACGTCACCATTTTCGGCAGATGGTCGTCCCAGCGGCCAGCCAGCTTGCTGTCGAATACCGGCCCGAGCAGCGGGTCGGCCCGCACGCGCTCGTAGAACGCGTAGACGAGTTCGCGAATGTTGTCTTCGGTCGGAACCGTGTCGCGGGGGTGGATCGGCGTCGCGTCGGGCGAGGGCGTGGTGGCGGTCATGGCAAAAGAGGCTGGGCGAAGGGCGGGACGTTCGCGGGATTTTGACGCACAATAACGACGACCCACCCTTCGATAAAGGTGCTGTTGCACCGCATCTTATTGCGCGCGCGTCTTCGCGGCAACCGGGCCGTCGCCGCGGCGCGCCGGTTGCGAACACGACAAGTTCGCCAGCAGGGCCGCCGCAGGATTGGCACACACGAGTGCGCAATCAGGGTACGAACATGACCGACCGCTTTCATTCATGAGACTGACCGACTACACCGACTACTCGCTGCGAGTCATGCTGTATCTGGCCGTACGCGGCGAAGGCCTGGCGACGATTCAGGAGATCTCGGATGCCTACGGCATCTCGAAGAACCATCTGATGAAAGTCGTGCAGCGCCTCGGCGAGCTCGGCTGGGTTGATACCGTCCGCGGCCGCAATGGCGGCCTGCGGCTGTTCCCGCACTCGACGCGGCTGACGGTCGGCGAGGTCGTGCGCGCGACCGAGAACGATTTCGCGCTGGTCGGCTGCTTTGCCGAGGGCGAGACGGCCCGCGCGTGCGCAATCGAGCCGCAGTGCCGCCTGAAGGGCGTGCTCGCGGCGGCGCGCGCGGCGTTCTTTGCCGAACTCGACCGGCACACGCTTGGCGAGATCGCGCAGCCGGCCCCGCAACTCGCGGTGCTTCTCGGCATCAAGCCGGTCGCGATTGTCCGGGATGCATCGTCGGCCGAGCCGTCTGCGCTGCCCGGCTGACCCGGACAGGGCTCCGTGAAGGCCCGCCACGCTTGGGTTTCCGCCCGTTCTGAAGATTTTTGCGATAAAGCGGCCAGAATGTGCTTGAAAGCCGGATATCCATCCCTATTTTGGTGTTAATCGATAATTGGAGGTCTCTTCTACATGAGAATCGACAAGCTCACCACCAAATTCCAGGAAGCGCTCGCGGATGCCCAAAGCCTCGCGGCAGGCCACGACAATCAGTACATCGAACCCGTCCACGTGCTGGCCGCGCTGATCGCGCAGACGGACGGTTCCGCACGCTCGCTGATGTCGCGGGCGGGCGTTCACGTGCAGGCGCTGCAAGGCGCGCTGAACGAGGCGATTTCGCGCCTGCCGCAAGTGACCGGCACGGGCGGCGACATCCAGATCGGCCGCGAGCTGGCCGGCCTGCTGAACCAGGCGGACAAGGAAGCGCAGAAGCTCAACGACGCATTTATCGCGAGCGAAATGTTCCTGCTCGCGGTCGCCGACGACAAGGGCGAGGCCGGCAAGCTGGCGCGCCAGCACGGCCTGACGCGCAAGGCACTCGAGGCCGCGATCGTCGCGGTGCGCGGCGGCTCGCAAGTGCATAGCCAGGATGCGGAAAGCCAGCGCGAGGCGTTGAAGAAATATACGGTCGACCTGACCGAACGCGCCCGCTCGGGCAAGCTCGATCCGGTGATCGGCCGCGACGACGAAATCCGCCGCTCGATCCAGATCCTGCAGCGCCGCACCAAGAACAACCCGGTGCTGATCGGCGAGCCGGGCGTCGGCAAGACCGCGATCGTCGAAGGGCTCGCGCAGCGCATCGTCAACGGCGAAGTGCCGGAGACGCTGAAGGGCAAGCGCGTGCTGTCGCTCGACATGGCGGCGCTGCTCGCCGGCGCGAAGTATCGCGGCGAATTCGAGGAGCGCCTGAAGGCGGTGCTCAACGACATCGCGAAGGACGAAGGCCGGACGATCGTCTTCATCGACGAGATCCACACGATGGTCGGTGCGGGCAAGGCCGAAGGTGCGATGGATGCGGGCAACATGCTGAAGCCGGCGCTGTCGCGCGGCGAGCTGCACTGCATCGGCGCGACCACGCTCGACGAATACCGCCAGTACATCGAGAAGGATGCCGCGCTCGAGCGCCGCTTCCAGAAGGTGATGGTCGACGAGCCGAGCGTCGAGGCGACGATCGCGATCCTGCGCGGCTTGCAGGAGAAGTACGAGCTGCACCACGGCGTCGACATCACCGATCCGGCGATCGTCGCCGCGGCCGAGCTGTCGCATCGCTACATCACGGACCGCTTCCTGCCGGACAAGGCAATCGACCTGATCGACGAGGCCGCTTCGAAGATCAAGATGGAAATCGATTCGAAGCCCGAAGAAATGGACAAGCTCGACCGCCGGCTGATCCAGCTGAAGATCGAGCGCGAGGCCGTGAAGAAGGAGCAGGACGAAGCGTCGCAGAAGCGTCTGGCGCTGATCGAGGAAGAGATCGAGCGTCTCGGCCGCGAATATGCGGATCTCGAGGAGATCTGGACGGCCTAGAAGGCGTCGGTGCAGGGCAGCGCGCAGCTCAAGG
>NZ_JAHACR010000411.1 GCF_018375725.1 Burkholderia sp. | reverse complement strand
AACCAGTCGTTCAGCGCGCGCAGCTGACCGAGGTCATGCCGTCCGCTCCTGTCGACGAGCGCATACTCGTACACCCAGCCCACGCCGGTCGCGTCCGGACCGAGCGAGACCGTCGCACCTTGCGGCAGGCGGCTTTGCACCTGATTCAGGTACTCGAGCACGCGCGAACGTGCCCAATACTGGTCGGTCTTGTCGTCGAACAGCACATAGACGAACGCATCGCCGAACGACGAGTACGCACGGATGGTCTTCGCCCCCGGCACGCCGAGCAGCGTCGTCGTGAGCGGGTACGTCACCTGGTCCTCGATGACCTGCGGCGCCTTGCCCGGATACGACGCTTTGATGATGACCTGCGTGTCGGACAGGTCGGGCAGTGCATCGAGCGGTGTCTCGGCGACCGAGTACAGGCCCCAACCCGTTACGAGCACGGTCGCGAGCAACACCAGGAAGCGGTTGTGGATGGACCAGCGGATGAGCCGGGCAATCATTGCGCGCCTCCGACCGGTTCGACCTTCGTCAGTTGGTAGCCTTCATCCGACTGCTTGAAGACGAAGTGCACCATCTGTCCGGCCTTGATGTCGGGGAATGCGCTCGGCGCCGGCTTGTTGAACGCCATCGTCATCGCACCCCAACCGAGCGCCGGCACGGGTTGATGAGAGAACGTAATGTCTGCGGCGGTCACTTTCTCGACCTTGCCGGTGGTCTCATAGGTCTGCGCAGTGGCGACAGGCGCGGACGCCGGCGCGGTTGCGCTTGCCCCTGAGCCACCTTCCAGCCGCGGCAACACGGACTTCAGGCTCGCTTCGGAATCGATCAGGAATTGGCCGGAAGCGACGACCGTGTCGCCATCGTTCAGGCCGCTCAACACCTCGGTTTCGCTGCCAATGTCATTGCCAACGGTCACTGTCGCCGGCTGAAGGCGCCCGTCACCGTTCTTCACGATGACGACCGAGCGTTTGCCGGTCGTGATGACCGCTTCGGACGGCACCAGCAGTCTCGACACAGCCTTCTGACCGGCAACGCGCACGCGCATCAGCATGCCCGGCGTCAGCTTGAGCGAGGCGTTGTCGATTTCGAGGCGCGCCTGCAGCGTGCGGCTGGTGGTGCTGATGCCCGGCAGGATCTCGCGAATGCGCCCGGCGAAATGTTGTGCCGGATCACCGGCGAACGTCGCGTCGACCGTCATGCCGGGCTGTACGCTCAGCGCGAGCGCCTCGGGAATCTCGACGATGAGCCAGAGCTTCGACAGGCCGGCAATCTTCGCGAGCGTCTGCCCGGGCGCGACCATCGCGCCGTCACGGACGTTCAGTTCGCTAACGACGCCAGCCTCGGGCGACGTCAGTACGACGTGTGTCTGGGCCCTCCCGGTTCGGTCGAGGCTCGCGATGATGCCGTCCGGAATCGACATCGCGCGCATCCTCGCACGCGACGCTTCGAGGAGGCTGGCATCCATGCCGCCGCGCTTGAGCGCAAGATATTCTTCCTGCGGCGCGAGCCAGTCCGGAACGAACAACGACGCAATCGGCGCACCTTTCGCGATGCGTTGCATCGGCGCACTGGCATACAACCGGTCGATGTAGCCTGTAACGCGCGACTGCACGACATCCGAGCGCGACTCGTCGAATTGCGTTGTGCCGACCGCGTCGAATCCCCCCGTCGTTTCCTGCCGGCGCACGGTCGCATAGCGAATTCCGAGGTTCTGTTGGAGGCCCGGGTCGATCTTGATGCCGGAAGAGCCGCCACCGTCGTCCGCATAGACAGGCTCCAGTTGCATGTTCATGAAAGGCGACTTGCCGGGCTTGTCGAAATGCTGGTTCGGCACCATCGGGTCGTGCCAGTACAGCACCTTCCTGCCGGTCTTCGGGTCAATCTTTTCGCCTGACGAAGCCGTTACCGTCGAGGCCGCGGCCGCGGGCGTTGCTGCATGGCGTGTGCCCGCAAAATAGCCAGCTGCGAGCAAGGCCGCGCCGGCGAATACAGTCAGCACCGCGCGCACCAGTGGTTTTTGGGTCATATCGTTCTCCTTCACTGCGCAGCAGCCATCGTGGACGGCACCACTTGATATTCGAGCTGGGCCCAGGTCTGGGACACTTCGCGCTTGAGGTCGAGCACCTGCAGTTCGGCCTCGAGCTGCGCGCGGCGAGCCGCGAACGTGTCCGCGAGCGAGCCGCTTCCCGCGCGATAGGCGGCGTTGGCGAGTTGCACGCGCTGGTCCGCAGCGGGCAGCAATGACTGACTCAAATTGGCGATGCGTTCGCGTCCGCTCGCCAGCGTGGCCGATTGCGTGCGAATGTCGGCCTGAACCTGTCGCAGCGCGTCCTCGTACATCAACCGCGCCTTCGTGGCGAGCTCGGCTTTCTCCGCGACGTCGCGGTTCTGGCGATTTTTCCGATTCAATGGCAACGGAATGGTGACGCCGATCGACACCATGTTCGAGTACGCACCGCCGCGTTGCTGATATGCGACCTCCCAAGTCCAGTTCGGGCTGCGCTCGCTGTTGGCGACTGCCGTATCGGCTTCGGCGACCGAAATGTCGTCCGCGGCAGCCACGAGCGTTGGCTGCGACAGGCGCAGTTCGTCGGGAGGGAGCGACGATACGAACGACTCGGGCGCCGGCGGTTCGCCAGTCACCTCGGAAACGGGAGCGGCCGTCCAGCGCGACAGCCCAATGAGCGCTGTTTGATAAGTCTGTTGCGCCTTGAGCACCTGATCCTGAGTCTGCGCAAGCATCGCCTGCGCTTGCACCACATCAGACGCGCCGGCCTTGGCGCCGCGATATGACGCCTTCGTCGCAGCCAGCTCGTGATGCATGTGGTCGAGCAGCGCCTGTTGCAGGGCGAGCGCCTGTTTCGCGTACACGGCGTTCAGCCAGGCCGTGGCGGTTTGCTGCCGCACGTTCGCGAGTTGCACGAGGTAGCCGGCGCGCTCGCGCCCGACCATTCGGTCGGCGAGCGCCGAGCGCAGCCGCCGCTTGTCGCCGGAGACCCATTCCTGC
>NZ_JAHACR010000031.1 GCF_018375725.1 Burkholderia sp. | reverse complement strand
CGGCGCCCATCCGCGCGGCGTCGGCCTCGTCGACGCGCTCCCCTATCTCGCCCGCCAGCAGCGCCTCACCTTCGCGCGCATCGGCCTGACCGATCCGCTGTCGATCGACGACTACCTGCAGCATGGCGGCCTCGCCGGCCTGCGGAACGCGCTCGCCCTCGACGGCGACGCCGCCTGCGAGCTGCTGATCGAGTCCGGCCTGCGCGGCCGCGGCGGCGCCGCGTTCCCGGCCGGCATCAAGTGGCGCACGGTGCGCCAGGCGCGCGCCGCGCAGAAGTACATCGTCTGCAATGCCGACGAGGGCGACTCCGGCACGTTCTCCGACCGCCTGCTCATGGAAGGCGATCCGTACTGCCTGATCGAAGGGATGATCATCGCCGGCATCGCGACCGGCGCGACGATCGGCCATATCTACGTGCGCAGCGAGTATCCGCACGCGATCGCCACGCTCGAGGCGGCGATCGCCCGCGCGCGCGACGCCGGCTGGCTCGGCGCACGCGTGCTGGGCTCCGCGCACGCGTTCGAGCTGCACGTCGCCAGGGGCGCGGGCTCGTACGTGTGCGGCGAGGAAACCGCGCTGCTCGAATCGCTCGAAGGCAAGCGCGGCGTGGTGCGCGCCAAGCCGCCGCTGCCGGCGATCGCCGGGCTGTTCGGCCAGCCGACCGTGATCAACAACGTGATCACGCTGGCCACCGCGCCGGTGATCTTCGCGCGCGGCGCCGCGTTCTACCGCGACTTCGGCATGGGCCGCTCGCGCGGCACGCTGCCGTTCCAGCTGGCCGGCAACATCCGGCACGGCGGCCTCGTCGAGCTGGCGTTCGGCGTCACGCTGCGCGAGCTGCTGTTCGAATTCGGCGGCGGCACCGCCAGCGGCCGGCCGGCGCGCGCCGCGCAGGTCGGCGGCCCGCTCGGCACCTACCTGCCCGACGCGCAATGGGACGTGCCGCTCGACTACGAGGCCTACGCGGCGATCGGCGCGGTGGTCGGCCACGGCGGCATCGTGCTGCACGACGACACGTCGAATCTCGCCGCGCTCGCCGAATACGCGATGCAGTTCTGCGCGATCGAGTCGTGCGGCAAGTGCACGCCGTGCCGGATCGGCTCGACGCGCGGCGCCGAGACGATCGCGCGGATCCGCCGCGGCGACACCTCCGCGCGCCAGGTCACGCTGCTGCGCGACCTGTGCGACACGATGCTGGCCGGCTCGCTGTGCGCGATGGGCGGGATGACGCCCTACCCGGTGCTGTCCGCCCTCGACCATTTCCCCGAAGACTTCGGGCTCGCCGCCGGCACGTCCGCCGCGGCGGGGCCCGCCAAGGCCGCGGCCTGACCACGAAGGAGCCCTGCATGTCCCTCGACACGTTTCCCTCCCCGTCCGGCGGCTGCGGCTCGGGCCAGTGCGCCTGCCAGGGCGCCGCGCAGGCGCGCGCCCGCGATCCGTTCGACGACACCGACTACGGCACGCCGCGGCGGCATGCCGACACCGACGTCACGCTCGAGATCGACGGCCAGCCGGTGACGGTGCCGGCCGGCACCTCGGTGATGCGCGCCGCGATCGAGGCCGGCGTCAACGTGCCGAAGCTCTGCGCGACCGATTCGCTCGAGCCGTTCGGCTCGTGCCGCCTGTGCCTCGTCGAGATCGAAGGCCGGCGCGGCTATCCGGCGTCGTGCACGACGCCCGCCGAGGCCGGCATGAAGGTCCGCACGCAATCCGACCGGCTGCAGGCGCTGCGCCGCAACGTGATGGAGCTGTACATCTCCGATCACCCGCTCGACTGCCTGACCTGCCCCGCCAACGGCGACTGCGAGCTGCAGGACATGGCGGGCGTGGTCGGCCTGCGCGAAGTGCGCTACGGCTTCGACGGCGCCAACCACCTGCGCGACGCCAAAGACGAGTCGAATCCGTACTTCACGTACGACGCGTCGAAGTGCATCGTCTGCAACCGCTGCGTGCGCGCGTGCGAGGAAACCCAGGGCACGTTCGCGCTGACGATCGCCGGGCGCGGCTTCGCGTCGCGCGTCGCGGCGGGCGAAAGCGAAACGTTCATGGCGTCGGAATGCGTGTCGTGCGGCGCCTGCGTGGCGGCCTGCCCGACCGCGACGCTGCAGGAAAAATCGGTCGTGCAGCTCGGCCAGCCCGAGCACGCGGTCGTCACGACCTGCGCGTACTGCGGGGTCGGCTGCGCGCTCAAGGCGGAGATGAAGGGCACGCAGGTGGTGCGGATGACGCCGCACAAGAACGGCCTCGCGAACGAAGGCCACGCCTGCGTGAAGGGCCGCTTCGCGTGGGGCTATGCGACGCACCGGGACCGCATCACGAAGCCGATGATCCGCGAGAAGATCACCGATCCGTGGCGCGAAGTGAGCTGGGACGAGGCGCTCACCTACGCGGCGACGCAGTTCCGCCGGCTGCAGGCGACCTACGGCCGCGACGCGATCGGCGGCATCACGTCGTCGCGCTGCACCAACGAGGAAACCTATCTGGTGCAAAAGCTGGTGCGCGCGGCGTTCGGCAACAACAACGTCGACACCTGCGCCCGCGTGTGCCATTCGCCGACCGGTTACGGCCTCAAGACGACGCTCGGCGAATCGGCCGGCACGCAGACCTTCGCGTCGGTCGGCCAGGCCGACGTGATCGTCGTGATCGGCGCGAACCCGACCGACGGGCATCCGGTGTTCGGCTCGCGGCTGAAGCGCCGCGTGCGCGAAGGCGCGCAGCTGATCGTGATCGATCCGCGCCGCATCGACGTGGTCGACGGCCCGCACGTGAAAGCCACCCATCATCTGCAGCTGCGCCCCGGCACCAACGTCGCGATCGTCAATGCGCTCGCGCACGTGATCGTCACCGAGGGCCTGCTGAACGACGCCTTCATCGCCGAGCGCTGCGAGACGCGCGCGTTCGAGCAATGGCGCGACTTCGTGGCGCGCGCCGAGCAGTCGCCGGAAGCCACCGCCGCGCTCACCGGCGTGCCGGCCGGGCAGGTGCGCGCCGCCGCGCGGCTCTATGCGACGGGCGGCAATGCGGCGATCTACTACGGCCTCGGCGTGACCGAGCACGCGCAGGGCTCGACGACGGTGATGGGCATCGCCAACCTGGCGATGGCGACCGGCAACATCGGCCGCGAAGGCGTCGGCGTGAATCCGCTGCGCGGCCAGAACAACGTGCAGGGCTCGTGCGACATGGGTTCGTTCCCGCACGAGCTGCCCGGCTACCGGCACATCGGCGACGCGGCGGTGCGCGCGCTGTTCGAGGCGGCATGGTCGGCCACGCTGCAGCCCGAGCCGGGGCTGCGCATCCCGAACATGTTCGACGCGGCGCTCGACGGCAGCTTCAAGGGGCTGTACTGCCAGGGCGAGGACATCGTGCAGTCGGATCCGGACACGCAGCATGTCGCGGCGGCGCTGTCGTCGATGGAATGCATCGTGGTGCAGGACCTCTTCCTGAACGAGACCGCGAAGTACGCGCACGTGTTCCTGCCGGGCGCGTCGTTCCTCGAGAAGGACGGCACCTTCACGAACGCGGAGCGCCGCATCTCGCGCGTGCGCCGGGTGATGCCGCCGCTGGCCGGCTACGCCGACTGGGAAGTGACGCTGATGCTCGCGCGCGCGCTCGGCTACGAGATGGACTACGCGCATCCGTCGGCGATCATGGACGAGATCGCGCGGCTCACGCCGACCTTCGCCGGCGTGTCGTACGCGAAGCTCGACGCGCTCGGCAGCATCCAGTGGCCGTGCAACGCGCAGGCGCCGGAAGGCACGCCGACGATGCATATCGAGTCGTTCGTGCGCGGCCAGGGCAAGTTCGTCATCACGCAGTTCGTGGCGTCGCCGGAGAAGGTGACGCCGCGCTATCCGCTGATCCTGACGACGGGGCGGATCCTGTCGCAATACAACGTCGGCGCGCAGACGCGCCGCACCGCCAACGTGCAGTGGCATCACGAGGATCGGCTCGAGATCCATCCGCACGATGCGCAGGAGCGCGGCGTCCGGGACGGCGACTGGGTCGGCATCGCGTCGCGCGCCGGGCAGACGGTGCTGCGCGCGCGGGTGAGCGAGCGGATGCAGCCGGGCGTGGTGTACACGACGTTCCACTTCCCGGAATCGGGGGCGAACGTGATCACGACCGACAGTTCCGACTGGGCGACGAACTGCCCGGAATACAAGGTGACCGCGGTGCAGGTGCTGCCGGTGGCGCAGCCGTCCGACTGGCAGCAGGCGTATGCGCGCTTCAGCGCCGAGCAGCTCGCGCTGCTCGAGCAGCGTGCGGCGGCGGCGATGACGGCGGGCAAGTGAGGACACGATGGACAGCGGACACCTGATCGACATGGCGAACCAGATCGGCACCTTCTTTGCGTCGATGCCGGATCGCGCGGAGGCGCAGGCCGGCATCGCGGATCATCTCCGGCGCTTCTGGGCGCCGCGGATGCGCCGCGCGCTGCTGGCGGCGCTCGACGACCCGGCCGGCGAGGCCGCGCAGCGGGCGCTGCCGATCGTGCGGGAGACGATCGCGACGTATCGCGACGCGCTGACGCCGGCCTAGCCGGCGCCGCAGGCGGACGTCCATGGATCGGGCACGGCCGCCCGATCAATGACGTCCGGAACGCTCAAGCGTCAATGGCGCCGAATACGCAACCTCATCGCCTCCGTTCAACGAAACCGTCCAGTGCGAAGTGACGTAGGTTCGATCGCCGCCGGGCACCTTCACGCTGAAACCCGCAAGGCTGCCGCCCGGCGCGATCGAGAAATCGGGGCTTGTTACGCTCCAGTCGAGATCGACATACCTCGATTCTTCCGTCGTATGCATCACCACATCCCAGCCCGGCGGCGATACGGCCGAGGATCGGGGCAATTCGTCTTGCGACGCACCGAGCGGCATGGTTTCCAGTTCCGGCATGCCGCGACCGTAGTCGAAGCCGATCGTCAGCGCGGCGATCGGAGCCGTCCCCGCATTGACGACCCGATAGTGATAGATCGTCGAGCCGGAGGACGGCTCCACGCTCACGCTCACATCGACGGGCGGCACCTGCTGGGCGTTGGCGGCGCAGTCAAACCACGCGGCCGCCGTCAGCGTCAGCAGGCACAGCACTGAATAGGCGGCACGCCGGATTTTCGGTGTCATACAAGATCACTCGCCGTTGATCAGCCCGACCATTTTCACGACTGTGCGCAGCGCTTCCGGTATCGTGAACAACGCCCGGACAGGGCACGGATTCGGAAATTCGCGGATATCGGCCGCGTCCCTGCCGGTCGAGCCGGACAATCCGTATCGACTCTCTGCATACGCCATGCCACGTGCTTCATGCGAGACCGGCAACGAGAACAGCTCGTTGACAGTGAAAGCGCATGTCGGGAACAGAAGCGGACTCGACGCATCACGTTCGGCGTGAACATGACGAACTCCTTTCGCCGCTCTATCTGCCGCGCGGTCTTTTGATCATAGCAACGTCCCTGTAGAAAGTGACGCCCGCCTGCGCATCATCAGACATGGCTCTCCCAAGCGCAAACGGATCGACAGGCACGGGGCTCGCTCCCCAGCGCATATCATTGAATTTCCCGGCCGCCTGCAATAGCTTTTCAGCATCCCCGACCGTTGCTGCAGCGACCGGACACGCGTGGGCTGACGCACTGCCGAGCGGGAAATCGGACCGCTCTCACCGCCACGACCGACCGCCGCCCCACCCGATGGAGGATCCGCGATGCGCGGTTCCACAGCATTCATCCTGATCCTGCTGACCTGCGTCGCCGGACTGGCGGCGCAGACCGGCGCCGAGGAGCGCAGCATGGCCTTGACCCTGACCTCGCAAGCCTTCCACGCAGGAGGCGAGATTCCCGCGCATTACACCTGCAAGGGCGCGGACGTGTCGCCGCCGCTTGCATGGTCCGGGGTTCCCGCTCATGCGAAAAGCCTCGCGCTGATCGTCGACGACCCCGACGCGCCCGACCCGGCCGCACCACGAATGACATGGGTTCACTGGGTGCTCTACAACATCCCGCCGACGGCCGCCGGTTTGCCGGAGGGCGTTGCCGCGGCTGCACTCCCCGCCGGCACGCTGCCAGGCACCAACGACTTCCGGCGCACCACGTATGGCGGGCCGTGCCCACCCATTGGCCGTCACCGCTATTTCCACAAGCTCTATGCGCTCGACACAGTGCTGCCGGATCTGCACAAGCCGACCAAAGCCGCACTGGAGAAGGCGATGACGGGCCATGTGATCGCGCAAACGGACTTGCTCGGCACATTCCAGCACTAGCCTGGCATGCACACGCCGACATCCGGCGCGGATGCCCCGAAGCACGGCAGCGGTGCTGCCAGCCGCCATGCTAGGAAACCATTAAGTCTGTCGGGTGTACCTGCTGTAACCGAATATTAGAAAGCCCATTTCTATGATGGCTCGTGCGTCGCGGACTGCGCCGCCAATAACAAGCCCGGCGATGCCGAGCTCCTGTGCGCACAACGTCAGCAAATCGCCCCAAGGCCCTGCGCCCATGAAGCCCTTTTGCGTCAACGACGTGACAAATCAACATCAACGGCATGAAGCGCCAAGCCGCTCGACTGAAAGTCGCGTCGGCGCGACAGATTTCGTTGAGCCCGCCACAGATTGAACCGCCCCGGATTTTGCAATCTCGTTATTTCGGATGACACCACTCTCGTGTCAGGGGGCAAACATGAAACGCAACGTGAGGTCGAACTTCAGAGTAGCCGCCGTTCAAGCAGCGCCCAGAATTTCTGGACCTCGATAAAGGTATCGACAAGGCACTACGCCTCATCGAGACAGCAGCGTCGAAGGGCGCTTTTCTCATTGCCTTCCCCGAGGTCTGGCTTCCCGGATATCCGTGGTGGATATGGCTCGGCTCTCCCGCTTGGGGCATGAAATTTGTGCGGCAGCATTTCGAAAATTCGCTGCCGGTCGACGATGAGCGATTTCAAAAGCTAAAAGCTGCGGCGGCTGCAAGCAACATCCACGTGGTGATGGGATTCTCTGAACGCTCAGGCGGCGCTCTGTACATCGCACAAGCAATCATCGACGACCATGGGCAGTTGATTGCAACTCGCAGAAAGCTCAAGCCGACGCACGCGGAACGCACCGTCTACGGTGAGGGCGACGGAAGCCATTTGGCAGTGTTCGAGACGACCATTGGGCGGCTGGGCGCGCTTTGCTGCGCCGAACACATCCAACCGCTTACCAAATACGCGATGTACGCACAAAACGAGCAGGTACACGTTGCGGCATGGCCAAGCTTTTCGGTCTATCGTGGCGCCGCCAAGCGCGTTAGCACATTTGAAGACGACGCGACTCGAACGCAGGGACAAGTCCGATCAACGAACCTCGAGACAGTTCCGACAGCACGGCAGTTGACCGGACGGGATGAGAAGCAACGAAAAGGGAAGACAGGGTAACTCACCGGCTCTGAACTCTACGTCCATGGGTGACGCTCGAATTTGGCGGGAGTTAAAGCTGCACTCGATGAAACCGAACCGGAGATAACGCGCCTCGTCGTGGAATTGACGACCTATGTGACTGCCACAAAGCAGCTCGCGAATTGTTGGTCGTAGCCTTCCCGTCAACGCCTCTCACCGGTTCTTATCAGCACGAGGTGTGCGGCAGTCCCTAGGACGATTCCCCAAAATGCCGAGCCTAGTCCCATAAAACTCATGTTCGAGGCCGTTGCGATGAATGTGATGAACGATGCTTCTCGATGAGCTTCGTCCTGTACCAACCCCACAATATTCGTGGCGATTGCGCCCAATAAAGCCAGCCCAGCCAGAACGGCCACGAAAGCGTTGGGGAGTGCGGCGAACAACATGACCACTGTTCCCGCGAACGTTCCGCCAATCAGGTAGAAGAGCCCATTCGCGATACCTGCAATGTATCGACGATGAGGGTCGCGATGCGAATCCGTGCCGGTGCAAAGTGCCGCCGTAATCGCCGCGATAACGATCGTTATGCCACCGGTAAAAGCAACCATAATCGATGCGAGCCCGGTTCCAACCAGCACGGGCCGACTTGGTGTCTCATAGCCGGATACCCGTAAGATGGCGAAACCGGGCAGGAACTGTCCTGTCAGGCTCACGATGACAAGCGGCACGGCCAGACTAATGGTCGATTGCCAGTTCCAAGTAGGTCGCGTAAATACCGGGTGGGTCACTCGCAGGCTAACGGTGTCGAAGTGCGTCAAACCGAGCGCCATGGCGAGCAAGCATCCGAATGCAAGCACGAGAATCAGACAGTAGCGCGCTGCCCAGCGACGGGCAACCAGATAGCTACCGAGCATGCCGAATGCGAGCCATGGATTGATGGCCACCGACTTGAACACGTTGGTGCCAAACTGGAAGAGGATTCCCGCCATCATCCCACAGGCAATTCCTTGGGGAATGCGCTTTGTAATCTGGTCGAAGAGTCCCGAGACGCCGAATGCAAGGATGCAGGCGCCGGCGACAATGTAGGCTCCAATGGCGTCGCTCACGGGCATGCCCGGAAAGAGCGTCACGAGCAATGCCGTTCCGGGCGCGGACCACGCCGTGATGATGGGCTGCTTCAGCCACCAGCTCAGCATCAGTCCGGATATTGCCGCGCCTATCGATATCGACCATACCCAGGAGGCCAGCACGTCGTTCCCGACGTGAGCGGTATGCGCCGCCTGAAAGAAGATAGCGAGCGGACCGGCGTACGAGATGATGACGGCGAGTAATCCCGCCGTAACCGCGGATACAGACCAAGCGCCCTTGGGCACAACTGAATTCAACGTCCCATTCGTGTCCTGGCTCATGAAGCGGCGTGCGTCCTCAGCGAATTGACGACGGATGGCGGGCAAGCGGCGTCACCTGCATCGTCATATACGGAAACAACGGCAATGCAGACAAGATGCTGTGCAGTTCGTCGTGTGAGTCGACATCGAAGACGCTGTAGTTCGCGTACTCACCCACGACGCGATGCAACTGCTGCCACTTTCCTGCTCGCTGCAGTTCTTGCGAGTAGGCTTTTTCACGCGCTTTGATTTCGTCAGCCAGTGCCGCCGGCATGTCGTGCGGCAGATGCACATCCATTCTTACGAGATACAGCATGTTTCCTCCTGATGGGGGACACGCCTTCCGCATGAGAGAAAGCGCGTCATGTCGATGTTTTTTTGAGAGGCGTTCAGGCCTTTTTGTCGCGACGATAGAATGCGAGCTTCTCTTCGTCGATCTGCAGGCCAAGCCCCGGACCTTCCGGAAGGTGCAGGTCGAAGTCACGATACTGCGGACGGGACGTCACGATGTCATCTTTAAGCAGCAGCGGTCCGAAGAGCTCGGTGCCCCACGCCAGTTGCGAAAGCGCGCTAAAGCCGTGTGCAGAAGCAATCGAGCCGATGCTCCCTTCGAGCATCGTCCCGCCGTAAAGCAACACGCCCGCTGCATCGGCGATGGCAGCCGTGCGCATCATGCCGTAGATGCCACCGGACTTTGCAATTTTCAGCGCGAAAACATCGGCGCACGCATCGCGCACGAGTTCGAGTGCGTCTTCGGGGCCCGTGATTCCTTCATCGGCCATGATAGGAACGATGAAGCGAGCCGCGAGGCGAGCAAGCGCCCCGCGCTGTTCGCGCGGCGTCGGTTGCTCGATAAGGTCGATACCTGCAGCCTCCAGGGCTTCGATACCCAAGGCTGCGTCAACTTCATTCCATGCCTGGTTGACGTCAACCGTCACCTTTGCCCGGTCACCCAGTGCCGCTTTGATTTTGGACACGTGCGCCACGTCGTCCCGCACGCTGCGACGACCAATCTTCAACTTGAATACGTTGTGGCGGCGTTCAGCGAGAAGCGTTTCAGCTTCTTCGATGTCGCGGTTGGTATCGCCGCTCGCCAGCGTCCAAAGTACCGGCAAAGTCTTGCGTACCGCACCACCGAGCAGCGCAGACACAGGAACGCCGAGGCGTTTACCCTGTGCGTCCAGCAACGCCGTTTCGATGCCCGATTTGGCGAACCGGTTACCACGCGCGACCTTGTTGAGCCTGAGCATGGCCGCGTTAATGTTGGTCGCATCCTGTCCGACCAGCGCCGGTGCCAGGTACGTGTCGATGGTCAGCTTGATACCTTCGGGACTTTCCTCGCCATAAGACAAGCCACCGATGGTCGTGGCTTCGCCGATGCCCTCGATGCCATCACTTGAGCGCAGGCGAATGATAACCATGGTTTGTTGCTGCATCGTCGCCATGGACAGCTGATGCGCGCGAATGGTCGGAAGGTCGACCAGAATCGCTTCGACGGATGTGATTTGGACGTTCATACTTGGGATGGCAAAGTGGGTGAGTTGCCAGAGTATTGCGCGGGCAATATTCGGCTGTCCAAGACCATCGACGTCTAGTGTCATACCCTCGAGGTATGAGAAGCCTACCGCCCTCTGTCGGCGCGTGGCACGTAGGGAATCCGCTCCTCCTCATACAGGCGGTAAATCAACTCCAGCATCTCCGCGATGTCGCGCGACTCATCCATTGCCCGCTTGCTCATAATGATCGGCGAAACAAGCGTCGGATCATCCAACTCCTTGTAGCTCACATCGTCGCGCTTGAGGCCGTATACGCTGCTTGGAACAACCGATATCCCCTCACCCGCCGCGACAAGGCCCAAGGCAATCTGCAGTTCACGCACTTCGTAAATGCGGCTAGGCGTGAGCGCCCGGTCCTGGAAAGCCGCGAGAACCTGATCCGCGTAGCTGGGCCGGGGCGCCTTGGGGAAAATAATGAGTGTTTCGTGAACCAAGTCTCGCAGCGCAAGCACGGGCTTTGAAACCGAAAGCGGATGACCATCCGGAAGCGCGACAATCATCTTCTCCTCGCGGAGGATGACTCGATGGATGTTGGCATCCTCATGGCGAATGCGCCCGAATCCGACGTCGATGCGCCCGTCCTTGAGTGCGCGAATCTGGTCCATCGTCGACATCTCGTGAAGGCTGAGTTCGACTGTCTTGTTCTCGTCGCGAAACCGCCGGATGATTTTCGGCAACATCCCGTAGAGCGTCGAGCCGACGAAACCCACTGACAGGCTCCGCTCAATGTTGCCGACGCGTCGCGTCATGGATTCCAGCTCATTCGTTTGCGCTATCAGCTGAACGGCGTGCGAATAGAAGAACTTCCCCGTCTCGGTCAGTTTAAGCGGCCGCGAGTTGCGTTCGAACAGTCGCACGCCCAGCGTCTCTTCGAGTTGCTGAATTTGTCGGCTCAGCGGCGGCTGCGCAATATGGAGTCGCTGCGCTGCCCGCGTGAAATTACGCTCCTCGGCGACGGCCACGAAGTAGCGAAGATGCCGCAACTCCATCTCAATACCTCCTCGATATAACTCGATACTAAATCAGTCTTGGACTGGGCTCCTTAACGCCACTATTCTCCGATTCATGCCTTGTTTCGCCTGCGATTATACCTCCAGAGCATATTGCAAACAGCGCGAAACAAGGGTTAACCCCCGCATAAAATAGAGAGAGTCAGGAGCAGACATGAGCGTCAAAGTGTTCGAATCGAAGGAAGTCCAGGATCTGCTTAGGGCCGCCGCCAACCTCGGGAGCAACGACGGCAACGAGCGCGCCAAGCAGATTACTCACCGTTTGCTGAGCGACCTGTTCAAGGCCATCGATGACCTCGACATGACGCCCGATGAGATTTGGGCCGGCGTGAATTACTTCAACAAGCTGGGTCAAGACGGTGAGGCCGCGCTTCTGGCGGCCGGCCTTGGCCTCGAGAAGTATCTCGACATTCGCATGGATGCGGCAGACCGTGAAGCCGACATTCACGGCGGTACGCCGCGCACGATCGAAGGTCCGCTGTATGTTGCAGGTGCCCCTGTGCGTGACGGCGCCGCCAAGATCGACCTCAACGCCGACGAGGACGCGGATCCGCTCGTCATCCGCGGCACAGTCACCGGCCCGGACGGCAAGCCCGTCGCAGGCGCAGTCGTCGAGTGCTGGCACGCGAACTCGAAGGGCTTTTATTCGCACTTCGACCCGACTGGCGCTCAAGACGACTTCAACCTTCGGGGTGCGGTGAAGACCGGGGCCGACGGCAAATACGAATTTCGCACGCTCATGCCCGTGGGCTATGGCTGCCCGCCGCACGGCGCTACGCAACAATTGCTCAACGCGATTGCCCGCCATGGCAACCGTCCTGCACACGTGCACTTTTTCGTGACCAGCGACAAAACGCGCAAGCTCACAACGCAAATCAACATCGAAGGCGACCCGCTGATTTGGGATGACTTCGCTTACGCGACCCGCGAAGAACTCGTGCCGCATGTGGTCGAGAAGACCGGCGGCGCCGCGCTTGGCATGAAAACCGACGCCTACAAGGAGATCGAGTTCAACATCGAGTTGACTCCGCTGGTTCAAGGCAAGGACAACCAGCTCGTTAATCGCCCGCGCGTGTCAGCTACGGCGTAATTACTCATGGCGGCTGGCGAGTCCGCCAGCCGCAACACTCCGCACGAACATCTGAACCGATGCAAAGGGCTTCATCGCGAAGTCCGCATAGGGAGACGACTCATGTCCGCAACTATCGATAAAACACGCCAACTGGACGAATTGCTTGCCGACGCCGTTCAGGATGACAAGGAAAACGGTGTTTTCCGTTGCCGCCGCGACATCTTTACGAACGCCGACCTGTACGAACTCGAGATGAAGCACATCTTCGAGAGCAACTGGGTATACCTCGCGCACGAAAGCCAGGTCCCAAACAACAACGATTACTACACCACGTACATCGGTCGCCAGCCGATTGTCATCACGCGCGACAAGAGCGGTGAATTGCACGCGGTCATCAATGCGTGCGCCCATAAAGGCGCGATGCTGTGCCGTCGCAAGCACGGCAACAAGGGCAGCTTCACCTGCCCGTTCCACGGCTGGACGTTCTCGAACGCCGGCAAGCTTCTGAAGGTAAAGGACGAAAAGACCACCGAGTATCCGGTGCAGTTCAACAAGCAGGGCTCGCACGACCTGAAGAAGGTTGCACGCTTCCAGAACTATCGCGGGTTCCTGTTCGGCAGCCTCAACGCCGACGTGGTGCCGCTTGAGGACCACCTCGGCGAAACAAAGGTCATCATCGACCAAATCGTCTCCCAGGCGCCGCAGGGTCTCGAAGTGTTGCGCGGCAACTCCTCGTACCTCTACGACGGCAACTGGAAGATGCAGATGGAAAACGGATGCGACGGTTACCACGTCAGCACCGTGCACTGGAACTACGCTGCGACGATGGGCCGGCGCAAGGTCGAAGGTACCAAGGCAGTCGACGCAAACAGCTGGAGCAAATCTGTCGCCGGTGTCTATGGCTTTGAGCACGGCCACATTCTGCTGTGGACGAAAACGATGAATCCCGAGGTCCGGCCGGTGTACCAACATCGCGATGAAATTGCTGCGCGTGTCGGCGAAGATAAGGCCAAATACATCGTCAATCAAACGCGCAACCTGTGCCTGTATCCGAACGTGTTCCTGATGGACCAGTTCAGTACCCAGATTCGCGTGGTTCGCCCCATCAGCGTCGACAAGACTGAAGTCAGCATTTTCTGCTTCGCCCCGAAGGGAGAAAGCGCAGAAAGCCGCGCCGTTCGCATCCGCCAGTACGAAGACTTCTTCAACGTCTCGGGCATGGGTACCAGCGACGACCTCGAGGAATTCCGTGCCTGCCAAGCTGGTTACGGACCCACGACGTCGATGTGGAACGACATGTCGCGCGGTGCGCCGCTGTGGATCCATGGACCGGACGAGAACGCGAAGGGCATGGGCCTGAACCCGCTCATCTCGGGCGAGCGCAGCGAGGACGAAGGCCTTTTCGTTGTTCAACACGAATATTGGGCGAAGGTAATGCGCGAAGCCCTTCAAAAGGAACAGGCGGAGGCGACGGCATGAGCTTCGAATATCACAAAATCTGCAGTGCGCTCTATCAAGAAGCGCGCTTCCTCGATGACCGTCAGTGGGACGAGTGGCTTGCGTGCTACACCGAAGACGTGACGTACTGGATGCCGGCCTGGGACGACGACGATAGGCTGACTGAGGACCCCAACAGCCAAATCTCGCTGATGTATTACCCGGACCGCGGCGGGCTCGAAGACCGCGTGTTCCGCATCAAGACTGAACGAAGCGGCGCGTCGATGCCGGAACCGCGCACGAGCCACAACGTGACCAATGTGGAAGTGCTGGCCGAGCGCGACAACGAAGTGGACGTCCGATACAACTTCAACACGCTGAATCATCGTTACAAGATGACGGACCAGTTTTTCGGCACCATCTACGTTACGTTTCGCAAAGTCGATGACCGTCTGCTGATTTCCAGCAAGAAGATTGCGCTGAAGAACGACTACATCCGACAAGTGCTCGACGTCTATCACGTCTGATGCCGGCCGGAACGAGAAAGGAAGTAGGAGGCAACATGTCCAGCTACAACATCGCACTTAACTTTGAAGACGGCGTGACTCGCTTCGTCGAATGCAAGGCGGGCGAGAAAGTCCTCGATGCCGCTTTTCGCGCAAAGATTAACCTGCCAATGGATTGCTCCGATGGCGTATGCGGCACTTGCAAGTGCCGTGCGGAGAGCGGCAGCTACGACTTGGGCGATGACTACATTGAGGATGCGCTGACCGAAGACGAAAAGGAGAGCGGCCTCGTGCTTACCTGTCAGATGGTGCCGCAGAGCGATTGCGTCATTGCGGTTCCGGCATCGTCGGCCTCGTGCAAAACGGAGCACAACAGGTTCGCAGCGACGGTCACGAAAGTCGAGCAACACAAAGATGCAGCCGTCGTGCTCGAGCTGGACGTGGACGGCGTTCCACCGGTTTTCCTGGCCGGTCAGTACGTCAATATCGACGTGCCCGGAAGCGGCCAGCATCGTTCGTACTCTTTCTCGTCGACACCAGGCGCATCGAGAATCAGCTTTCTGATTAAAAAGATTCCAGGTGGCGTGATGAGCACCTGGCTCGAATCGGCGCAGCCGGGCAACAAAGTCGAGTTGACTGGTCAGATGGGAGTCTTCTATCTGCGGGCAGTCGAACGGCCGTTGCTTTTCCTTGCCGGCGGTACGGGCTTAGCCCCATTCTTGTCGATGCTCGAAGTGTTGGTCCGCGCGAACTCACAGCAGAAGGTGCACCTCATCTACGGCGTGACGCGAGACCTTGATTTGGTGCTGGTGGAAGCCATCCAGGCCTACGCGGAGAAGCTGCCGAACTTTACATTCAGCACCGTTGTCGCAGATGCGGAATCAAATCATCCCCGCAAGGGCTGGGTGACGCAGCACATGCCCAAAGAATGTTTGAATGACGGCGATGTCGATGTGTATCTGTGCGGCCCGCCGCCGATGGTCGACGCGGTGCGCAAGCATTTCGACGCCAACGGCGTGAAGCCAAACAGCTTTCACTACGAAAAATTCACTCCCAACACAGCACCGGTGACTCATGAACGCTCGAAGGTTTGACGGAAAAGTGATGGTCGTCACGGGAGCCGCGCAGGGCATCGGTCGTGGCGTAGCGCTGCGCGCGGCCGAGGAAGGCGCGAAGGTTGTGTTTGTAGACCGCGCCGACTTTGTCTCCGAGGTCGCCGCCGAAGCGACTGGCGCCGACACCGCCGGATTCGTCGCAGACCTTGAAACGTACGAAGGCGCAGCCTCTGCAATTGAATTTGCCGTACAAAAATTTGGTCGCATCGACATTCTGGTGAATGGAGTTGGCGGTGCGATCCGCATGCGGCCCTTCGCAGAATTCGAACCGGCGCAGATTGATGCCGAAATTCGCCGTTCGCTGATGCCCACCCTGTACGCCTGCCACGCGGTGCTTCCGCACATGCTCGCGCAAGGTGGGGGAACGATTGTCAACGTCTCATCCAACGCCACGCGAGGCATCCGACGCGTACCGTACTCTGCCGCGAAGGGGGGCGTGAACGCGATGACTCAGTCGCTCGCGATGGAGTATGGCGAGAAGAATATCCGCGTGGTCGCAGCGGCACCCGGTGGGACAGAAGCGCCTCCGCGACGCGTCCCCCGCAACGCCGCCGGCGACAGCGCGCAGGAGAAGACTTGGATGGGCGAAGCGGTGAAGCAGGTCACTGAATCGACCTTCTTCAAGCGTTACGGAACGCTCGACGAGCAAATCGCACCCATTCTCTTTCTCGCATCTGACGAAGCAGGTTACATCACCGGCGCCGTGCTGCCTGTCGCGGGTGGCGACAACGGCTAGAAGCGCAGAAGAATGAACAGCAGGAGACGCCACAATGAACGAACGCAAAGCCATTGTTCCGACAGGAATGGAAGCGGTGTACGAGAAGATCCGCTACGCCCCTGCGGTGAAAGTCGGGAACACGGTATACGTCTCGGGCCAGATTGGCCGTGATGCCAATATGAAGCTGGTGGCAGAACGCGAAGCGCAGATTGTCCAAGCCTTCGAAAATCTGAAGGCAGTGCTCGAAGCTGCCGGCGGCACGCTTGCCGACATCGTCGATGTCACCACGTTTCACACGGACATGCGCGACCTTCCGCTCTTTATGGAAGTGCGCGACCGATACCTCAACACGCATCCCTTGCCCGCATGGACCGCTGTGGGCGCACACATGCTGGGTGGTGCCGCCGGCTACATCGTGGAAATCAAGGCTGTCGCAGTGTTGGCCGACTAAGCGTGCCCTTCCCAAATTCCAAGAAGAAACCGGTGTGCCCAGCGAAACTCGCCGACAAGCAATTGACGATGTTGCGGCAGGACTTCCTGGTCGAACTGACGACATGACGTGCCTGGATATTCGGCAATCCCCCCATCGCGAACCGTGTCTTTCGATATATCGCGATATTCCGATATAAACTTCGCCAATCGACGATCCACATCGCTTGACCGACACCATTCATGCCGCCCCATCTCGACATCGACGCGATTCTCAAGGCGCTGTCCAATCCGGTTCGCCGGGAAATCCTCGCGTGGCTCCGGGAGCCGGACGCGCACTTTCCCGACCAGACGCTGCCATACGACCACGGCGTCTGCGCGGGCCGGATCGACGCGCGCTGCGGGCTGTCGCAATCGACCGTCTCCGCGCACCTGGCGACACTGCAGCGCGCGGGACTCGTGACATCGACCCGGATCGGCCAATGGGCGTTCTTCAAGCGCAACGAGGCCGTCATCGACGCATTTCTCGACGCACTGCGCCGCGAACTGTAGCCATCCCGGCCGCACAGGCCATGCGGGCTTCGCCCCGCCTATCGTGAAGAGGTTCCTTGCCATGCCCACTCTGTTCGATCCCGTCACCCTCGGCGAACTGACCTTGCCGAACCGTATCGTGATGGCCCCGCTCACACGCACCCGCGCCGGCGACACCCGCGTCCCGAACGATCTGATGGCGCGCTACTACGCCGAACGCGCGTCCGCCGGCCTGATCATCAGCGAAGCGACCTCCGTGACCCCGCAGGGCATCGGCTACGCCGGTACGCCGGGCATCTGGTCCGACGAACAGGTCGAAGGCTGGAAGCGCGTCACGCAGGCGGTGCACGACGCGGGCGGCCGCATCCTGCTACAGCTGTGGCACGTCGGCCGGGTGTCGGATCCGGTCTTCCTCGACGGCGACCTGCCGGTCGCGCCGAGCGCGATTGCCCCGCAGGGCCATGTCAGCCTCGTTCGTCAGCAGCGTCCTTTCGTGACCCCGCGCGCACTCGAACTGGACGAGATTCCCGGCATCGTCGCGGCGTTCCGCCAGGGTGCGGAAAACGCGAAGGCCGCGGGCTTCGACGGTGTCGAGATCCACGGCGCGAACGGCTACCTGCTCGACCAGTTCCTGCAGGACAGCACCAATCACCGCACCGACGCCTATGGTGGCTCGATCGAGAATCGCGCGCGCCTGCTGCTCGAAGTGGTCGACGCGACAATCGACGTCTGGGGCGCGGGACGCGTCGGCGTGCACCTCGCGCCGCGCGGCGACGCGCACACGATGGGCGACTCCGATCCGGCCGCGACATTCGGCTATGTCGCGCGTGAACTCGGCCGCCGCAAGATCGCGTTCATCTTCACGCGGGAGTCGTATTCGGGCGATCACCTGAGTCCGCGCCTGAAGGAAGCGTTCGGCGGACCGCTGATCGCCAACGAGAAGTTCACGCTGGAAACGGCGGAGGAGGCGCTCGCTCGCGGCGAAGCCGACGCGATTGCGTGGGGGCAGCTGTTCATCGCAAACCCGGATCTGCCGCGCCGCTTCGCGTCGAAGGCATCGCTGAACCAGCCGGTGCCGGCGACGTTCTATGCGGACGGCGAAACGGGCTACATCGACTACCCGTCGTTGAGCGACGGATCCTGACAGCGACGCGTCGCGTGCTGTGAGTTCATGCGCCGGTATTGCGGCGCATGAACTCGCGTTGCGATTCCCGATAAGGCGCGATACGCATCGAGCAGCCCGCGAGGAGCAAACCCGCCGGTCGATCGACTGCCGCAACGACGGATCTGGATCGACGCGCATGCCGCAACATTTTTCGATATGCGGCCCTTTAAAAAAAACAAATTACCCGTTACAATGCGTCCCCTTGCTCGGGTGGCGAAATTGGTAGACGCGCTGTCTCGAGGGAGTAGCACCGAGAGGCGTGCGGGTTCTTATCTAAACAGCCTTTGGGTGCATGTTGCAGGACGCATGCCCAAGCCTTGGCTGACAGGGTTGTCCGCAATACAGGGTCCAGTGCGTCCCGAATTGCATTGCAGTGCCGACGTGGTGAAATTGGTAGACACGCTATCTTGAGGGGGTAGTGGCGAAAGCTGTGCGAGTTCGAGTCTCGCCGTCGGCACCAAAGTATTTTTGTGCTCGTGCACGTTGAGCATGTGTGGCGTTACGCTACAGACTTGGCCGAGCTGCCTCGCTTCTCCACGATCTTGCCCGGTGAGTTTCACTCCCGTTGAGCACGCGTTTCTGAGCGCCCTCTGCGCCTCTTGAATCTGACTCCCCCCACATTCGCTCGACAAATTGTTCGGCTCGCGGAGCGATTCGCGCTTGAACATCGAAGAAATGCATCGCCAGTCTGACCCTACACCGGAATTGGCTGCGTTCGTCGTTTGATCGCCCAATGCGTGCGCAGCAGAAATTCGATGTATGTATCATCGACGCGTAGCGTGCCTCGCTAGATAGCGGTGGCAGCTTCCGCGGCAAGCGATGCGAAACAGGCTAGTGCGCAATCCGAACTGACATCCGCCAGTCCAAGTGCCGGTACGAACGTCGACGCATGTCATCATGACGAAGTCTCTGCTCTAGTCGGCCGCATCCAGGGCTGGGCGCACCTCTGACCCGGCCCGCCGCCCCGGACGTTGATGTGCCGCTATAATCCCCCCTCCAAATCAGGAAGCACCGATGGAAAATCCATTCAATCAGGGGTATTGGACCGAAGAGGACTTACCCAAATTCGGATTTGCCTCTGTCGGCCACAATGTGCGCGTCGCCAAGAACTGCACGATCATTGGCCTCGAGAACATCTCTCTGGGATCGAACGTTCGCATTGATGGGCCGACGGTAATTACAGCTGACACCGGTTACGTGCGCATCGGCTCCTATGTCCACATCGGCGGCATGACTTTTATCGCGGGAGCGGGCGGCATCGAGATTTCGGATTTTGCCGGTCTGTCGCAAGGGGTTCGGCTCTATAGCGCATCAGACGATTATTCTGGAGATGCACTCACGAACCCGACCGTCCCTCGCGAGTTCCTGAACGTGAAGAAAGCACCGATCGCTCTGGGGAGGCATGTAATCGTTGGCTCGGGCTCCGTTGTGCTGCCCGGATGCACGATTGGCGAAGGATCGTCTGTTGGGGCACTGAGTCTTGTGACGAAGGATCTTGAGCCATGGGGCATCTTCTTTGGCGCGCCGGCCAAACGAATCAAGCGCCGATCCAAAAAGCTACTGGTTCTCGAAAACGCCCTTCTGAGCCAAATTACCTAAATTACAATGACGGCGACAGGTTCGAGCAACAACCAGAAATTGCCATCTACCGCTGGCGCAGCCTTCACTGCAATCGCAACAACTTCGCCCTTCATCGATTCCCATAAAAAAAACCGCCCTTCGAACGGCCGATCAGAAAAATCGAGGATGCTAAACTGCACCCTTCGATTTGCAGTGAGTTGAAGAGGCAAAGTGACGTCCCATACCTGAACGGCTTGCGAGCTGTTGCCGCGACCTGGGTAGTGGTCGCTCACTGCATGATTTGGGGAGGATGGACTCTCACGTCTATACCAGATCCAAAGTTGGCCGTTGATCTCTTCATGATGATCTCCGGCTTCTTGATGATGTATAACGCGCGGAGCCGAGAATCGGTAGAGCCCATGACTCAACGCGCTTCGTGGCTAAGATTCTATATCCGGAGATACTTTCGGATCGCCCCCGCGTATTATCTATCACTCGGACTCGCGGTTGCTGCCTCTGCACCATTCCTTGGCGGCTATAAGGCCCTTCAGCTCCTGAATCCAGAATTCTGGGGGAGTGGCGGAGTTTACGATCCGTCCACGATCAGATACACATTCGACAATTTACTCGCACACGTCACGTTCGCTTTCGGCGTGATGCCGAAATACACATTTTCGACAATGCTTCCTGATTGGAGCCTTGGCCTCGAGATGCAGTTTTATCTCGTTTTCCCGCTGATCTATCTACTCATGCGGAAAATTGGCTCGTTAATGGCTTCGATTATTCTATCTGCAGCGGCACTCGTTGCCAGCCATTCACTTGCCGGCGTATTTCCCGAACCGGCATTTCTTCCGCTAAAACTTTCCCTTTTTCTGACTGGGATGCTCATCGGAGAGATTCCGTTCGGCACAAGGAGGTCTACGAATATTTTGATCGGCACATTGGCATTATTTTTGCCATTTGCTCAAACGTCGAACTATCACGGCCAAATCTGGGCTCTCCCAGTACTTTCAGCCTTACTCTACGCGCTGACGGTTATCAGAGACTCCAAGTCGCCTATTCCTCGACTCATAAACACTGTTCTTGGCGGACGAACTTCCCACTCCCTATCTGATGCATCGTACGGCATGTACCTCTTTCACGGCTTCTTTATCGCATCTACCGGATCAGTACTGTTTGGCATCTCGTCTCGAGTCGCTCTAGATGGGAATGTCAGATCTGCCATCCTGTGTGCCGTAGCACTGCCGGGATCGTTCCTGCTTTCTGCGTTTGTTTATCGATTTATTGAACGCCCAGGAATAGGAATTGGCAGAGCTGCAACAAAAATTTTTGATGGTTAAACCCATCGGGTCTGAATTGACGGTCACATTTCGCGTCATGATCGAGCGCGATTCAGGTCTCAAACCCACGAAAATTCACGCGCACTCCACCCATTCGGGCCATCCTCGCCGATGACGCGACAGTACATAATCTCAAAGACTTTTTCAATAAGCTGCTTGCGCCGCACAAAGTCGAGCGCAATACCCCCATATAGACCCAATGTCTTTATCCTTGTTTCAAGCCAGCAGGCAAACAAATGTCGCTCAGCCCTGTCACCTTTGACCTGCGTGTATTGCTCCAGTACGATGGCATCCAGCTTGTCCAACGGACAGCGCGCGAGAAATGCCTCCCAAATTACATTCGCGTCATTCATATTTGATTTCATTTTCCCCGCATCTTTAATTTTAGTTCATCAATTTCGCACTACGCCGCCGCTCGGTGGCTTTGGCCCGCTGACATTCCTGCCATTTCACCGCAACTGACTATCTTCGAACAAACTCGAACGACCATCCTACTTTTGCCTTGATGTCGCGCGACAAGCTGGAGACAGTCTTAGCGGACGTATGCACCCTTGGGCCAGGGCGGTTCGTTCGGGCGCTACGAGCGGCAACAACTGCATGTCCGAGTACTGCTCGGTCAAATTTCTTACCCGAATCGCTGGCACCATCCTTCTTCAGCAGGTCGTACACGACGTCCAGGAACAAACCTCGGCTCGTCTCATCACTTAGCAACTGATTCAAGGCCTGATGGCTCTGCATCGCCTGAACGATGTTTGGACCGCTGCCTGCGGTAGATCGGCCTTCATGGCCTGCTCCTTGGTATTGCTATCGACTTGGACCGTTACCTGCTTATCATCCCGGACCTTCTCCGAGAGATTTAAGGTCGGCGACCAACGCCGGGAAACTGGTTCAAGCTTGAATCGTGTCCGCCCACTATTGCAGGTTTGTCGCCGCGACCTAACGCATCTCACTTCCCATATTCTTGAAGACTTAAACAGGCAAGCGCTAGCGTCCTGCCGATTGCGAGTGTGCAGTGGCTGACCGCTGCGCGATAAGCACATGAGCCGAAATCGTTCACACCGAAGCAAATCGCCTCAGGAATATGTGCCTCGTCTGGGCCGGTCGCGACGGTTGGGCTACATTGGCGCCGATGATTGACTGCCATAGCCGCTTATTCTCTGCAGGTATCGCTGGGTCATTACGCGCAGACAAGTTCCTTGCTGCGTTCGGCGTCGACTCAGCCTTCGGCATCATGCATCTGATGTGGACTCGGATACCTATGAGCGCTACGCCGATTCCGGCGAGCCGGATTGCCGTCTCTGGACGCCCGCGCCCCAGTTACTGCCCTCCCCCAGAGAATCGGGGATTTGGTCAGCCAGATCCAGCATGATTCCCGCCCCAATCGCGGTCATGATCCGGGGAGGTGTTGTCACCGGGTCTGATGAGTGGCTGGTGATCGCTGATCAAGGTTTGGCCGGTCTATCCCGACGCCGTCCGTAACACGGATGCCGAGACTGGCCACCGTTGTTGCAGGCCAACCCGTTCACTCTGCATCAACTGCGCCGGCACGGCGACGCTGCGACGTCCTGTTCGCCATGCTGCGCGGCGGAACCATTTCCCCCCCAAGTCAGCCCCTAACGCTTGACGAACCACACAGCCCCCGTCGCTGCCGACATTCGCCTCAGCCCTATTCCCGCTTCGCCGTCCGCTCCCCGAAAATCCGTCCCCATACCGCCCGAAGGCGTCGGGCCCGGTCTTCGAGGAGGTAGGAGGCGGCAAGCGCCAGCAGTCCTGACATCAACCCCGTCCTCACGGCCTCGCCAAACGGGATGCGGAAGTGATTCGCGTGAGCATAGGCATCGCCCAGCATCGTCAGGACGCCGACGGCCAGCGCATTGCCATATCGGTGTACATAGAGCTTTGCCGCAGGCGTAAATGTCAGCGCCACCGCCAGGATTCCGGTAAGCAGTCCCGTCTGCAATGCAACTATCCAGTGGGCGGTGCTGGCGACGTTGCCCCAGCTACCCGGCATACAGGTCATGCACGCGGTCGTCGGTTGCCAGAAACGCTGGATGAACAGCCTGATGCGACGCTTCCACTCGCTTGACATCATGCACTCCCATCGATGCACTGCCCGGGATCGCCGCAACGACATGCTTGCTCGTCACGACCTCTGCGCCTCTTGTCTGATTTTTGGCTATTGAACCCGGTTACGGCCGTTGCCTCGGATACCGCGCGTCCGCCTGCTCAAACCATGCCCATCGCGCCGGCGGATCCAACCGTCATGGACAGGCCGCGGGCGCGATTCGAGCATTGTACTGCCGCCGATCGCCTTGGTTTCGGGCGCGCGCCGGCCCCAAACACATCGATACGGAAGCGCCGGCAGGTCGGCCGCCCGCCGTCATTTCGACGCAAACGTGTCGCACGCGCGCAGGTCGCCCGATTCGAGCCCGCGGCGCAGCCAATAGACCCGCTGTTCGCTGGTGCCGTGCGTGAATGTCTCCGGCACCACATAACCCTGTCCTTGCTGTTGCAGGCGATCGTCGCCGATCGCGGCGGCCGCCTTCAATCCCTCTTCGAAATCGCCAGGTTCGATGAGCTGCCGGTTCGCGCGCTGTGCATTATTCGCCCACACACCGGCGAAGCAATCGGCCTGCAGTTCCATCCGCACCGACAACTGGTTGGCACGCGCCTCGCTTGCGTGCCGGCGCGCGGCATCGACCTTGTCGGAAATGCCGAGCAGGTTCTGGACATGATGCCCAACCTCGTGCGCAATCACATACGCCTGCGCAAAATCGCCGCCCGCGCCGAAGCGTCGGCGCAATTCGTCGTAGAACCCGAGATCGATGTACACCTTCCGGTCGGCCGGACAATAGAACGGCCCCATCGCCGATTGCCCGGTACCGCAGGCCGTCGGCGTCACGTTCGTGAACATCACGAGTTTCGGTGGCTCGTACTGCTCGTGCAGCTGCGTCGAGAAGATCCCCGTCCAGGTCCGCTCGATATTGCCGAGCACCTTGCGGGTAAAGACCGCGCCGGCATCGGTCGCGGAAGCGCCCTGGCGCTGCGCCGGCTGGGCCTGCTCCTGCCGCTCATGCAGCGCCGACGCGCCTTGCAGCACGACGCGCGGGTCGATTC
>NZ_JAHACR010000410.1 GCF_018375725.1 Burkholderia sp. | reverse complement strand
CTTGCCCGAGCCCGACGGCCCGCAGACGACCACCACCTCGCCCTTTTTCACCTCGGTCGTGCAATCGGTGAGAACCTGAAACGGGCCGTACCACTTCGATAGATTGCGAACGGAAATCATCCTGGAACCTGCGTCATGAAAGGGCGGCGTTGCGTGCCGCGTTCAGCGGGACTTCGCGGTGCGATAGCGGCGTTCGAGCACGCGTGCGTACCACGTGAGCGGGAAGCACATCGCGAAGTAGAGCAGCGCGACCATCGCGTAGATCGGAAACGGCTTGAACACGGCGTTGGTGATGATGTTGCCGGTCTTCGTGAGTTCGGTCAGGCCGATGATCGACGTCAGCGCCGTGCTTTTGACGACCTGCACGAGAAAACCGACGGTCGGCGGCAGCGCGATCTTCCATGCCTGCGGCCAGACCACGTCACGCAGTTGCTGGGTCCACGTCATCCCGAGGCTCGCGGCCGCGCTCCATTGGCCGCGCGGCACGGCATCGACGCAGCCGCGCCAGATGTCGGCGAGATAGGCGCTCGCATGCAGCGTGAGCACGACGGATGCGGCAACCCACGGCGTGACGTCGATGCCGAGCAGCGGCAGCCCGAAAAAACCGAGAAACAGCTGCATCAGCAGCGGCGTGCCCTGGAACAGCTCGACGTACAGCGTTACGCACCGGCGCAGCGCGGGCACTGGCGACACACGCATCGCCAGCAACACGAAGCCGGCGATGCCGCCGCCCGCGAACGCGATCAACGACAGCAGCAGCGTCCAGCGCGCGGCGAGCAGCAGGTTCCACGCGATATCCGACATCGTGAATTCGATCATCGTGCACGCTCCGTCGGAGAGAAGGTTTCGGGGGCGCGGGCGCGCCACGTGAAGCGGGCGAGGCGTGTGCGCCGCGCCGCGGCGATCGTGCCGTGCGACACGCGGCCCGCGAACAGCCGGCGGCTCGCGCGATCGAGCAGCGCGCGCAGCGCGACCGACAGCACGAGGTAGATCACGGTGACGACGATATAGATCTCGAACGCGCGGAAATTGCGCGACTGGATGAAGTTCGCCGCATAGGTCAGGTCGGGCACGGAGATCTGCGACACGACGGCCGAGCCGAGCATCACGATCAGCACTTTTCCGACCAGCGCGGGGAACACATTCGCGAGCGCCTGCGGCAGCACGACATGGCCGAATACCTGGCGGCCATGCAGCCCGAGCGCCCGCGCGGCCTGAACCTGGCCGCGCGGTACCGAATCGATGCCCGCGCGCAGGATTTCCACCGCATACGCGCCGAGATTGACCGTCATCGCGAGCACGGCCGCCTGTCCTTCGTCGATGTGGATGCCGATGCCCGGCAGGCCGAAGAAGATGAAGAACAGTTGAACCAGGAACGGCGTATTGCGGATCACCTCGACGTACACCGCGACGAGCGCGCGGGCCCAGCGCGGGCCCGCGATCGCGATCCACGCGCCCGCGGTGCCGACGAGGCCGCCGAGCAGCGTCGATGCCACGGTCAGGCCGAGCGTCACCGCGATGCCGCGCGCGAGCATTCCCGCGTACAGGCCGAAGCCGCTGAAATCAAAGACGTAGCTAATCGCGGTGCCTTTCGTCAGAAGCGCGGGGCGAATGCGGCCCGCATCACAGATCCGCCGGCAGCGACGCGTGCAGCCACTTCTGCGACAGCGCGTTCAGCGTCCCGTTCTTCTTCGCGCCGGCGATCGCATCGTTGACCTTCTGCATCAGGCGCGGCTCGTTCTTGTTCAGGCCGACATGATCGGGCGAGCTGAACAGCGAGAACTTCTGCTCGGGGTCGATCGACGGATGGCGCGCGATGATCGTCGCGCCGACGTCGTTGCCGACCACGAGCAGCTGCGCCTGTCCCGACAGGAATGCGGCGATCGCGCCGTTCGGATCGTCGAAGCGCTTGATGCTGGCCGACGCGGGCGCGGCCTTGCTCACGCTCAGGTCCTCGAGCGTGCCGCGCGCGACCGCGACCGACTTGCCGGCGAGATCGGCCGTGCTCTTCACCGCGAGCGATTTCGGGCCGAACACGGCGAGGTAGTACGGCGCGTACGCCTGCGAGAAGTCGATCACTTTCGCGCGTTCGGGCGTCTGGCCGACGGACAGCAGCATGTCGGCCTTGCGGTCGGCGAGATACGCCATGCGGTTGTCGCCCGTCACCTGCACGAGTTCGACCTTCGCGTTGAGCGCCCGGCCGATCAGGTTGGCCATGTCGATGTCGTAGCCCAGCGGCTTCATGTCGGGGCCGATCGAGCCGAACGGCGGGTAGTCCTCGAACACGCCGATGCGCACCACGCCGGCCTTCGCGATCGTGTCGAGCGCGTCGGCATGCGCGAGCGGCGCGAAGGTCGCGAGTGCGGCGGTGCCGGCGCAGGCGACGGCGAGGGCGGTGCGCGCGAGCAGGCGGCGTGCGAGGCGGGAGGCATGGGTCGAAGTGTGCATGGTGAGGTCCTTGTGGCAGCGCTGGGGGAAGAAACGTTATCGGGTGCCGTGCGCGGCGATCAGCTTGCACGCGTTGACGGGCAGTTCGGCGAACACGGGCATGCCGACCTGCAGGTCGGGCGTTTCGCGCGGCGTCGTGGCGGCCGTCAGCGTGAAACCGTGGCAGTCGATCGTCGCCTCGATCGTCGCGCCCACGTCGCGCACGAACGTGATCGTGCCCGCGAGCGTGTTCGGCGCGGCAGACGCCGGCGCCGTGCGCACGCAGACGTCCTCGGGGCGGATCAGCAGGCGCACGCCGTCTGTTGCGCGCGGCCCCGGCTGTACCGTGAGCCGCTGCCCGCCGGGCAGCACGATCGCGTCCGCGCCGCCGCACGACACGGGCAGGATGTTGCCGAGCCCGATGAAGTCGGCGACGAATTCGTTGACGGGATGGCGGTAGATGTCGAGCGGCTTGCCGATCTGTTCGATGCGGCCTTTCGCCATCACGACGATCTCGTCGGCCATCGTCATCGCTTCGCGCTGGTCGTGCGTGACCATGATCGTCGTGATG
>NZ_JAHACR010000409.1 GCF_018375725.1 Burkholderia sp. | reverse complement strand
GCCGGCGTGCTGGTGTTCCAGTTCTCGCCGCTGCCCGACGACCGCGCTTTCCACGACGATCCTGTCGTCGTCGCGATCGAATGTCAGATGTTCGATACCGTCGCCTTCGAGCGACGCCCAGCGTACTTCACGCATCGTCCTGTCTCCTCGCGTCATGCCGGCTGACCGGCGATCGTAGCGCAGATTGCCGGCCGCCTGCCCATGGCACGGCGCGATGTGCACCCGCACATCGCGCTTTTGCACACCGCGGCGCATAATGCGCCCACTGACGATGTGCAAACGCTGGCCACCCGTCGAGGAGATCGCCATGCAAGCGAAGAACGAAGAAGTCGTCGCTCTCCTGCTCTCCGATGTCGTCGAATTCGCGCGCGGACGATTGCCGGAAGCCGTGTTCCACGTCGTCGAGCCCTTTCTCCAGCATTACTACGATTTCGTCGACCTCGACGACCTGCAAAGCCGCAGCATCGCCGATCTGTACGGCGCCGCGATGGCGCACTGGCAGACCGCACAAAAGTTCGTGCCGGGCGGCGAACGGCTGCGCGTCTACAACCCGATCCTCGAACAGCATGGCTGGCATTCGGACCATACCGTCATCGAGATCGTCAACGACGACATGCCGTTTCTCGTCGACTCCGTGTCGATCGCCGTCAACCGCCTCGGGCTCACGCTGCACTCGGCGATGCACCCCGTGTTCCGCATCTGGCGCGGCCAGGACGGCAGCATCGAGCGGGTCGGCGTGGGCGGCGCAGGCGCCGGAGCCGACGACGGCCATTCTCAGCTCACGTCGTTCATCCATTTCGAGGTCGATCGTTGCGGCGACGCAGCGAAACTCGAGGCGCTGCGCCACGACATCGCCCGGGTGCTCCGCGACGTGCGCGCATCGGTCGAGGACTGGCCGAAGATCGTCGAGATCGCGCGCAGCACGATCAAGGACATGAAGGCGCGCGAGACGAGCGCGGAAGACATCGAGGCGCGCGCGTTCCTCGAATGGATGCTGGCCGACCATTTCACGTTCCTCGGGCAACGCGACTACGCGCTTGTGTCATACGATTCCGGATTCGGCCTGCGCGGCATCGAGGGATCGGGATCCGGCATCCTGCGCGAATCGTTGCGCGCGCCCGGCACGCCGGAACTGACGCCGCTGCCGCCCGCCGCGGCGGAAATCATTCATGGCGCGTGGCCGATCTTCCTGACCAAGGCGAATTCCCGCGCGACGGTGCACCGGCCGGGCTATCTCGACTATGTCGGCGTCAAGCTGGTCGGCCCCGACGGCAAGGTCAGCGGCGAGCGGCGCTTTATCGGGCTCTACACCTCGACCGCGTACACGGTGCCCACGTCGGAAATCCCGATCGTGCGCCGCAAATGCGCGAACATCGTCCGGCGCGCGGGTTTCCTGCCGAAAGGACATCTCGGCAAATCGCTCGTGACCGTGCTCGAAACCTATCCGCGCGACGAACTGTTCCAGGCCGACGAAGACCAGCTTTACGACATCGCGCTCGGCGTGCTGCGTTTGCAGGAACATCAGCGCACGCGGCTCTTCGTGCGGCGCGACCGGTTCGACCGCTTCGTGTCCTGCCTCGTGTTCGTGCCGCGCGACAAGTACAACACCGACCTGCGCCGGCGCATCGCGCGCCTCCTTGTCGACGCGTTCAACGGCGTCAACGTGGAATTCACCCCGCTCCTGTCCGAATCGGCGATCGCGCGCATTCACTTCGTCATTCACGCGGAGCCGGGCACGATGCCCGACGTCGACACGCAGGAACTCGAAGCGCGGCTCGTCCAGGTCGCGCGCCGCTGGCAGGACGATCTCTCCGATGCGCTGCTCGATGCCTTCGGCGAAGAGCGGGGCACGCGGCTGTTGCAGCGTTACGCCGACTCTTTTCCCGCCGGCTATCGCGACGACTATCCCGCACGCACCGCGGTGCGCGACATCGAACTGATCGAACGCGTGCAGGGTACGGACCGTCTCGCGATGAATCTCTACCGCCCGATCGAGGTGGGACCGCGCGCATTCCGCTTCAAGGTCTACCGCGCCGGCGAGCCGATCGCGCTGTCGCGCAGCCTGCCGATGCTCGAACATCTCGGCGTGCGCGTCGACGAGGAGCGGCCCTACCGGATCCAGGCCACGGACGGCGCGGCCGCGTGGATTCACGATTTCGGCCTCGAGCTGGCGGACGATGCGGAATTCGACATCGAACGCGTCAAGGTGCTGTTCGAAGACGCGTTCGAGCGCGTGTGGGGCGGCAGCATCGAGAACGACGACTTCAACCGCCTCGTGCTGCGCGCCCAGCTCAGCGCGCGCGAAGTGGCGGTACTGCGCGCGTACGCGAAATATCTGCGGCAAGTCGGCTCGACCTTCAGCGACGCCTATATCGAACGTGCGCTGACCGGCAATCCGGCAATCGCGCGGCAGCTCGTCGAGCTGTTCATGGTGCGCTTCGACCCGCGCGTGGGCGATATGCGCGATGCACAGGCGGAACGCGTGCTGAAGGCGATCGAGAGCGCGCTCGACCAGGTGCCCAACCTGGACGAGGACCGGATCCTCCGGCAGTTCCTCGGCGTCATCAAGGCAACCGAGCGCACGAACTACTTCCGGCACGACGCGAGCGGCGAACCGAAGCCGTACCTGTCGTTCAAGTTCGATCCCGCGAAAGTGCCCGGCCTGCCCGAGCCGAAGCCGATGTTCGAGATCTGGGTGTATTCGCCGCGCGTCGAAGGCGTGCATCTGCGCGGTGGACGCGTCGCGCGCGGCGGCTTGCGCTGGTCCGACCGCCGCGAGGATTTCCGCACGGAGGTGCTCGGCCTGATGAAGGCGCAGATGGTGAAGAACGTGGTGATCGTGCCGGTCGGCTCGAAAGGCGGCTTCGTCGTCAAGAATCCGCCGCCGCCGAGCGACCGCGAAGCATGGATGCGCGAAGGCATCGCGTGCTATCAGACGTTCCTGCGCGGCCTGCTCGACCTGACCGACAACCTCGCGAACCAGGCGATCGTGCCGCCGCCCGACGTCGTGCGGCACGATCCCG
>NZ_JAHACR010000408.1 GCF_018375725.1 Burkholderia sp. | reverse complement strand
GCCAGGCAAGAAGCAAGACTGGAGCGGTAGTTCAGTCGGTTAGAATACCGGCCTGTCACGCCGGGGGTCGCGGGTTCGAGTCCCGTCCGCTCCGCCAGATAAAAATGCCCGCCTCGCGCGGGCATTTTCATATAGCCCGCCAAGGTGAAAGCCTGAGCGGGCTTTGTTTTTTCATGCGCCGATGCGTGCAAATCGCGATTGCATCCGCGCCGCACTGCGCTATCGTGACGGCATGTGTCCCTGATCCTTGCGCGATGCTCGACCCCACCGACCAGCGGCTCCTCTACCAGCTCCGACCGGCCGAGGCCGGCGATTTCCCGTTTGCCGAAGCGCTGACGCACGGCAACATGGGCGGCTATTACAAACGCCACGGGCTTGTGTGGCGCGGCGATCTTTTTTATGCGAGCTGGGGCGAATCGGAGAACTTCATTCTGGAAGTCGACGGCGAGCGCATCGGTGTGCTGCGCCTGACCGAGGAGGGCGATTCGCTGCATATCCGCGATGTGCAGATCGCCGCGAGCCATCGCGGGCAGGGCGCCGGCACCTATCTGCTCGACATGTCGCACCGCTGGGCGAAAGCGCGCGGGTTGAGCGAACTGCAATTGCGTGTGTTCGTCGACAATCCCGCTGCGCGTCTGTATCTGCGCATGGGCTATCGCGTCACCGGATCGCGGCTTGCGCAGCTTGGCCCGATCCGACACATGGTGCGGCGAGTCTGACGCGCGGCTGCGCGCAGTGTCAGCGCGGCGCGATGTCCGGCTCGTTATGCGACGTATCGACGCCGGAGCTATCGACGCCCGCCGCAGCGGCGCGCGGTGTATCGACGCCCGACGTCGTGTCCCCCGACGGAACATCTGCCTGCAAGGTCTCGCCCGCGAGGCCTTCCGGGCCCGGGTGCTCATGCCCGCGCAGAATGAATGCGCGTGGACTCTTGCCAAATGCGCGCCGGAACATCGCGGAAAACGCACTCTGGCTTTGATAGCCGAGTTCGCGCGCGATGTGCGACAGCGGACGTCCCTGGTTCAGCAGCGGAATCGCACGCGCGAGCAACGCCTGCTGCCGCCATTGGGAAAAACTCACGCCCAGCTCCTGCTTGAACAGCCGCGAAATCGTGCGGGTACTCGCACCGACTTCGCTGGCCAGGTGTTCGAGCGATTCCGCGTGCGCGGGTTGTGCGAGCACGGCTTCGCACAGCGTGCGCAGACGCTTCTCGTCTGGCATCGGCACCGCGAGCGGCAGCGGTTCCGCGTGACCGAGTTCGTCGAGTACGAGCGCGCAGAGCATGCGCTCGCGCGTCGCGCCCAGGTCGCGCGCGTCGAGTGCGACGATCAGCTCGCGCAGCAAACCCGAGACTTCAACGACGCGGCACGCGTCGAGCCCGCCCGGCACGATCGATTCGTCGATGTACAGCGTGCGCAGATACGCGTCCTCGACGATCACGACCTCGTGCGTCACGCGCGGCGGTACCCAGATTGCGCGCGACGGCGGCACCATCCACGTCGTGCCCGTCGTCGCCATGCGCAGCACGCCGCGCGATGCGTACGCGAGCTGCGCCCACGCATGGGTGTGACGCGGCACGCGTACGCCGGCCGCGAGCGGGCGGGCGCGGACGCGCATCGGATGGGCGGGCGTCGGCTCGAATTCCGGCGGAATGTCGATGACGTCGAGATGGGCGGGCGCGATGTCCCGGACGGTCGGATTCATGGCGATCGAGGCGGCGCGGTATCGCGCAGGACAATGCCGCTATTGTAGAAGCGGCCGCGCGATGGATCGCGGTGGTTTTTGTCCGTTGATAATGCGATGTTCGAATCGAATGCGCTTTGCCTGGAACCCGGGCGAGCGCTCCAACACGAGCGGCCTTGCATGGGATCTGGCCATACGATGAGGCGCCCGATCCGATTGACGTCTGGCCGACAGGAGACGATGACATGACCTTTGCGACAACCGATCTTTGCGATGCCCATGAAGACAAGCTCGTGGCCGGCACGCTGCGCGTGCTCGACCCGGTGCTGCGCCCGTATGGCGGCGCGGTGCGCTTCGCGGGGCCCGCAGCGACGCTCAGGATTTTCGAGGACAACTCGCTCGTGCGTACAGCGCTCGAGCAGGACGGTGCCGGGCGCGTCCTTGTCGTCGATGGCGGCGGCAGCCTGCGCTGTGCGCTGGTCGGCGGCAACCTCGGCGCACTCGCCGAAAAGAACGGCTGGGCCGGTATCGTGGTCGACGGCTGCGTGCGCGATTCCGCCGAATTGCGCGCATGCAATGTCGGCGTGCTCGCGCTTGCGACGCACCCGCGCAAGAGCGACAAGCGCGGCGTCGGCGAGCGGGACGTTCCTGTCACCCTGCTTGGCGCGCGGATTGCGCCGGGCGAGTGGATATACGCCGACACGGATGGCGTACTGGTCAGCGCAACGTCGCTGACCTGATCGGCAACCGCCGGATCGAAACAGGAGAAACACGATGCGCCACGTATTCGTCTATGGCACGTTGAGGGCGGGCGAGGTCAACGATATCGGCCGGGCCGCCGAGAAACATGGCATCGCGGCGCCGACGCTCGTGGGCGCCGCTGCGCTGCCGGGCGAACTGTACGATTTCGGCACGTATCCCGGCATGATCGCCGCGCTGGATGGCCGGGCGCTCGTCTGGGGCGATGTGTACGAGGTCGACGAACGTCTCGTGCCGGTGCTCGACGAGATCGAGCGTGTCTATCCGGGCGTCGACAGCCTGTTCAAACCGGAAGAGGCGACGGTCGAACTCGACGGCCGGCGGTATGCGTGCCTGTACTATCCGGTCGCCACGCATGCGGTGGCGGACAAGCCGCGCATTGCGTCGGGCGACTGGGTCGAGCATCGGCGCTCGCGCGAAAACACGGGCGCATAGTTCGCGGGGCGCTCGGGAAACAGGCACCCCGCGGGTGCCTGTTTCTTGATGCCGGGCCCGGGTCGCGTCAGATTTCTTCGTACAGCGGCAGCGTCAGGAATTCCGTGAAGTTCTCCGACGTCGACATCTTCTCGAAGATCGCCGCGGC
>NZ_JAHACR010000407.1 GCF_018375725.1 Burkholderia sp. | reverse complement strand
CCGAGGTCGTCGGCGCGAACATCTTTCAGTGCGCCGCCGTAGCGGCCGATGGGGGTGCGAATCGCGTCGCAGATGTATGCGTCAATCATGGGCGTCTCGATGGGCAGCGAACCCGCCGGGTGGCGGATTCGTTCATGGTAGAGAACTGCGCGACGTTTGCACGTCGGCCGAATGGGTTATGCCGTTTGGCCAGCTTCCGCGGACGCCGCCTTCGAGGCAACATGAATGCGGCTCTGGACGACACGGAAACGGTTCGCGACGAACGCCGAATCTGCGAGCGATGCGTTAGCGGCGGGATTCGCGCCCGTGCCGTGGAAATCAGAGAACGCGGCGGACTGATTGACGAACACGCCACCGTTCAAATTGATCGACAGCGCCACACCGCCACGCACGGCAGCATCGTGCGCCGAGTCGATCACTGCATCGTCCGTGCTGTAGACGGAGAGCGTAAGTGCGCCATGCTCGGCTGCGATCGCGCCGGCGAGATCAAGCGACTGGGCAGTCGAGTCGGTTGCGATGACGAACGAGATGGGGCCGAACCACTCCTGCGTGAATTTCTCACGGTCGGCGACGTCGAGCTGCAGCACGAGCGGCGTGCGAACGCGCGCATTGGAAAACGTGGGGTGTTGCAGCGTTTGGCTGTCCGCGAGGACGCGGCCGAGTTTGCGCGCGTCGTCGATTCGTGCGGTCACGCTGTCGTTCTGGATCGCGCCGATCAGTTCGACCGAGCGCGCCGCATCGCCGGTGAGTTTCTGGACTGCACTTGCGATCGCCTGCGCGACGTCGTCGAAGCTCACATGCCCCTCGGCTGTCCGGATGCCGTCGCGCGGTACATAGATGTTTTGCGGCGCCGTGCACATCTGGCCGGAATACAGGGCAAGCGAGAAGGCGATGTTCTTGGTGGTTGCTTTCAGGTCGTCCGTAGAGTCGATCACGATCTGGTTGACGCCGGCTTTTTCTGTATAGACCTGCGCCTGATGAGCATTTCGCTCGAGCCACGTGCCGTTCTGCGTGCTGCCAGTGAAGTCGATCAGCTTGATTTCCGGACGAAGTGCGAGGTCTTGCACCAGCGCGCCGTCATTCGGCTCGGTCGCAAGCAGCGTCACGACGTTCGGATCGAATCCGGCTTCGCGCAGCACGTCGCGTGCGATCCGGACGGTGATTGCGAGGGGCAGGGTCGCGCCCGGATGCGGCTTGACGATGACGGTATTGCCTGTCGCGAGATCGGCGAACAAGCCCGGATAGCCGTTCCATGTCGGGAACGTGCAGCAGCCGAGCACAAGCCCGGTACCGCGTGGGACGATCGTGTAGCGCTTGTGCATTGCAAGCGGCGGATTCTTGCCCTGCGGCTTTTCCCAGTGCGCGTCGCCGGGGATGCGACGCAGTTCGTCCCATGCATATGCGACTGCTTCGAGCGCGCGGTCCTGCGCGTGCGGGCCGCCTGCCTGGAACGCCATCATGAATGCCTGCCCGGTGGTGTGCATGACGCTGTAAGCGATCTCGAAGCTGGCGCGATTCAATCGCGCGAGAATCTCCAGGCTGACGCCAATCCACGCGGTAGGGCCGGCTTTGCGCCACGCGCCTTGGGCGGCGGCCGCTGCGGCGATCAATTCGTCGGGCGTCGATTTCGGATACCGCACGCCGAGCGTGAAGCCATACGGAGACTGCTCCATGCCGACCGTTTCGCCGGAAGCAGGCTGGTCGAGTTCGAACGTCTTGTCGAGGAGCGATTTGAACGCAGCCTCACCATCGGCGTTAGCGCTTTCCCCGTACACTTTGGGGCTCGGCATTTCGACAAACGGGCTCCAGTAGCCGCGGCTCTCGATGGCGGCGAGTGCGTGCTTCAGCGTGTCTTCGTGCTTCGTGAACAGTGGGTGGGTCATGGCGGCGGCCTGGTAAGACGTTGAGGGGGATCGAATCGATTAATTAACCGACCGGTTGGTCGGAGAATGGTAGCATCAAACTATTCGCATGTGCGAGGCGTTTCGCACTTCATTGACCGAGGGGAAATAGATGGCTTACGAGAACATCTTGGTGGAAACCCGTGGCCGTGTCGGCCTGATCACGCTGAACAGGCCGAAGGCGCTGAATGCGCTGAACGATGCGCTGATGGACGAGCTTGGAACGGCGCTCAAGGCGTTCGACGCGGACGACGACATCGGCGCGATCGTCCTGACGGGCAGCGAGAAGGCGTTTGCGGCGGGCGCTGACATCGGCATGATGGCGACCTACTCCTATATGGATGTCTATAAGGGCGACTACATCACCCGGAATTGGGAAACGGTTCGCCAGATCCGCAAGCCGATCATTGCTGCGGTCGCGGGCTTTGCGCTGGGCGGCGGCTGCGAGTTGGCCATGATGTGCGACACGATCTTCGCCGCGGATACGGCGAAATTCGGTCAGCCGGAGATCAAGCTGGGCGTCATGCCGGGCGCGGGCGGCACGCAGCGCTTGCCGCGCGCCGTGTCGAAGGCGAAGGCGATGGACATGTGCCTGACCGCGCGCTTCATGGGCGCGGATGAGGCGGAGCGCGCCGGACTGGTGTCGCGCGTGTTGCCGGCCGATAAACTGCTCGAAGAGGCGATCGCCGCCGCGACGACGATCGCCGAGTTTTCGCTGCCGGCAGTCATGATGATCAAGGAGGCGGTGAACCGAGCCTACGAAACGACGCTGGCGGAGGGTGTGCATTTCGAGCGTCGCATGTTCCATTCGCTGTTCGCGACGGAAGATCAGAAGGAAGGAATGGCCGCGTTCGTCGAAAAGCGGAAACCGGTATTCAAGCATCGCTGAAATCGGGTGGCGGCGCGGATTAATCGGTGTGGGCCGAGCCGCCCGCGTCGAGCGTGGCGGCCAGTTGTTCCACCTGAAAGATATCGATGTCTACCTGCCGGCCAGGGTCAGTGCGTGGCCACGGTGCTTTTGTTGGCGGGGCTTGCGCGGCGGGCGGGGATTGCCTAGAATCACGCCTCTTTCGCGCGGCGGGTGCTGCGGCGCGGGGGAAGGGAAGCGGGACGGCGCGACGCGGG
>NZ_JAHACR010000030.1 GCF_018375725.1 Burkholderia sp. | reverse complement strand
CGGCTTCGCGCTTCGGGATGCCGAGCACGTGCACCGGCGCTTCCATCACGTTCTCGAGCACGTTCATGTGCGCCCACAGATTGAAGTGCTGGAACACCATCGACAGCTTCGTGCGGATGCGCTGCAGCTGCTTGTGGTCCGCCACCTCGAGGTTGCCGGCGCGGTCGGCCTTCGTGCGCACGGTCTCGCCATCGACGACGATCTGCCCGGCATTCGGCCGCTCGAGGAAGTTGATGCAGCGCAGGAACGTGCTCTTGCCCGAGCCGCTCGCGCCGATGATGCTGATGACGTCGCCCGCCTTCGCATTCAGCGAGACACCCTTGAGCACCTCGTTGTCGCCGTAGCGCTTGTGGATATCGAGCGCCGCAAGCTTGCAGGCGGGACTCGTTTGCGTGATCTCTGCCAACTGGCTCTCCTCAACGTGAAATCAATGACGGCCGGCCGCGAGGTACGCAAGCCAGTGGCGCTCGGCGCGACGGAATGCCGCGACGAGTGCGAACGATACCGCAAGATAGATCAGCGCGGCGATCCCGAACGACTGGAAGGCCATGTACGTCGCCGAGTTCGCGTCGCGCGCGACTTTCAGGATGTCCGGCACGGTCGCCGTGAACGCCACCGTCGTCGCATGCAGCATCAGGATCACCTCGTTGCTGTACAGCGGCAGCGCGCGCCGCAATGCCGACGGCAGGATCACGCGGCAGTACATCGTGAACGTCGACATCCCGTACGCCCGCGCAGCCTCGACCTCGCCGTGCGGGGTCGCGCGGATCGCGCCGGCGAAAATCTCGGTCGTGTACGCGCAGGTGTTCAGTGCAAACGCCAGAATCGCGCAGTTGAAGCCGCTGCGGAAGAACGCGTCGAGCAACGAATGCGAGCGCACGAACTCCAGGCTGTACATGCCGGTATAGATCAGCAGCAGCTGCACGTAAAGCGGCGTGCCGCGGAACAGGTAGGTGTAGACACGCACCGGCGTCGACAGCCAGCGCCGCTTCGACACCCGCGCGACGGCGAGCGGCACCGCGCAGACGAAGCCTGCCGAAATCGATGCCACGAGCAGCCACAGCGTCACCGCAAGGCCGGAGAGGCGCTGGCCGTCCCAGTAAAGGAAGGCTTTGCCGAATTCCTGGAGGATCTCGATCATAGTTCTGCGTGTCGCACGCCCATGGAGTAACGCTTCTCGAGCTGCTTCAGCACGAGGTTGGAGACGGTCGTGATCGCGAGATAGATCACCGCCGCGACGAGGATAAAGAAGAACATGTTGAACGTGCTCTTGCCCGCGTCCTGCGCCGCCTTCACGACATCGGCCAGGCCGATGATCGACACGAGCGCCGTCGCCTTCACGAGCACTTGCCAGTTGTTGCCGATCCCCGGCAATGCGAAGCGCATCATCTGCGGAAACATGATCCGCGCGAACACGCGCAGGCCGCTCATTCCGTATGCCGCGCCCGCCTCCAGCTGGCCGCGCGGCACCGACAGGAACGCGCCGCGGAAGGTCTCGGTGAAGTACGCGCCGTAGATGAAGCCCAGCGTCAGCACGCCGGCGACAAACGGATCGATGTCGATCTGCTGCCAGCCGACCGCGTCGGTCAGCTGGTTCAGCCAGATCTGGATGCTGTAGAACAGCAGCAGCATCAGGACGAGATCGGGCACCGAGCGGATCAGCGTCGTATAACCGGTCGCGATCGATCGCAGGAACCGGTTATGCGACAGCTTCGCCACCGCGCCGATCAGCCCCAGCGCCACCGCAGCGGCGAGCGACAGCACCGACAGCTCGATCGTCTGCACGGTGCCCGCCCAGATGACGGGACCAAAGCCGTAAAGAAACACGCGCGTCTCCAAGGTTGGAATGGATGCCGGCGCGCATCGACTTCCGGCACCGGGTGTGGCGGATAGTCGCAAGCAAAAATGATTGGCTCAAATCACCTTTCGCCGGTTTGCTGCGTCGCAACAATTCATCGCATCGTTTTCAGCGGCCCGCTACACGCCTGTTTCAAAAGGAAAAAATCTGCGACCGGATGAATCGGGAACACGTCGCGAAGCGGACTTTTTGCAATTTTCCGGTCGCTTTTTCGATATAGCGACGCGCGGTCGCCCGACCGGCCGGGCGCGCGCCGCAGAACTGCGGCACGCCCGTTCGCGCGGCATCGCTGACGATCCGGCCCTCTGCGCGTACCTGAACGGCGCGTGACGTGAATGGTGAATGGCAAAAGGCGCACCGCCGTCGGGCGGCCGCGGGCACGTCAGTGCCCTTTGACGATGTCCGAGCGCGACGTCGTATAGACGCGGTCGTCCGGACCGAAATGCACGTTGAAGAAAGCGTCCTGATTGACGCCGTCCTCGAGCCAGCGCCAGCTCCACACCGTTTCCGGCTTGAGCGGATACTGCGCGATCTCGCCCGGCTTGCCGAGCAGGCGGCGCACGTCGTCCGTCGACATGCCGGGACTCACCTTGGCGAAGTTCGCGCCGGTCAGCACCTGTGTCGCGCCCGTATAGCGCCCGCCGGCATCGACGTCGACGAACCAGGTCTGGTTGCCCATCGGTCCGCGCGGGTATTCCAGGCGCTTCGAGCCGTCGGTGAACACGCGCTCGGTCTCCGGCTTGCCCATCTGGCTGCGGATATCCGCTTCGGTCGATTCGCCGGGCTTCAGGCCCTTCAGCAACAACTGGGCGGGCTTGATCGCCTTGAAGAAATCCTTGAGACGCTGCACGTTAAGCTCGCTTTGCCGATCGTCGCAGGCAGACAACGCCAGCGCTGCGGCCAGCATGGCGACGGGGAACAGGCGGAAACGGAAGGTCATCGGGAAAGAAGCGCATGGTTGGAAACACGCGGCAAGCATACCCGTGCGCCGCCAAAAGCGCGAGACGGGCGCCAGGCCCGTCTCGTTCAGTGCATCGTCGTCTCGGTTTTGTGTGCGCTCGCCGCGCGCTGCGGCGCGGGGGCTGCCTTCACGCGGATCCGGCCGCGCGCGCGTGCGAGCTCGGCAACCTGCCAGGAGCCGAGCGCCAGACAGCCGAACACCACTTCGCGGCCGCGCTTGACCACGGCAAGCGACAGCGCCGTGTCGCGGTCGACGCCGAACATCTGCGCGAGCAGCACCACCGTCGCTTCCTGTACGCCAAGGCCGCCCGGCACCATGAATGCGGCGTGGCGCGCCGCCTGCGTCATCGCCTCGATCGCGAGCGCGCCGCCGACCGATACCGGATGGCCGAGCAGCGCCAGCGCCCAGTAGATCTCGAGCGCGCCGACCGCATAACCGAGCAGCTGCCAGAAGAACACGCCGAACAGCAGGCCCGGGCGCGACATCAGCGCATCGATGTCCGCATCGAGCCGCTTGCCGTCGACGCCTTGAAGCAGCCGGTGCGAATCGCCGAGCACGCGGCCCGCGAAACGCTCGATCGCATGAAAGATCCCGCCGCGCCGCATCAGCACGAACGCCAGCAGCGGCAACGGCAGGGACAGCACGAGCGCCAGGCCGATCGTCCGGCCGTCGCCGTCATGTGTCGTCGCCAGCACCAGCACGAGCCCGAGCGCGGCGAACGCATACTGGACGGCGATCGTGACGAGCACCTCGACCATGACCGACGCCGTGACGCGGCTCGCGTCCGGAATCTGCCAGCGCGCGAGCCGGATGCCGACGAGTTCGCCGCCGATGCCGACCACCGGCAGCAGCCGGTTGACCGCCTCGCGCACGGTCGCGATCCACCACAGGAACGGCAGCGAACCGCGCCTGTCGAGCAGCAGGTGCCACGCATACGCATCGAGCAGCAGCGGCAGCGCATGGAACGGCACGAGCCAGAGCAGCGCGAAACCGGCACGCCCGAGCATGTGGGCGACGTCGCCGACGCCGTCGTGCAGCACCAGCGCGAGCAGGATCGCGATCCCGATCGGCCAGCCGAGCCATTTGATCCACTTGCTCACGATGGCTGCGCTCCCGGCCGGTGTGCCGTGCGTGCGGCACGCGACGGCGCCTGCTGGCCGAATACCGTGGCGAAGCCGCCGCACGCGATGCCGGCCGCTTGCAGTGCGGCGGCGACGCGCGGCGACAGCAGCGCGTTCATTTCGTCGACCGGACGATAGTCGCGCATCGACGGCGTGATCGGGCCCTCGCCCGCCTCGGCCGGATGGCAGTAGATCTCGCCGACGCCCTGCGGCAGGTTCGCGAGCGCGTCGAGCAGCACCGCCTCGTCCATGCCGCCCGTATGCTCGATGCCGACCACGTAGTCGTTGTGCGCGAGCCCGGCGCGGTCGAGCCGCGCGCGCACCAGGCCGATCCACGGCTTGAGCCACGCGGGCGCGGACGGCTCGTACGGCAGCCGCACCGCGCGCAAGCCGTAGTCGCGGCCGATCTCGATGATCATCGACAGCACGGTCGGATGCAGATGGAAATGCTTGTGCGCGTTGACATGGTCGAGCGGCAGGCCGCTCGCCGCGAACGCATCGAACTGCGCGCGGATCTCGCGGCGCAGCTGGGCACGCACATGCGGCAGGAAGAAGAACCGGCAGCCGTCCTTCGCCATCGCGTCGCCGAAGCGCCCGTCAGGGCCGACGAGCGCGGGGATGTCGGACGCGGGCAGCGTGGCCGGCCCATCCGCGAGGACGAGATGCAGCCCGACCGCGAGCGACGGCAGCCGCCGCGCGCGCTCGATCGCATCCTGCGCGGCGCTCGCGCCGACCATCAGGCTCGCGGCGTTCAGCACGCCGTCGCGATGCGCGCGCTCGACCGCCGCGTTGACGCGCGGATGCAGTCCGAAGTCGTCCGCGGTGAAGATGAGCGCCCGCTCCGCCCGCTGCGTCGTCACGAATTACGCCTCGTGCGCGCGCAGGAAGCGGAAGAACTCGACGCCCTCGCGCAGACGGCGCTTCATCATGTCCCAGCTCGTCAGCATTTCGCGGACGATTTCCCAGATCTTCGACGGGCGGAAATAGAACTCGCGATAGAACTGCTCGAGGTGGTGATAGATATCGTCGCGCGACAGATGCGGATAGCCGATCGCCGCGAGCTGGACGCCTTCCTTGCTCACCAGGTTGATGGTCTTGTTTTCTTCCATCCAGCCGTTTTCCACGGCCTGCTTGTAGAGCGTCGTGCCCGGATACGGCGCGGCGAGCGACACCTGGATCGTATGCGGATTGATTTCCTTCGCGTATTCGATCGTCTTCTTGATGGTTTCCTGGGTCTCGCCCGGCAGGCCGAGAATGAAGGTGCCGTGGATCTTGATGCCGAGCTTCTTGCAGTCCGCGCTGAAACGGCGCGCGAAGTCCGTGCGCACGCCCTTCTTGATGTTCACGAGGATCTGGTCGTCGCCGGATTCGAAGCCGACCAGCAGAAGGCGCAGGCCGTTTTCCTTCATGATCTTGAGCGTCTTGTACGGCACGTTGGCCTTCGCGTTGCACGACCACGTCATGCCGAGCTTGCCCAGACCGATGGCGATGGCTTCGGCGCGCGGCAGATCGTCGGTGAAGGTGTCGTCGTCGAACATCAGTTCCTTCACTTCCGGCATGTTGTCGCGGATCCACTTCGCTTCCGCGAGCACGTTCTCGACCGAGCGCGTGCGGTAGCGATGGCCGCTGACCGTCTGCGGCCACAGGCAGAACGTGCAGCGCGACTTGCAGCCGCGGCCCGTGTAGATCGACACGTACGGGTAGTTCAGGTAGCCGATGAAATAGTTGTCGATCTTCAGGTCGCGCTTGTAGATCGGTGCGACGAACGGCAGTTCGTCCATGTTCTCGAGGATCGGACGCGCTTCGTTGTGCTCGATCGAGCCGTCCTTCGCGCGCCAGCTCAGACCCTTGATCTCGGGGAACGGCTTGCCTTCGGCGATTTCCTTGCAGGTGTAGTCGAATTCCTCGCGGCACACGAAATCGATTGCCTCGCTCGCCGTGAGCGAGTTGTGCGGATCGACCATCACCTTCGCGCCCACCATGCCGACCCGCATCGACGGCTTCATCTTCTTCAGGTCCTGCGCGAACATCGCGTCGGTCGGGAACGACGGCGTGCTCGTATGGATGATCACGAGGTCGTAGTCCTTCGCGATCTTCAGCGTTTCCTCGACCGACAGACTGTCGGCCGGCGCGTCGACGACGCGGCTGCCCGGCACGAGCGCCGCCGGCTGCGCGAGCCACGTCGGATACCAGAAGGAACGGATTTCGCGCTTGGCCTGATAGCGGGAGCCCGCCCCGCCGTCGAAACCGTCATACGACGGGGCCTGCAAAAACAGCGTTTTCATGAATGTTCCGGTAGCCTGCATAGTTCGAGTTCGCTTGAAAAATTCAGTCAATAAAAATCGCGGGCCGCCGCCGGCGCCCGCATCTCGATATTCGTTTGCGTCGATCCGCTCAGCGGCCTTCGCCCGCTTCCGCGATCGGCGTGCGCTCGCCGCCGACGACCGTCATCCGCGCGCCGCGCCAGACGACCTGCGTGCCGAACGCTGCGACCAGCCACTGCGCCGCAAGCAGCGTATCCCGCACCGCGATCAGTGCCAGGTCGCGCCAGAATGCGCGCCAGCCGCCCGCACCGCGCGCGTGCAGCACGAGCCGCCCGAGCGTGCCCGCCGCCGCGCCGGCACCCGCCAGCGTACCGGCGAGCGAGCCGTCGAGGCGCCACGCAAGACCGGTTCCGACCGCGAGCCAAGGCGCGGTGAACGTGATGAACAGGAACGTGAAGCCCGCCGGGTTCAGCGACCGGATCGTGCGCAGCCAGCGCGTCTCGCGGTGCCAGAGCGGCCCGAACGAAGCCTCGATCACATCGGTCGCCACTTCGACCTCCGACAGCAATGTGCGCCGGCCGAGCCGGCGCGGCAGTTCGGCCAGCCAGAAATCGTCGGCCAGCTCGTCCTTCACCGCCTTGAAGCCGCCGATCCGGTCGAGCGTGTCGCGCGTGAATGCGAGCGTCGCGCCAAAGCCGAAGCGGCTCGAACGGCCCAGATGCGTGATCCGCACCGACGGCGCGAACCACGCGTCGACGAACTGCGCGCCGATCCGCGTCCAGAAGCCGCCGACGCTGCGCGCATGATACAGGCATGTGACGACGCCGACCGACGGATCGGCCAGCGGCGCCGTCACGCGCTCGATGTAGTCCGGCTTCACCGCGATGTCGCTGTCCGCAATCACGATCCGGCCGTATTTCGCGCGCTCGGCCAGGTTGACCAGGTTGCTGACCTTCAGGTTCTTGCCGTACACGCGCGCGTCGATCACGAGCCCGATATCACATTCAGGATAGTCCGTGCGCAGCCGTTCGACGACCGCCACCGCCGGATCGGCCGCCGACGCGACGCCGAACAGCACCTCGTAGCGCGGATGGCGCTGCGTGCAGAACGTGGCGAGGTTCTCGTACAGATGCGGCTCCGCACCGCACAACGGCTTCAGCACGCTGACCGGCTGGAAGCCGTCGCGCGCGTCCGTGCGCGGCGTACGGGGCCGCGGTGCGAACGCCGCGACAAGCGCGTAGCCGGCTGCCGCGAGCGTAATCGCGATCAACAGCCATTCGAAGACCGATACATCCGAGATCATGCGCATTGCCCTCCGGGAGCGAAGCCGCGGCGGCAATCGGTTGAACGCGTGGTAAATGATTCGACTGGGACGAACGGGGGCACAACCCGACTCCTTGTTCCGTCAGCGTTTGAACGGGGGCACGGCTTGCCTGAGCAGCCATGCCTTTTCCGGGGCGCTCCCCGCGCAACGCGTCGGCAAAACACAGGAAGATAGAACGGAAACCATCAGCGCGACAATGGACGAGCGCCGGATTTTAGCAGCGCTCGACACCGCGTGCTTGGCTCCGCATGCAACGCATTGGTGCGAAATCAACAACTCCGGCCAACGGCGGCTGTCCCCGGCGCAGCGACGTTTATCTTGGCGTAAGCACGTTGCAGGCTGATTGCAGCCTTTCCTGTCAGGGCTTTTGCGGATTTTTGCGTCTGCGGGCAATTCCGCGCCCAATCGGTGAAAAAATTGGTAACAAAAAACAAATTGCGTTGATTTTTGCAACAATCGTCACGCAATGCGGCGGCGTCCCTGTCAGCCTCAGGGGTATCCCGGCGGCGCCAGCACGTTCCGGAACCCTTTGGCACAATCGTCGACACCTGTTGCGTCTGCGCATCACCGCGCGGCGCCTTTCGAAGGCCTCTCTGCGATGATTCCGTTTTCCGTCCTTGATCTTGCCCCCATTCCTGCCGGCGCCGATGCCGCGCAGGCGCTCCGCAACACGCTCGACCTCGCGCAGCATGCCGAACGCTGGGGTTATCACCGTTACTGGCTCGCCGAACATCACAACATGCCCGGCATCGCGAGTGCCGCGACCGCCGTCGTGATCGGCCATGTCGCGGGCGGCACGCACACGATTCGCGTCGGCTCGGGTGGCATCATGCTGCCGAACCACGCGCCGCTCGTCATCGCCGAGCAGTTCGGCACGCTCGCCGCGCTCTATCCCGGCCGGATCGATCTCGGTCTCGGCCGCGCGCCGGGCACCGACCAGACCACTTCCCGCGCGCTGCGTCGCGATCTCGTCGGCAGCGCCGACGCCTTCCCCGACGACGTCGCCGAGTTGCTGCGTTACTTCGCCGAACCGGTGCCCGGCCAACGCGTGCGCGCTGTGCCGGGCGCCGGGCTCGACGTGCCGGTCTGGCTGCTCGGATCGAGCCTGTTCAGCGCGCAACTCGCCGCGATGATGGGATTGCCGTTCGCGTTCGCGTCGCATTTCGCTCCGGACTATCTGCTGCGCGCGCTCGAACTGTACCGTGCGCAATACCGGCCGTCGGCCGCCTGGCCGAAGCCGTACGCGATGGTCGGTGTCAATGTGTTCGCGGCCGAGACAGATGACGAGGCGCGGCGGCTCTTCACGTCGCTGCAGCAGCAGTTCATCAACCTGCGCCGGGGCACGCCCGACAAGCTGCCGCCGCCCGTCGACGTGCTCGAAGCGAGCGAACTGGAACGCGCGAGCGTCGCGCATTCGCTGTCGTTCGCCGCAGTCGGCTCACGCAGCACCGTGCGCGAGCAACTGCGCGAGCGCATCGCGCGGACCGGCGCGGACGAGCTGATCATCACCGCGCAGATCCACGATCATGCCGCGCGGCTGCGCTCGTTCGAGATCGCCGCGCAAATCCGCGACGAACTGGCCAGCGAAGCGCAACCCGCCGCGCGTTGAGCGGAGACGGCGCGCGCTCGGCACTTGCGAGGCCGGGCGCGCGCCGCGCTGACTATCTCTATCGCTACCGCTTATCGCTTACTGTTCGCGCACGGCGGCCAGCCCGTCGAGCAGCGCCTTGTGGAATGTGTCCGGATCCTGGATCTGCGGCGCATGGCCGAGCGCCGGGAATTCGACCAGCTGGGCGCCCGGGATCGCCGCCTGCGTGCGCTTCGCGAGCTCGGGATAGCGCCCGAGCTTCGCGTGCACGTCCGGCGGCGCGACGTCCTTGCCGATCGCGGTGGTGTCCCGGTCGCCGATCAGCAGCAGCGTCGGCACGCGAATCTCGCCCAGTTCGTAGACGACCGGCTGCGTGAAGATCATGTCGTAGACGAGCGCGGAGTTCCACGCGACCGTGTCCCGGCCCGCGCCGCGGTACATGCCGGCGATCATCTGCACCCAGCGCTCGTATGCCGGCGACCACTTGCCCGCGTAATACGCCGCCTGCTCGTAGCGGCGAATGCTGTCGGCGGTCGTCTTGAGATCGCGCGCATACCAGTAGTCGACCGACAGCGGCGGCACGCCGAGCGCCTTCCAGTCCTCGAGGCCGATCGGATTGACGAGCACGAGCTGGGCGGTCGCCTTCGGGTACATCAGCGCATAGCGAATCGCCAGCATGCCGCCCGTCGAATGGCCGACGAGCGTGGCGCTCCGGATGCCGAGCGATTCGAGCAAACCATGCGTGTTGCGCGCGAGCTGCTGGAAACTGTACTGGTAGCGCGCCGGCTTCGACGACTTGCAAAAGCCGATCTGGTCCGGGGCGATCACGCGATAGCCCGCGCGGCTCAGCACGGCGACCGTCTCCTCCCATGTCGCCGCGCAGAAGTTCTTCCCGTGCAGCAGCACGACGGTGCGGCCGTTCGGGTGCGCCGGACGCACATCCATATAGACCATCTCGAGGGTCTCGCGCTGCGACGCGAACGCAAAGCGATGCACCGGCCCCGGATAGTCGAAGCCCTCCAGGCGCGGACCGTAGACGGGTCCGTCGTTGCCGCCCGACGCCGCGGTCGCAGCGCCCGCGCCGGTCGCCCCGCACAGGGCGGCGAAGAGCGCGCCGAGCACGGCGGCGCGCGATGCGGACAACATCTTGCGAATCGGAAACATGGCGATGACGATGAAAAGAACGCACGCCGGCAGCCGGACGGCGCCGCGCCCCCGGATTCTACGCGGTAGACGCTGACGGCGGCGCGCAACACTTCGATGCCACGCAATTTTCTCGGGCGCAATGAACTCGGGTATCGTGTGACGTGACCCTGAAACGCGTGCAGGCGATCTCCCATGAAAAACGTCCTCAGCATTCAGTCTCACGTCATCTACGGCCATGCCGGCAACAGCGCGGCCGTATTCCCGATGCAGCGGCTCGGCGTCAACGTCTGGCCGCTCAACACGGTTCAGCTGTCGAACCACATGCAGTACGGCCACTGGGCCGGCAGTGCGATCGACGCCGCGAAGATGGAGCAGCTCGTCGACGGCATCGCCGCGATCGGCGCGCTCAAGCGCTGCGACGCGATCCTCTCCGGCTTCCTGGGTTCGCCCGCGCAGGCGCGCGCGACCGTCGAGATCGTCCGCGCGGTGAAGGCGACGAACCCGAGCGCGTGGTACTTCTGCGATCCGGCGATGGGCCAGACGGGCGGCATCCGCCCCGAGCCCGGCGTCGAGGAATTCATCGTCCACGAAATGCCCACGCTCGCGGACGGCATGTCGCCCAACCACACCGAACTGCAGAAGCTCGCCGGACGACGCATCGAGACCGTCTCCGATGCGGTCGAGGCCTGCCGCGCACTGATCCGGCGCGGTCCGAAGATCATCCTCGTCAAGCACCTGCATGACCGCAACAGCCCGGCCGACCGCTTCAACATGCTGGCCGTGACCGAAACCGAGGCGTGGATCGGCCAGCGTCCGCTCTACGCGTTTCCGCGCCATCCGGTCGGCGTCGGCGATCTCACGAGCGCGATCTTCGTCGCACGGCGGCTGCGCGGCGACTCGGTGCGCGCCGCATTCGAGCACACACTCGCGGCCGTGCACGCGGTCGTCAAGGCCACCTACGACGCCCGCCGTTACGAACTGGAGCTGGTCGCCGCGCAGGACGAAATCGCCAACCCGAGCGAATGGTTCGGCGCGTGGGTCACGGACGCGTGACGCCTGCGGGCAGACCGGCGGCACGCGATGCCGCGCTCGCCACATCCGGCCCAACGCGGGATTTCCCTCATCGCCGCTCTCCCTTGTCCCGCCGTCACTGTGCGGAAATCCGCATGTTTCATGCGCCAAATTGACAAGACTCGTCCAATTTGGCCCCCTATAAATCGTCGTCAGACGCTCGAACCGGCGATCAGGCCTGGTTTGCAGAAGCGTCGCACGCGCACGCCGCGGCGTGCGTTTTCGTGTCTCGCCGCCAAAGGAAGCAACATGAATTTCCGCCATTCGCTGCTGTCCCTCTCGATCGCATCCGCGCTTGCCGTCTTCGCGCACCAGGCCGCGCAGGCCGCCGACACCGGCATCAAGTTCGGCTTCGCCGCACCGCTGACCGGCGTCAACGCCGGCTACGGCAAGGATCTGCAAAACGGCGTGCAGCTCGCGCTCGACGATGCCGCCGCGCAGAACGTCCAGATCGCCGGCAAGCCGGCGAAGTTCGAACTCGTCGTGCAGGACGACCAGGCCGACCCGCGCGTCGGCGTGCAGGCTGCGCAAAGCCTCGTCGACAAGAACGTGTCGGTGGTCGTCGGCCACTTCAACTCGGGTACGACCATTCCGGCGTCGGTCGTCTACGACAAGGCCGGCATCCCCGTCATCGATCCGGCGGCGACCAACCCGACGCTGACATCGCGCGGGCTCGCGAACATGTTCATGGTGATCGCGACCGACGGCCAGAACGCCGGCAACGCGGGCAAGTACGCGGTGGACGTGACGAAGGCGAAGCGCATCGCCATCGTCGACGACCGCACGGCTTTCGGCCAGGGCGAAGCGGACGAATTCGAGAAGGCGGTCAAGGCGGCGGGCGGCAAGATCATCACGCGCGAGTTCACGAACAATCAGGCGGTCGACTTCCGCGCGCAGATCACCAGCCTGAAAGGCCAGAACCCTGACCTCATCTTCTTCGGGGGGCTCGATACGCTCGCCGCGAACTTCGTCAAGCAGATGCGCCAGCTCGGGTTGAACGCGCAATTCGTCGGCGGCGGCGGCGTGAAGGACAACGAGTTCATCAAGATCGCCGGCCCCGCGGCCGAAGGCGCGATGGCATGGGAATACGGCCGCCCGCTCGACCAGCTGCCGCAGGGCAAGGATTTCGAGCAGCGCTTCAAGAAGCGTTTCGGCGTCGACGTGCTGTCGTATGCGCAGTTCGGCTACGACGCGACCTGGGCCGCGATCAAGGCGATGCAGGCGGCCGGCTCGACCGATCCGAAGGTCTATCGTCCGGCGCTCAAGAAGATCGATTTCGAAGGCATCACCGGGCGCATCTCGTTCGCGAACGACGGCTCGCTGAAAAGCGGCATGTCGACGCTGTATCAGGTGAAGAATGGCGCCTGGAAGACCATCGTGACGAAGGGAGGTTGATCGCGGGCGCGCCGCCCCGCAATGTCAGGCGGCCCCGCTTCACCGGCGCGAAGGGGCCGGCCCCGACGGGCCGCTTCGCGCCGTCACCCGTTGGCCTGGTCGCCGCGCGCCGCCTCGGCCGCCTCGTGCGCGCGGCGCAGCCGCTCGCGGATGTTGGTCAGATGCGCGCGCATCGCGGCGCGCGCGGCCTCCGGATCGCGGCGCGCGATCGCCGCGTAGATATCCTCGTGCTCCTGGTTCAACCGGGCGACATAGCGCACCAGATCGTCGCCGGCGAAGTGCGCGGGGTTCAGGCGCGTGTGCGGGATGATTGACGGGCCGAGCTGCGACATGACATCGGCGAAATAGCGGTTGCCGGTGGCCCGCACGATCTGCAGGTGGAACTGGTAATCGAGCTGCGCGGTCTCGCGGCCGACGCCCGACGTCGACACGATCGCGTCGAGCGCATGCCGCAGCGCAGCGAGATCGGCGTCGTTCGCGCGCAGCGCGGCGAGGCTCGCACACTCGCTTTCGAGGCCGATGCGCAGTTCGAGCACCGCGAGCACGTCGCGCAGCGTCGTGATCGTCGCGGGATCGATGCCGAGCGCCGGACGGCGCGTCGGTTCGAGCACGAAGCTGCCGATGCCGTGGCGCGTCGCGACAAGGCCGCTCGCCTGCATCCGCGACACCGCTTCGCGCACGACCGTGCGGCTCACGCCCTGCGTCACCATCATTTCAGTCTCGGTCGGCAGCTTGTCGCCGGGACGCAGCGTGCCGCTTTCGATCTGGGCCGTCAGCGCGTCGACGACATCTTGTGCAAGACTGCGCCCGCGACGGCGGGGCACAGCGGGAAGCGTGGGCACGGACATGAGGCCGGTTCCTTTTTGAATGTTCGTATTGGAATTCCGAAGGGTGACGTGCAGGCCAAGCGAACGCCGATCTATTGCCATACGGCGCCCGGCATCATCTGACGACTGATGATCCCGCGCGCCGTATCTGTCTCCTGGCATCGGTGTTGCGCTGTGTCGTTGCCTCGATGCACGGATCGAGGAGGACGTGCGCACGTCGGTTGTCGAATGATCGCATCTCGTTTCGCGCGCAGCAAAGGTTTTACCGCGTGTGCTACCCGGCCAGTCCAATCCCGCGCGCCATCCCCGACGCGGCAAATACGATCAGGATCACGAGCATCGCCTGCGTATGGCCGATCCGGATGTACGAACCCGCGCGGCTCAGGTCGGGCATGCGCTGCTGACGTGCCGCGATGCGCCAGCGGATCAGCCCGATCATCGGCGCGATCTCGAGCAGCAGGATCAGCACTAGCGCGCCCATCTTCAGATGAAAGAGCGGCGCGTGCGCATAGTAGGCGCTGCCCTTTTCCAGGCCGCCGAACGCGCGCCACAGACCGGTGGCGATCAGCACGAGCGCCGACACGCCCCACACTGCGTCGGCCTTGAATACACCGGGAAGATCCGCGGGCTGCGCGGATGCGGCGACCCGGCGCAATGCCCGATTACGGGCCGCGATCGCGGCAAACGCGGCACCGAACGCGCTCAGATGTATGGCAGCCAGCAACCAGCGAACGATCATCGTTCCTCCTTTGCCGCCGGCGCACGATGCGCAGGCCTGTCAGACGAATTGCTTGAGCGCCGCGTCGAGCGCGCGCGCGGCGACGCGGTCGCCCTCGGATGCGAGCGGCGCGCGCATCACGATCTGCCGGTTATGGCCGACGGCGGCGGGCGAATCCCATAACAGTTCCACCTTCGGGCGCCTGAACCAGCCGGCGCGGCGCGGCGGCGCAGGCAGATCGTTGCGCGCCGCCGCGCCGCCGGGCCAGCGCACCGACAACTCGCGCGCATCGTACTGTCCGACCTTGCGGCTTTCCATCCAGACGCTTGCGGTGCGCGTCGGCGTATCGAGCGAGATCGCGAAGCGGCCGATCGCGAAGCGCCGCGCGGCGACGTTGGTGCGCCACAGCGGCCGCGGCCGGCAGATCCAGACGACCGCCGCATACAGCGCGGGAGCGGCGACGAGCCAGCCGTTGGTCGCCGTGACCGCATGCAGCGCGCGACGCCAGCCGGCGGCCCACGCGAACATGCCGATCGACCAGGCGGCGAACAGGAAACCGATCAATGCGAAAAACCGCAGCGCCTGCCGCAGCCATTGCGGCAGCGGATGGAACGGGCGCTCGGCGCGCGCGGCCGCGCCGGGGAGCGCGATCAGCAGGAACATCAGCACCAGGTACAGGCACGCCCACGGCGACGACACCATCGCCGACAGCGACGCGCGGTAACCCATTTCCGACATCGAGAACAGCCACCGTGCGAGCAGCACGAGCCCGATCGCGCGCAACGCGAAGATGACGCCGGCGCCGGGTGCCGGGGCTGCGCGCGTGGATTTCGTTCTCGCCAAGACTGCTCTCCTCTCGATGATCGTGCCGGGCCGGAAATTTCGGCACGGCCATTATAGGGACATTACCGGCTGGACAGACGAATAGCCGGGGCGATACGCCGTGTCCGGACGCATTCGCGCCGGCGGGCGCGGCGAGAATACAACAATTCCGGTGCCGCGAATGTGACGACGCCCCGCCGGACTGGTCCGGGCGGGGCGTCATGCGATGCGCTCAGGCGGCGGCCATGCCGCCCGCAGGTCAGCCTGCGTTGACTTCGCGCAGCACGGTGCGGCGCTTCTGGCGCAGCAGCTCTTCGTAGCCCTTCACATAGTTCCGGGCCATCACCTTCGACGAGAAGCGCGCTTCGAACGCGGCGCGAACCTGCTCGCGCGGCAGCGTGTGCAGGCGCTTGACGGCGGCGACCGCCGACAGCTCGTCCTCGACGACGAAGCCCGACACGCCGTTCTCGATGACTTCCGGCACCGAGCCGCGCTTGAACGCGATCACCGGCGTGCCGCATGCCATCGCCTCGATCATCACCAGGCCGAACGGCTCCGGCCAGTCGATCGGGAACAGCAGCGCATGAGCGTTGCCGAGGAATTCCGACTTCTCGGCTTCGCTGATTTCACCGATGTACTCGACGTGCGGCAGCGCGAACAGCGGCTTGATCTTCTCTTCGTAGTACGCGCGGTCGGCCTTGTCGAGCTTCGCGGCGATCTTGATCGGCATGCCGGCCTGCTCCGCGATGCGGATCGCCGTGTCGACACGCTTTTCCGGCGAGATGCGGCCGAGGAACGCGAGGTAGCTCGGCTTCACGTCCGGCACCGGCTTCAGCAGGTTTTCCGGCAGACCGTGGTAGACGGTCGACAGCCAGTTTGCCTGCGGCAGCGGAATACGCTGGTTGTCCGAGATCGACACGACCGGCACTTCGTTGAACGTGTTGAAGATCGGCTGCAGTTCCGGCAGGTCGAGACGGCCGTGCAGCGTCGTCAGATGCGGCACCGGCTGGCGCGAGAACAGCGGGAACGGATAGTAGTCGATGTGGAAGTGCAGCACGTCGAACTCGTCCGCGCGGCGGCGCACTTCCTCGAGCAGCAGCATGTGCGGGGCCATCGTGTCGCGGATCGTCGGGTCGAGGCGCAGCGCCTGCGGCCAGACGGCTTCGAGCTTCGCCGACGTTTGCGAATCGCCGCTCGCGAAGAGCGTGACGTCATGCCCCATCTCGACGAGCGCCTCGGTCAGATAGGACACCACCCGTTCGGTACCGCCGTACAGCTTCGGGGGAACCGCTTCGTGCAACGGAGCGATTTGAGCGATTCGCATGCGTAACTCCTAAAAAATCGGCAAAAAACAAGCATTGGGTCGGCAGCCTGCCGGACGGTCCGGACTGGACGGGTTTCATCCGGGAAACCGGATGAATGTCGGCCTGCTGGCGGCGTCGAACCTGCGCTGCGAGCGAGCGTCGGCAACGCGACAGGCATAGAACGTTTGAAACGAATACCCGTTGACAGGGGTTCGTAAAAAACTCATGCGACGAACCCGGAGCCGATTATCTAGGGTTACGCCCGATACGGCGTGCAACATTTCAAACGCTTTACTTTGTTACAAAGCGGCAACACTTTGCAACGCGCGGAGGATTGAGTCCGCTCTAGAGTGGGAATCCGCTCGGCAGCGCTCACTGCCATCCCGGCGCCCTGCCCCGCAGATGCAACGCATCGCGGAATGCCGGATTTTATCCCAAAATTAACTGTGCACCCGCTGCCGGCAGCAAGATTCGCTCAGCGGGACGCACGGCCTTGTTTACAATGCCGGATTACGTCGAGTCAAAGGTCGGCATGCGATCCGGCCGGGACGTCCCACCACCGTTTCACCGCACGCATATTTTGGAAGCTCTCACCCCCGCCCAGCGCAACGCCCACAACGCGAAGCTGTCGAGCTACGCGCACCGGCCGCTTGCGTTCCTGTTCCGCTATATCCGCCTGCATCCCGTCGCGCACCTCATCGTGCTCGTCAGCGTGCTGGCCGCCGTCGGCTGCGCGCTCGGCTCGCAATACGCGATCAAGCACCTGATCGACGTGCTCGCAACCGGCCGCCATCATCCAGGCCCGCTGTGGAGCGCATTCGCGCTGCTCGTCGGCCTGATCGCCGCCGACAACCTGCTCTGGCGCGTCGGCGGCTGGGTCGCGGCGCATACGTTCGTCGCGGTCACCGGCGACTTGCGGCGCGACCTGTTCCAGTACCTGACCGGACACTCGCCGACGTACTACGCGGAAAAGCAGCCCGGCACGCTCGCGAGCCGCATCACCGCGACGTCGAACGCCGTCTACACGGCGGAGAACACGATGGCGTGGAACGTGCTGCCGCCGTGCATCGCGGTGATGGGCGCGATCCTGATGATCATCGTCGTCAATCCGGTGATGGCGGTGGCCCTGCTCAGCTGCTCTGCGGTGCTCTCCATCGTGCTGTTCAGGCTCGCCGGACGCGGCTCGGCGCGTCATCACACCTTCGCGGCAAAAGCCGCGGCGGTCGATGGCGAACTCGTCGACGTGATCGGCAACATGGGCCTCGTGCGCGCCTTCGGGATGACGCTGCGCGAACAGAAGCGCTTCCGCGCGACGGTCAAGGCCGAGATGGATGCGCGCCAGCAGAGCCTGCTCTACCTGGAAAAGCTGCGCCTGCTGCATGCGGTGATCACCGCGATGCTGTCCGCCGGCCTGCTCGGCTGGGCACTGTGGCTGTGGGACCGCGGCCAGGCGACGTCGGGCGACATCGTCCTCGTCAGCTCGCTCGGCTTCACGATCCTGCACGGCACGCGCGATCTCGCGGTCGCGCTCGTCGATGTCACGCAGCACGTCGCGCGTCTCGCCGAGGCCGTGAAGACGCTGCTCGAGCCGCACGGCATGCCGGATCGCTCCGATGCCGTGCCGCTCACATCGAACGGCGGCCGCGTCGATTTCGACCGCGTGACGTTCGCCTATCCGCATCGCCGCCCGATCCTCGACCATTTCGAGCTGCACATCGAACCGGGCCAGCGCGTCGGCCTGATCGGCAAGTCCGGCGCGGGCAAGTCGACCGTGCTCGCGCTGCTGCAGCGCTTCTATGACGCCCAGGAGGGCGCCGTGATGGTCGACGGCCAGGACATCCGGACGATCACGCAGGACAGCCTGCGCCATGCGATCGCACTCGTGCCGCAGGACATCTCGCTGCTGCACCGGTCGATCTACGACAACATCGCGTACGGCCGCCCCGAGGCGACACGCGAGGAAGTGCTCGCCGCCGCGCGCGACGCGCGCTGCGCGGAGTTCATCGAGGCGATGCCCGAAGGCTACGACACGATCGTCGGCGATCGCGGCGTCAAGCTGTCGGGCGGCCAGCGCCAGCGCATCGCGATCGCGCGCGCGATCCTGAAGGACGCGCCGATCCTGCTGCTCGACGAAGCGACGTCGGCGCTCGACAGCGCGTCCGAGGAAGCGATCCAGAGCGCGCTCGACCGCCTGATGGTCGGCCGCACGGTGATCGCGATCGCGCACCGCCTGTCGACGCTGCGCAACTTCGACCGGATCGTCGTGATGAGTAACGGCAAGGTGATCGACGACGGCAGTCCCGACGTGCTGCGCAACCGTCCGGGCCTGTATCGCGATCTGCTCGCCAAACAGCACGGCCGCCATCACGCGGCGCCCGACAGCGGCGCGGCCACCGGCGAACGCGTCGCCTGACGCGCGGCGCCCGTCCGCAAAAAACAAAGCCGCAGCTCATCGTGTGAACTGCGGCTTTTTTATCGGCAGCGCGCCCGGCGCGCCCCGCTTCACGCTAATCGCGCTGCAAATCGCGCAGGAAGTTGTCGCGCCACACCGACACGTTGTTCTCGCGCAGCTGCGCGATCATGTCCTCGTAGCGCGCACGCCGCTCGGCGAGCGGCATCGACAGCGCCCGCGACAACGCATCGGCCATGCCGGCGATGTCGATCGGATTGACGATCAGCGCGCCGGTCAGCTCGCGCGCCGCGCCTGCGAAGCGCGACAGCACCAGCACGCCCGGATCGTCCGGATTCTGCGCGGACACATATTCCTTCGCGACGAGGTTCATCCCGTCGCGCAACGGCGTCACGTAGCCGACACGCGCCAGCCGGTACAGCGCGGCGAGCACCTGACGGTCGTAGTGGCGATGGATGTAGAGGATCGGCGCCCAGTCGAGCTCCGCGAAACGCCCGTTGATACGTCCCGACTCCGCTTCGAGCTGCAGACGGATGTCCTGGTACGCGCGCAGATCCGCGCGGGTCGACGGCGCGATCTGCAGGAACGACACGTGATTGCGGAACGACGTCTCGTGCTCGAGCAGCTTCTCGAATGCACGGAAACGCTCGACCAGCCCCTTCGAGTAATCGAGCCGGTCGACGCTCATGATCAGCTGGCGGCCGCGCAGCGACGTGGCGAGCGTGCGGACTGCCTTGCCGTGCTCGCCCGCCTGCGCGAGCGACGCGATTTCGTCCGGATAGACGCCGATCGGATACGCGGACGCGCGCAGCGTGCGGCCGAACGCATGCACGCGCACCGTGCGCCCGTCGCGCTCGATGCTGCCGTCGGCTTCGGATTCGACGTAGTCGCAGAACGCGCGCAGGTCGGGCTCGGTCTGGAATCCGAGCAGGTCGAACGCGCACAGCGATTCGACGAGTTCGCGATGCGGCGGCACGTTGACGAGCACCTGCGCGGCCGGAAACGGAATGTGCAGGAAAAAGCCGATGCGATTCTTCACGCCGGCCGCACGAAGCGCGCGGGCAAACGGGATCAGGTGATAGTCGTGCACCCAGATCACGTCGTCATCCTGCAGCAGCGGCACGAGCTGCTGCGCAAGCCATACATTGACGCGGCTGTAGCCCTCGAATTCGTGGCGATCGTACTGAATCAGATCGGCGCGATAGTGAAACGCGGGCCACAGCGTGGCATTCGAGAAGCCCCGGTAATACTGGTCGTAGTCGCGCCGCGACAGGCCGATGGTCGCAAACGTCACGGGCCCGTGCTCCTCGACGCGGATCTTCGGCTGGCCGGACGCGACGACCTCGCCGCTCCAGCCGAACCACATGCCGCCGGTTTCCTTCAACGCATCGTAGACGCCGATCGCCAGGCCGCCCGCCGCCGGCTCCCCTTCGGAAATCGGCGCGACACGATTCGAAACAATGATGAGGCGGCTCATGCGACGGGCCGTCCCGCTTCGAGCCAGCGCGCGATCTGCGCATGCAGCGCATCGACGGAATCGAGCCGCGCGCGCGCCGACGTCTCGCCCGCGCCGACCTTGATCGACAGGCCGCCGTGCGCATTGACGACCGCGAAGCCTTTCTCGTCGGTGAGGTCGTCGCCGGCAAAGACCGGCATGCGGCCGGCAAACGGCGGCTCATTGAGGAACGCCGCGAGCGCGCGCCCCTTGTCGACGCCCTTCGGCTTGATCTCGAACACCATCTTGCCCGGCTGCAGCACGTACGCGTCCGCATAGTCGGCAACGAGCCGCTCGGTCGCTTCGCGGGCAATGCCCTCGCGCTCCGGCGCATTGCGGTAGTGCAGCGCGACCGCCGCGCCCTTGATCTCGAGCAGCATGCCCGGATGACGCTCGACGACGACGGCCAGCTCGCGCTCGATGCGCAACAGGCGTGCGTCGTTGAACCCGATGCGCTGCGTGTCGCCATTCGCGTCGCGCCGCTCCGCGCCATGCAGGCCCGCGATCGGCAGGTCGGGCATGTTCAGGAACGTGTCGATGTTGTCGATGCCGCGCCCGGACACGATGGCGACCGCGCCGTGCGAGCGGTGCCGCAGCGCGGCGAGGAGTGCGATCAGCGATGGCGGCACGCAAATGCTGTCGGGCGTGGGCGCCAGCTCGACGAGCGTGCCGTCGAAATCGAAGAAGAACGCGGTATCGGTCAGGGACAGAAAAGCCGGGATGGATTGCATCGAGTCGGTGATCAGAGGGGCGGCCATGCCGCCGCAAGAATTGTGCGCATCTTACCGCGCCTGCAATGCTTTATGGGCGAAACCGGCGCCGGAACACCCTTCTCTTGCGATGCCGAAACTGCGACATGCCGGCCGCCATCCCGGCCTACGCGATGGCCGTTGCCGGAACATGCTGGAGCAAATTGCGCTACAGTCGCAACCGCCGGTCGCGCACGGCGGCTCGCCCGGCGCCATCGCCGCCGATGTGCACTGGATCATCCCGCCGGCTTCATCCACCTGATTTCATCCATCTGGACATGCTCATCAAGATGAAACGCAAGACGCTCGCCCTCCTCGCCGCGCTGACACTCGGCGCGCACGCCCATGCCGCCGGCACGGTCACCGCTCAGAACGCCTGGGTGCGCTGGCTGCCGAACCAGTTGCCGGCGGGCGGCTACGTCACGCTCGTCAACACGGGCGACAAGCCGGTCGACCTGGTCGACGTCGACAGCCCCGACTACGGGATGGCGATGCTGCACCAGTCCGTCTCGCACGGCTCGACGCAGAAGATGGACATGGTCGACAAGCTGACGATCCCCGCTCGGGGCAAGGTCGATATCGCGCCGGGCGGCTACCACTTCATGCTCGAGGAACCGACGCACACGATCAAACCCGGCGATACCGTGCACCTGCGCCTCAAGTTCTCCGACGGCCGGACGCTCGACACGCCGTTCGCGGTCAAGTCGCCTGCGCAGGCCAAGTAACGCGTCCGCCGATCCCCCGCCATGACGCGGCGCGGCGTCATGCGTGCGCGATGCGCATCCACACGTGCGGGATGCCGTCCTCGTCGTGCACGTCGGAGCTGGGCGTAAATCCGAACGCCCCGTAAAACTGCTGCAGGTGCGCCTGCGCATGCAGGCTGACCGGCGTGCCGGGCCACTGCGCGCGAATATGCCCGAGCGCGCGCGCCAGCAGCGCATGGCCAAGACCCGCGCCGCGGCATGCGGCGGCCGTCAGCACGCGGCCGATGCGCACGTCGGGATGCTGCGCATCGGGGATCAGCACGCGCAGGTAGCCGGCCAGCCGGCCGGCGGCGTCGTATGCGCTCAGGTGCCATGCATCCTGATCGGCATTGTCGATGTCGCAATACACGCACTGCTGCTCGACGACAAACACCGCGCTGCGCGCCTCGAGGATCATGTAGACCTCGCGCGCGGACAACGCGTCGAAGGCTTGCCAGCGCCACGCGAGCATATCGGTGGCGGGCGAAGAGACGGCGGATGCGGAATCGTTCATGGGCGGTCCTGGATCACGCGCCGACGGGCACGCGGAATCGCCGATTATGCCTCGAAGCCCGGGGGCGCCATGCGTCCGGGCCGCGAAAAAAACGGGCCTCGCGTCATGCGAGGCCCGTTCGTCATGCCGGCATTCCGCCGAAGCGGCCGCTGTTGAAATCGTCGATCGCCTGACGAATCTCATCTTGCGAGTTCATCACGAACGGTCCGTAGCCCACCACCGGCTCGTCGATCGGCTCGCCGCTGAGAATCAACAGCGTCGCATCGCCGTTCGCCTCGATCTCGACATCGCGACCATCGCGGCTCATCTGCGCGAACTGCGCCTCGCGCACGACCGTCTCCCCGTTCACGAGCACCGTGCCACGCAGCACGACCACCGCGAGCGTGCGACCCTCGGCAATCGGGAACCGCGCACGGCCGCCCGCCACGAGCCGCACGTCCCACACATCGATCGGCGTGTGCGTGCGCGCCGGGCCGCGCCGGCCGTCGAGCTCGCCCGCGATGATCCGCGCACGCCCGGCGCCGTCCGGCAGTTCGACCACCGGAATGTCCGCGTTCAGGAGCGTCTGGTAGCCGGGCGCCCCCATCTTGTCGCGCGCCGGCAGGTTCACCCACAGCTGCACCATCTCGAGCATCCCGCCGTTGCGCGTGAAGTCCTCCGAATGAAACTCTTCGTGCAGGATGCCGCTCGCGGCCGTCATCCACTGGACGTCGCCGGGACCGATCCGGCCGCCCGCGCCGGTCGAATCACGATGCGCGACTTCGCCGTCGTAGACGATCGTGACCGTTTCGAAACCGCGGTGCGGATGCTGGCCGACGCCGCGCGGTTGCGTCGCCGGCTCGAACTTCGCGGGGCCTGCGTAGTCGAGCAGCAGGAACGGGCTCAAATTCGCGCCCTGCGTCTGGTAGCTGAACATCGAACGCACCGGGAACCCATCGCCGACCCAATGTCCGCGCGGCGCACTGTAAACACCCTGGATCTTCTTCATCTCTCACTCCGGATTGCGGCGAAACCCGTGTTTCGCATCATGGATAGAAATATAGAATCGGGAAGGCACTTTCGGTAGACAGTAAAAATCACACGCAGCGTTCCACTGGGGGAACGATCGTCGGCGCAAGGCCGGGCTGCGCGCGTGTGGCGCTTGATTTAGACTACGCCGCTCCTCGCCTCGTGCGATTCCGGCTCACACTCGACATATTGCCATGTTCACCCTGTCCAACGATTCACACGCATCCAAGGCCGATCAATACGCAGCGCTCGTCCAGCAGGCACGGTCGCTCGTCGAAACCGAGCGCGACCTGATCGCCAACGCCGCGAATTTCTCCGCGCTCGTCTATCACTCGCTCGATCAGCTCAACTGGGCAGGCTTCTATTTCTTCGACGGCACCGAACTCGTGGTCGGTCCGTTCCAGGGCAAACCGGCATGCGTGCGAATCACACTCGGCAAGGGCGTATGCGGGACGGCCGCGCAGACGCGGCAAACGCAGGTCGTACGTGACGTGCACGCGTTCCCCGGCCATATCGCGTGCGATGCGGCGTCCGAATCCGAGATCGTCGTGCCGCTCGTCGCCGCCGACGGCACGCTGATCGGCGTGTGGGACGTCGACAGTCCCGTCGCCGCGCGTTTCGACGACGAGGATGCGAAGGGCATGGAAGCGTTGTGCCGCGTGTTCGTCGAACACGCGTGGGCGGCGCGGCGCTGACAGGAATCGAAGGAAGGCGAGAATGGTGCTCGCATGGCACGAGGCGAGCGCCGGTGTGTCAGGCAGCGTGCCGGAAAGACGACAACGCATCGCTCGTCTCCCCGGCAGGGCAAGACATAACTGAACTGGCGTCAGCGGCGTGCGGCGCGGCGTCATCCGTGAAGGACGCATCACGCCCCGGACAATGCTCTCGAAAGAAAGCAGAGCGGAAAAAGAAAAAGCCCTGATTTCTCAGGGCTTTTTCTTTTCTTACTTGGAGGCGCGAGCCGGAGTCGAACCGGCCTAAACGGCTTTGCAGGCCGCTGCATAACCGCTTTGCTATCGCGCCGTAAGCGGACTGTGTTCGCCATGACAGCAAACGACAGATTTGACGAAGGCCATCGGCCTGCCAAATAAAAGGGGAAGCTTTGCTTCCCCTTTACAACCTGGAGCGGGAGACGAGTCTCGAACTCGCGACCTCAACCTTGGCAAGGTTGCGCTCTACCAACTGAGCTACTCCCGCATTGTCCTGCATGTGCAGC
>NZ_JAHACR010000406.1 GCF_018375725.1 Burkholderia sp. | reverse complement strand
CGCCGCGGCCCCGCTCCAGACCGCGCCCCGACCGACCGCCCGGCAACGGCTCACCGGCGACCCGCGGCGCTTCATGCACGGCGTCGGCAGCGCGGACGCCGGCAACGGCAAGCGCTGGATCTTCTTCAGCAGTTCGGGCATCGTGCCGCGCGGCGCCTTGCCCAACGGCAACTGGCCGCATGACGTGTATGTCGGCGAATGGTCGCCCGGCAGCAGGCGCACGACCCGTATCCGCACCTTCATCAGCCGGCCGGAGGCGCAGGAGCCGGTGTCGGTCGCGCAGAATGCGCGCGGCGATATCTTCGTCACGTTCGAGGACGGCTGGCACACCTCGCAGGAAGTCAGCCAGCGGTACGGCGTCTATCGCCGGAATCTCGCGCCGGTCAAACCCTATCCGAACGATGTCGAGTCGGGCGGCCACTCGGGACACGTCGCCGCGGTCGGCGAGCGGTTCGTCGTCTTCTATTCGGCCGACTGGATCGACGGCGGCGGCGTCGACAACCTGGGAACCGGCGGCGGCGTCTATCTGAAGACCTACGATGCGGCCGGGCGCCTGCTGAACCGTGTCGATGTCGCGCCGCACAGCCGCGAGTGGTGGCCGGTGATCGCCGGGGCGCCGCACCGGGCGTTGCTGGTCTGGCAGAAATTCATCCCGGACAGCACGCACGCGACACTCGAATACGCGTTGTTCGATCCCGCGACGGCGAAGCTGGAACCGCGCGGTGAATGGCACGAGACGATCCGGTATTACGTCTACGCCGCCGCGTACGTGCCCGCGATCGACCGCTTCATCGTCGTCGCCACGACGTCGGACGATCGCGGCGTTGCGATGCTGATCGATCAGGACGGCCGGCGCACGGCGACACTGGATTGCCTGCCGGCCACGGTGCGCGAATCCGAGGTGGCCGTCGCGGGCGCCCGTGCGTACGTGCCGACGCGCGACGGACGGCTTCTGGCATTGTCCCTGTCGCCCGACAAGATTGCCGTGCGCGGCGTGCAGCGTTCGCCGATTCCGTGGGGTACGACCGGCATTGCCGGTTTCCCCGCGAGCGACACACAGATCCACTTCGTGTCGTTGACGACGGCGGGAATACGGGAAGCCGATTTCGATCCGGCGCGGGAAAGCGCGCTCGCCGCCGCGCCGGGCGAACCATGCGTCTCCCGTGAGTGACGCTCGCGCAATACGCCGATGCCCGGCTGCGTCGCGGTAAGAGGGACAACGACGCGAGGTATCAGTCAGCGTCGTCGCGCCGGCGCTCGGACAAGGCGAGCGCGACGTTGACGAGCGCGACATGCGCGAGCATGAACGGGAAATTGCCGCACATGCGCGCCGCGCGAACGTCATACTCCTCGGCGAGCAGCCCGACGTCGTTGCGCAGCGCCAGCAGCCGTTCGAACAGCGCACGCGCCTCGCGCGTGCGGCCCTGCATCCGTCGCACCATCGCGAGCGCGAAGCCGGCCGTGACGAACGTCCCCTCGTCGCCGGGACATCCATCGACAAAGCGCGCCGGCCGGTAGCGCAGGAGCAGCCCGTCGTCGAGCAATTCCGCTTCAAGCGCCGCAATCGTGGCCGCGACGCGTGGATCCGCCGCGTCGAGAAAGCCCGTCAGCGGAAGCAGCAGCAAACTCGCATCGAGGCCGTCGCCGCCGTAACGGTCGACGAAGCGGCCGAGCGTCGCGTCGTAACCATGGGCCAGCACGTCAGCATGGACCGCGTCGGCCCAGCGCCGCCAGGCGCCGAGCGGTGCGCGGTGGCCGAACACGCGTGCGGAACGGTATGCGCTCTCGATCGCCGCCCACACCATCACCTTCGACGACGTGAACGGGCTGGGGCCGCTTCGCACCTCCCACATGCCCTCGTCTGGCTCGCGCCAGATCGTGCGCAGGTGCGCGAGCAGCCGCACTTCGAGCGCCCATGTTTCGCTATCGGGCGGCAAGCCGTGGCGGCGCGCCTGATAGAGCGCGCCCAGCACCTCGCCGTACACGTCGAGTTGAAGCTGATCCGTCGCGGCGTTGCCGAAGCGGACCGGACGCGCGCCTTCGTAACCGGCGAGATGATGGGCCATCCATTCGTCCGCGCGCCGGTCGCCATCGACCGTATACAGCACCTGCAATTGCGCCGGGTGATCGGCGATCGCGCGCACGAGCCAGTCGCGCCAGCGCGCGGCCTCGTCCCGATAGCCGCAGCGCACGAGCGCGCGGAGCGTGAAGCTCGCATCGCGCAGCCAGCAGAACCGGTAGTCCCAGTTGCGGTTGCCGCCCAGCTGTTCCGGCAGCGAGCTGGTCGGCGCGGCGACGATGCCGCCCGTGCGCAGGCTCGACAGCAGTTTCACAGTGACCAGCGCCCGTTCGATCGCGTCGCGATACGGCCCCGATGCGGTATTGCGTGCGCTCCAGTCGCGCCAGAACGCCTGCGTCGCCCGCAACGACGCGTTCGGATCGGGCACGGGCGGCGGCGGATCGTACGATCGCGCGGCACTGACGCAAAAGTCGATGCGCTCGCCGGCGGCGATGCGGGATGCGCCGACGAGCCGGTCGTGCTCCGGCGACAGCCCGGCCACGGTGTCGAGCCAAATCGCGCGACCGCCTGTCAGCATGTGCCAGCGCCCGTCGAGCCGCCGGCACCACGGCAACGCCCGGCCGTAGTCGAAGCGCACCGCGAAGTCGATCTCGAGCATGACCGTGCCGCGTTCGCCGCGCACGCTGCGCACGACGCAGGGTTCGGGCGCGGCCCAGGTCATCCAGTCGCACAGCACGATGCGCCCCGACACGGTATCGAACGTCGTTTCGAGGATCGCCGTGCCAGGCAGATACCGGCGCGTCACGCTGACGATCCGCTCGCGCGGCGCCAGCCGGAAACGACCGTTGTCGGCCGTGCCGAGGAGCGCGGCGAAACACGGGGCGGAATCGAAATCGGGCCAGCACAGCCAGTCGATGCTGCCGTCGCGTCCGACAAGCGCCGCGCTGCGGCCATCGCCGATCAGCGCGTAGTCCTCGATGCGCATCGCATTCACCTGTGCCGCCGAGCGGCGGCGAGTGCGCGGACGGCCTCCGAGGAACCCG
>NZ_JAHACR010000405.1 GCF_018375725.1 Burkholderia sp. | reverse complement strand
ATCTAGGCAAGCACCGCGCAATGGGCGTCGATGGCCAGCGCGACGCCAGCCGGCATCGTGCGATCCGCCGCGCCGCTTGCTGCGACTGCTGCGACTGCTGCGACTGCAATGGAGCGTGCCGCATATTCGCCGCTGTCCGCTACACCAGCCGACCTGACGCCCACGGCGCAGCAACAAGATACGGATACGCATCGCGACAGCTTTGAAAACGGCACGGTCGCGTCGATCGTCCAGCCAGCCGCGGACGCGGACGTCTGGCACGATATCGCGCCGGCCAACGCAAGCGCACACGTCGCGGACAGTCCGGAAAACGAAAACGTGATCGAGTGGGATAAGGTTGTCGCACCTGTCGTGGAGCCTGTTGCCGGCCCGATCACGGAAACGGCGGCGCCGGATCCGCGTACCGCCGACATATCGAACGCGAGCACGGTTTGCGCCGACGTCACGGGCACGTGCGAAATCGAAGACACCGCGCCTGTGGTCGAAGTCCTGAATGCGGCGATGCTCGATGCGTCGCCTGCACTCGGTCAGGAATCCGCTACATCGCATGTCAGCGCGGCAAGCCGTCTTGCACCTTGGGAAGACGAGGCCGACGATGCGTCGGCGCCGGTCTCCATTGCAACCGCCATGGCGATCGGCACGCCCGCGATCGAGCCGAATGCAATCGACGCCAGCGTGGCGGCGAACGCTGCATCGACCGTCGACGCACCTGAAACCGCGAATATCGCCTTGACGCCCACCGCAACCGCGCACCTCGGCGCCGCGATTTCCGAAGCAGCGGATCTCGCGACGGCCATCGGTTCAGCAAACGCCGAAGCGCATTCGTCAGCCGCGTCTGTTGTGGAGACGAGCAGCACCGACGATGATCCGCAAGAAAGTCCGGTCATCCACGCCGCCTCCGAAGCAATGACGCACGTCGAAGCTCCCGTCGTTCTGGCTGAGTTGGCAGCAAGCGCCGCGAACCATGCTCCGGCAGCTGTCGTTGCTGCGATGCCTCACACGGCCCCGGCATCGCAGCCTGCGGTTTCGGCTGTCGCCGTCCTGTCGTCGGGTACGGCAGGCAATGCGAACGTCGCGCCGTTCGCAGCAGAGCAACATGCTGAAGCTCGACCGGTGATGACTTCGCCTGCAAGCGTATTCGTACCGGGATCAGCAATCGCACCTGCGACTGACACGCCGATGCAGCCGACCGTAGCAGAACCTGCTCCAACGGCTGCGGCTGCCTCGACGCCAAACCCAACGCCTTCGCCTTCGCCTTCGCCTTCGCCTTCGCCTTCGCCTTCGCCTTCGCCGGCACCGGCACCGGCACCAACGCTCGCATCCACATCGTCATTCGCGACGCCTGCGTACATCGCCCACGCGATGCCCGCGCCCGGTGCGACACCGCAGCGACCTGTCGCGAGCACCCCGATTCCGCCGGCGTCGACGTCCACCTCGATCCCCGCGACTTCCACCTTCGTCGTCTCGCAAGCGGCCATCCATCCGGTTAGCGGAGTCGCACCGCTCGGTGCGCCGGCAGTCTCCGGCACGTTCACTGCACCGTCGTCCGCGATTGCGTCGCCCTTTGCCGCTGGCGTATCCGGCATGCCCGCCGCACCTGCTGCCGCGATCGCCCCCGCAGCAACCGCAGTCACGCCCGCCCCGGCCGCGACGGCCTCCGCGCCGTTCGCGCCCGCGACCGACGTCGTCCCCATCGACGCCGCCCCCGCCGCGCCTCCCGCACGCCAGCCACGGCCGAACGCGTTCGAATTCCACGCGCCCGCGGCATCCAACGTCGAGTTGCCGTCGCTCGATCTGCTCGAACCCGCATCCGGCGATATCGAAACGATCACCGAAGAGCATCTGGCCCGGACCGGCCAGATCATCGAGCAGCGCCTGCAGGAATTCAAGGTTCCGGTCACGGTCGTCGGCGCATCCGCCGGCCCGGTGATCACGCGCTTCGAGATCGAGCCCGCGCTCGGCGTGCGCGGCAGCCAGATCGTCGGCCTGATGAAGGATCTGTCGCGCGGCCTCGGCCTCACGTCGATCCGCGTCGTCGAGACGATTCCCGGCAAGACCTGCATGGGCCTCGAACTGCCCAACGCGAAGCGCCAGATGATCCGCCTGTCGGAAATCCTCGCATCGCGCGCCTACCAGCACTCGGCCTCGCAGCTCACGATCGCGATGGGCAAGGACATCACCGGCCACCCAGTCGTCACCGATCTCGCGAAAGCGCCGCACATGCTCGTCGCCGGCACCACCGGCTCGGGCAAGTCGGTCGCGATCAACGCGATGATCCTGTCGTTGCTGTACAAGGCGACGCCCGAGGAAGTGCGGCTCATCATGATCGACCCGAAGATGCTCGAGCTGTCGGTCTACGAAGGCATTCCGCATCTGCTCGCACCGGTCGTCACCGACATGAAGCTCGCCGCGAACGCGCTCAACTGGTGCGTCGGCGAGATGGAAAAGCGCTACCGCCTGATGTCGGCCGTCGGCGTGCGCAACCTCGCGGGCTTCAACCAGAAGATCCGCGACGCCGAGGCGAAGGAAAAGAAGATCGGCAACCCGTTCTCGCTCACGCCGGACGATCCCGAGCCGCTGTCGACCCTGCCGCTGATCGTCGTCGTGATCGACGAGCTGGCCGACCTGATGATGGTCGCCGGCAAGAAGATCGAGGAACTGATCGCGCGGCTCGCGCAGAAGGCCCGCGCGGCAGGCATCCACCTGATCCTCGCGACCCAGCGTCCGTCGGTCGACGTGATCACCGGGCTCATCAAGGCGAACATCCCGACGCGCGTCGCGTTCCAGGTGTCGTCGAAGATCGACTCGCGCACGATTCTCGACCAGATGGGCGCGGAATCGCTGCTCGGCCAGGGCGACATGCTGTTCCTGCCGCCCGGCACCGGCTATCCGCAGCGCGTGCACGGCGCGTTCGTCGCCGACGAGGAAGTGCACCGGATCGTCGAATACCTGAAGCAGTTCGGCGAGCCGCAGTACGAGGAAGGGATTCTCGACGGCCCGGCCGCCGAGGGCGCCGCGCAGGACCTGTTCGGCGAAACGCCGGACGCCGAGGCGGATCCGCTGTACGA
>NZ_JAHACR010000404.1 GCF_018375725.1 Burkholderia sp. | reverse complement strand
AGCGGATGATCGGCGGGCTGGCCGCGCTGCCGGTGCTGGTGGTGCCGACGGCGATGCGCGTCGAACGCGATGCGTCGGCGTCGCGCGTGCAACTGTCGCTCGACGTGTTCCCGGCGCTGCCCGGTGGCGGCGCGGTATCCGATGACATGCCGACAGCACATGCTTCGATCGCCGCCGATCCATTCAGCGGGGGCGCCGAACCGGAAACGGGCGATGCCTCGGTGTCCCGGCTTGCCGGCGTCATGTGGGATGCGCGTGCCGGACTCGCGCTATTCGACGATCGCGCGGGCACGATCACGACGGCGGCGGCCGGCGAGACGGTGGGGGGAATGCGCGTGATGCGCATCGAATCCGACGGCGTGATGTTCGCCACGGCAAGCGGTCCGCGCAGGATTGCAATGGACGACGGAGGCGGGCAATGGTGACGCGCATGTGGTTGGCGATGAGCGCGCCGCTCTGGTTTTACGCAGCCGCGGCGTTCGGCGCGCTGCCGCCTTTGCCGTCTGCGCTGTCGTCTGCGGAATGGCGCGTCGATGAACCGGACATGCCGCTTCCGCAAGGCGACGCAACCGGCACGGAGCGCACCCCGCTTCAGCCTGCGTTGCCGCTCGCACCGCAAGATGAAAATCGCGCCTCATCGCCGGCTGACGATCCGGCGCGCTCAGTGCTCGAAGGGCCGCCGATTCCGTTGCCGCCACCCGCGCGCATGAGCGATGCGGCCGCGCGCCATCCGGGCGAAGGCGACGACGACAGGCGGATTTCGCTGAACCTGAATGACGTCGGCCTCGCCACGGCATTCGATGCGTTTGCGCGATTCACCGGACTGAATATCATCGTCAGCGAGCAGGTGCGTGGCAACGTGTCATTACGTCTGAACAATGTTCGCTGGCGAAACGCGTTCGACGCGCTGCTCGACGCGCACGGTCTCGCCATGACGCGGCAGGACAACGTGATTTGGGTCGCGCCGGCAGCGGAGCTGGCTGCCCGGGCGCGCGAGCGCTTCGAAGCCCACGCGCGGGCCGCCGATCTGGAGCCGCTCGAAAGCCGTACCTTCGTGCTGCACTATCCGCGCGCGCAGGACGTGCAGCGATTGCTGACCGGCGCGGCGGGCCAGCGCGTGCTGTCGAAGCGGGGCTCGGCGGCGGCCGATGCGCGGATGAACCTGCTGTTCGTCACCGATCTGGCACCGCGCATCGCGCAGATCGCCGGGCTGATCGACGCGATCGACCGGCCCTCGCGGCAAGTCAGGATCGAAGCATCGATCGTCGAAGGCGAGCAGGGTTTCTCGCGCAACCTCGGCGCCCGGATCGCACTGCGCGCACAGGGGAGGCTGGCGACAGGCGAGAGCGGTGCGGGCGACCGTACCGCGCTCGACCTGGCGGCGAGGCCGGTCGGCGGGTTCAATGCCGCGACGGCCGGCTTCACGCTGTTGGCCGCGCCATTGAGTCAGGTGCTCGACGTCGAATTGAGCGCGCTCGAAGCGCAAGGCCGGGGGCAGATCGTTTCGCGGCCACGCGTCGTGACCGCCGATCGCGCGAAGGCGATCGTCGAGCAAGGCGCGGAGCTTCCGTATCAGGCGAAGGTCGGCAACGGTGTAAGCGGTGTGCAGTTCCGCCGGGCGACGCTCAAGCTCGAGGTCGAGCCGCAGATTACGCCGGACGGACGCGTCGTGCTCGATCTCGACATTCGCAAGGACAGCGTTGGCGAGCCGACGACGGCCGGACCGGCGATCCATACGAAGCACGTGCAGACCCGCGTCGAAGTGGAGGATGGCGGTACGGTGGCGATCGGCGGCATCTACGAGCGCCTTGGGCGGGACGATGTGACGAGCGTGCCGCTCTTGGGCAAAATACCGATTCTGGGTGCGCTGTTCCGGCATCGGGCGCAACGCGACCAGCGAAGCGAACTGGTCGTTTTCATCACCCCGACGGTGGTCGGCGCGCACTGCGGCACGGTCGGCGCCACGACCGTGGATACCGGCGAAACCGGGACGGATGCAGCCGACCGAGGCTCGACAAGGCGGCCGCTTTGCCAGTAAGCTGCGCCACACACCAGCAAGATTGAAGCAGAGGAAGCCGTTGCAAGCGCGGGACCCACACGCAAACGTATTTTTCGTCGGCCTTATGGGAGCGGGTAAAACCACCGTGGGCCGTGCGGTCGCGCGCCGGCTCGACAGGCAGTTCTTCGATTCCGACCATGAGATCGAAGCGCATACAGGCGCCCGTATCCCGGTCATTTTCGAACTGGAAGGCGAAGCCGGGTTTCGCGACCGCGAGTCGCAGATGATCGAGGAGCTCACCCAGCGCGAGAACATCGTCCTGGCGACGGGTGGCGGCGCGATACTGCGCCCCGAAAATCGCGAGTGCCTGAAAACACGCGGCATCGTCATCTATCTGCGGGCAAATCCGCACGATCTGTGGCTGCGTACCCGCAAAGACAAGAATCGGCCGCTGTTGCAGACCGACGATCCGAAGGCGCGCCTCGAGGCGCTCTACGCCGTGCGCGATCCGCTGTATCGCGAATGCGCGGATTTCGTCATCGAGACGGGCCGTCCGTCGGTAAACGGGCTCGTCAACATGGTGCTGATGCAACTCGAAATGGCAGGCGTCGTCGCCAAGCCAATACAAGCATGATTACAGTCAACGTCGACCTGGGCGACCGCGCCTACCCGATTCATATTGGCGCCGGCCTGATCGGCCGCACCGAACTGTTCGCTCCCCACATCAAGGGTTCATCCGTCACGATCGTCACCAACACGACGGTCGATCCGCTGTACGGCGACGCGCTGCGCGCCGCGCTCGCGCCGCTCGGCAAGCGCGTGTCGACGGTGGTGCTGCCCGACGGCGAGGCATACAAGAACTGGGAAACCCTGAACCTGATCTTCGACGGCCTGCTCACCGAGCGCGCGGATCGCAAGACGACACTCGTCGCGCTGGGCGGCGGCGTGATCGGCGACATGACGGGTTTCGCCGCGGCCTGCTACATGCGTGGCGTACCGTTCATCCAGGTTCCGACCACCTTGTTGTCGCAGGTGGATTCGTCGGTCGGCGGCAAGACCGGCATCAACCATCCGCTC
>NZ_JAHACR010000029.1 GCF_018375725.1 Burkholderia sp. | reverse complement strand
GCAGGCTGGAAAACGGACCAGCTACCGAGGGAAAGCGGTTACGAGTATAGCACCGGACTTCCTGGTGGGAATCATCCTGATCGGAATTTGAAAATGCGGAGTGGGCTTACGCTCAATCTACTTTGACAATTTCAAGGCCGTACTCGGCCATCCAATCAGCTCCGGTACCGCCGTCGCTCGTAACAACGCCGTTATCCAGCTGATTGCGGATCTGTTCCTCGAACTCGTCGATAGAGTCGCACTCCATTGCTTCGAGCTCGGCGTTCGAAACTTCAATCCTGATAAGCATTTGTCTCTTCCTTCGCCGCCGCGGCCGGCTCTCGTCTTCCGTGTAGTCAGTAGTTCTGGCGATCGATCACGGCCGTTTACTCAGCTTCCGTTGCAAAGGTTGCTCAGAACTCGTCCGAGTCCGGTTCTGTTACGGGGGCCTCGGGCATACCGGGCTTGGGCAACAGGCGGTAGTACGTCATGGCGTCGAACGTCGGCTCAGTGACGGGAAACCATGAGTTACCGTGGGTGCTACATTCAACGGGGTAGCCGTCCTGTTGCAGGGCGAACGCTAGTGCGCGGACGGCCAACGGGACTTGGCCGAACGGCTTAGCGAGTGCCTTATTCACCGACACTAGGGCCGCGCTGGAGCGAGCGCCACCGTCAACGTACAGCGTGAGGCGGAAGCCCGCGTTGTACGCATCCGAGCTGAACGTAACGAATGCGTCGTGGCCCTGCTGTTCTGCGGTCATGGTGCGTTTTTCCTATTCGAGTTCGATTACGCCCGGCTTCCAGTGCTCGTGGTTTCCGTGGTGTTTTCAGACTACCGGCTGGGCCGGTGGCACAGGATCGCAGCAGTGCGTCGGGAACTCCCAGCTTGCATCTTCGAGCTTTGGGCCACTCGCGTAAAACCAGTCGAAGTCGTCTCCGCGATCTGCCGTGACCAAGCGAGGTTCGTTCCAGGAGGGTGCCCATACCCAAAGCGCCCTACCTGCGAACCACTCTTCGCCTTCGTCAAACTCGCGCCAGTTGGCTAGTTTCATTTCCTACTCCGTTTTCCTATGGCTAAACAGTCGTCACGTTTGCAGCCGCGTCTATCGGGTTAGCGTACCCGGCAGCAGCTGGCGGAACAATCCCTATCGGAGTCCTATAAACGTTGGCTTTCTAGGAAACTTCCCCGAACCGAAACCGGGGAAAGGTCGAAATCGCGTGGATCGAGCGCGCCAATAAAAATGCCCGCCGGGCAAACCCCTCGAAAGGGGCTTGCAACGGCGGGCGGGTTCCAGCTTGATAGATCACATACCAGGTACCGGCGAGCGATCCTGCTACTCGTTGCGGTGGTTCTGCATGCGCTCACGCATTTCAACTTGGAAAGCCTTCGGGTCCATGAGGCCATACCGCGCCATCATTTTCGTGACGTCTTCCAGCGCCATGTCGCCTCTTTCGATTCGATCCGTCAGGAAATCACGGATCTCGTCTTCTCCAAGCTCCTGCTCGGCTTCCGGAAGTTTCCATTGCGCTTTCAATGCTCCGCTCGCGGTCCGGATCTCTCGCAGCAGATCGTCGATGCCTTCCTGCAGTTCATCGCCTTCGAAACCGACGATGAATGACTCGGCCTTGTCCAAGGTCGCGATCACCTTTGCCGCTGCCATAACCTGGCCGTTAAAATGCGCGACGCCGGCCGCATGATGAAACGTCTCCGGCAGATTCACGATCGCGCCGGCCTGATGCCGCTCTGGCAAAACAGCCGACGCGCGATCACGAAACACCTTCAGGGCTGCAATCGTGTCGTCCACGTCGCCGATGAGGTTCCCAACGATCTTGCCATTGGGGTCGCTCCGCAAAGCCTCATCCCAGTTGCCGATGAGTTCCTTCGCCGCAGCCTGTCCGGCGTAACCAGCCAGATTTGGCTGGAACACCGGCTCGCCGCTGGCCACATCCAACTCGACCAAGGACGCCAGCGATTCGCGGATGCCATCGACCGTCTTTGGCAGTTTCCCGCTTTCCACGGCTGCGGCCATTAGCCGGTCGTAGACAGATTGCTGCTCCTGATTCATCCGGCCATCGATCCGGCGCGTGCTGCAGTGGGTTGCGCCGGCCGCGAGAAGTCCGGAAACGGTCGTCACGCCCGATACGTTTGCTGCGTTGACAACTCCGATCACCAGCAATTCGAGGTTGGACCGCTCTTCGGCGCCTGCAGGGAGGTCCCAGGAAACAAGCGTCGCGCGATCCTCGTCATCGAGGCAGATCCCAACGTGCGGGATCTCGGCCTTATCAGCGATGAAGTAATCGAGCATCGGGCCCACTTGCTGCAGTTTCCGGTCAGCCAAGGTTTCCGACGAAACCTTCAGCTTGCATCCGATCGGATATCCCACAACACCATGGTCTTGGTAGCTTACTGCCACGCACGCGGGCGTTTCGCGCTCGACTGATTCGACAACGGCGTACTCGAAGTCGGCCGAGGCGCGTTCCTTGAGGAACGGACACGAGTTCAGATCGACCTTGTCGCCGACCTGCAGATTTTCAACGGCCAATTCCGCAACTTCCGGCAGTTTCCCTTGTTCATTGCTCATGTTGCTTCTCCAAAAAATTGATGCGAGAAGCGTCCCCGTAGCGGGAAGCGCGCTCCCCGCGAGGGTTTAAAAGGAAAATACTGCCCGCCGGGCAAACCCCTCGAAAGGGGATTGCACACGGCGGGCGGGCCGGCTCGATAGATCACATACCGGGCGAAGGCGAAACCGATTGGCCGTCTTCCTCCGGATCGATATCGAAGAACGAAGCATCCGATCCGAGCTTGGCTGCTTCGGCGTCAACCTGCTGACGCGTCAGGGCTTCGTTCGAGACCACGGCGAGACCACCGCCGATATAGCCGCCCTCACCGCACTCGTATGCGATATCGCGAAGCGACGTCGACGACAAATCTTGCCCGTCGTCATGCAGCACCGTGAACTGGATTACCGTCTTGCGAACCTTCGTCGGTTCGCCTTCCGGCAGTTTCCCGGTCTGCTCAACAGCAGCAGACAAGTACGCACGAGCCTGTTCGAGAGCCGCGGATTCCTTCATTGAAGCTGACTTGCCATCAGCAATCCACTCTTCCAGAAGGCTCGAAGCTTCGTCGAGGACCGAACGAACCGAGCGGTCACCATCGAGCTTGTTACCCCGACGGACGTTTTCGACGTCGCCCAGCACAAGCTCAACGGCACAGCCTGGCGTACCGGCCTTCTCCCAGCGCTTCTCCAGCAGATCAGCGACCGAGTACAGCAGGTCGTTCACCGGTAGTTTCACCACATTTCCCACACGGAACTCTTGCGGTGTCCATGAGGCTTGGAAGCACTGGATAACCGGCGTCACCGCTTCTTCGAGCGCGGTCAGGTAGGCCTGCTTATCCGCCTCCGTGCCCTCCGTTTCCAGATGGTACGGGCCGACGAATTTTTCGCTTTCACGTGCAGCAGCGTACCCACCGAGGACAGCGGAATACAGAGTGAAGAACCGTGCGTCATGGCTGAAAAGCTCCTCGCCGAACGCAGTGACTTCCAGACCATCCGCGAAGCGAACCTTCAGGAACGGAAGCGCCTCTTCATCCCAGTCCGTCTCCTTATTGGGATCGATACCGGCACTGACGATTTCTGCCGTTTGCCCAGAGTGGGCATGGTAGATCGCGTTGTGCTCGGACCGATCCTGCAACATTGAACTGAAGACAACTTTCAGCCCAGATGCAGCTTCCAATGCCGACGCAACCTTAGCCTCGAATTCAGCGACCGGAGACACCGATTCCTGCAGTTTCCGGGTGAAGTCGAGCGCTTCTTCGACCAACATCCATTCTGAGTCGCCCTTCGACGAGACCGGAAGATTTCCTTCCATCCGCTCCTTCGTCGTGAAACGAGTCGCAGATTTGAGGTCGCCCCAGCCGTCGTTGTTCGACCAGAATGCGCCGACCGCACCATCAAGATCTTTGTCGCCTTCGCTCAGTGAGCGGATGACGTACTGGACCTGATGGGTTTCCGGAAGTTTTCGATCCGTTGGATTTCGCTCCCACGAGTCTTTGGCAACATCGCCGAGCTGAACCCAGCCTGGTCGCCGTGCTCCATCCTCGTAGTTTGGCTGAGCTGCCAAATCACGCTCATATGCAAGCTGACCAGCCGACTTCTCCAGTTTTTCGTCGGTAGCCCACTGCGGAAGCGACTCGATCGGCGAAAGATCCCATTCTTCCGGGTCCTCGCTGACGTCGTTCGCCCCGAAAAGCGACTCAGACACATCATCCTTCTCTGCTTGGGACAGAGCAATCCACTTCAGACCATCGTGCGCCTGCGCGGCAACGAGCTTGTCGTTCGCGACATCGACCACGATACGGCATTGTGTTTCCGCACGGCCAGGTCCGAACAGATGGTTCCAGTTGCCCTCGAAAAGGCGGGGCGACAGGACGGTGTTCGGAAATTGATCGGCGAAGGTCTCATTGACCCAAGCGACCAGATCTCCACCATCGACATCACCTTCTCTCCCGAAGGCTGGGAAGATCGCACGGATATCCTTCAGAAGACCCTTGACCTGTTTGATCTCGTCCAGGTGCTCGTTCATCCAGTCAACGAGATCGGCGCCCGACACATCGTCATCCTTGCGAAAGCCAGGGAAGACGTCCACGAGACGTTGCGCGAATTCCAATTTCGTCAGATTTCCGTCGCAACGGTTGTTTTTTGGCAAGTTGTTGCTTTGCTGTTTCATGTGAGCTCCATTGAACCGCGAAGCACACAGCCCAACGGGACTGAGATGCCCCGCTTGGGTTTGAAATAGTGGCTGGGAATCCCAGCTCAAAGATGAACCGAGTATCGCCTGCTGATCGGCCTACTGCGCGAAGGCGCTTCCGCCGGCGAGCATACTTGCAAGGGCGAACGAAATGGCGACGACCGGGGACATTGCGATTTTCAGCATGGTTTGCTCCTGATAGAAACATAGGAACAAACCGACCGCTTTGGGGAACAAAGCCCCCAGAGGGGAAGACAGGATGCCGGCTAACGACAAACACGAATCACGGACGAGAAATCGACCGAGCAGGCTGGAAAACGGACCAGCTACCGAGGGAAAGCGGTCACAAGTATAGCACTGGACTTCCTGCTTGGAAGCATCCTGATCGGAATTTGAAGCCTACCGAACAAGATGCCTTTTATTGCGTTCGGGCGCTCGCGACTTAGTGTGTCTTCAACACCTCGTCCACCGTGAGCCGGCGCCACGCGGACAGTGATCGGCTCTCCGCTATCTCACTTGTGCGGTCGTCGAGCTCGTCCTTCCAAAGTTCGTGCACAGCATCCAATACCGCGGTTGCCTCCGGCTGATCAGCGACGTCTTCATCAATTTCGACCGCTATCGACTCCGACTTTTCACCGAATTGCATCCACCTCATGTTATCGAAGGCGTACTGAAAGAAGAGACAAACGACCGTCCCAAGCTGAAGACTGAGGTAGTCGTATCCACCTTCGATCACCACGGCCTTGGCGTCGCACGTGATCGAGCAGCCCTTCCCTGGCGGCCCAACGTAGACTCCAAGCCGGAACAGACCACATCCGCGGATATCACCGGTTTCTCTGTCTACCAAGATCAGACGGACATCCTTGTATTGAATGACGGATGACCGACTCACATCGCATTCGACCACTGGCGACGTCACCTCCACCCGACACACCTTCTCCGCAATCGCGGCCACGCTCGCGCCGCGCACGGCGCGAATCCGCGCAACGAATTTCTCGATCAACGCGGTTGCGTCCAGGTCCTGCGGCAGGATCTCGTAGCAGGCGAAGCATTCTCCCTCCCCGTAATCATTCGAGCCATAGTCAACCCCAGGGGATTCGCGATAGAAAAAACGATCGTCGGCCGCAAATGCCTGAAGTCGCGGCGTGCCATGCGGCACGTCAATCAGTCGCTTGGGCCGACTCAGAATGGAATGATTGTCTGCAAGAAGCGTCCAGGCCGCCACGTCCTCGGCATAGGGTGCGTCGTCGCCAAGTAGCTCCTGCAGCTTTTCGACCTGGTGCTCGTAGAGCTCGTGCAACCGTTCGAAATTTTCTGCGTCAGGATCGAGTTGACTGAACAGGGGTGTAGGCGTTGAAAACTCGTCGACCGAGCTCTGCAACTCATGCCAATTCCGATACCCAAAGATCTTCGCTACCCATTCAAGCGCAGTCGCATATTGGAGGTTAGGGAAAGCGGCGGTGAGGCTCTCGGCGACAAGCTTTGGTCGCTTCGTGTTGCGAAAGTAGGTACGCATGGACGGACTCCAGTAGGTTGAACGCCTGCGTTCCCACTTGGCCGGGCATTCTCTGGGGTCTGAGAAATCGGCGAATTTTTGCTGCACCGGGCCTGCTCGAGGCTTCACCATGACGTGGGAGGTAGGGACCGGTCTTCCCTATGGGGAAGAGTATATAGCAGCTCACTTCGTGATAGGAATCTGAATTTTTTGACACCTCCTGACAAAGTGACACCTGCTGCCAAGAAGCGACTTCGTCCGGACGGCCGGCCAACTACAACCCTCCTCCGTGCACGACTTCCGGCATGGGCGCACGCACTATCGTGGTCTGTGCGTCTGCGAGCGCCCACCCTTCAGCACTTTTCCACGCCGGGCGGCCGGCGAACTGGCCAGTCCGGGCGTAGGCGTCGATGACTTCTTCCGGTTCGGATTCGCCGTTGCTCATCCCTCGTCCTTCGACACGGCTTGCGCGGGTCGGGCGGCGATCGTCGCGCGGGCCACGCGAACCACTTCGGCAGCGCTCAGTGGGTCCGCCGCGAACCACCCGCTGCATCCTGCCGTAGCGAATATCTTGCGCACGATCTCCTCGCTCATCACCTCGGCGTGCGATGCCACCCGAGGCGTGGGCGAGAACAGCCAGCAGTTCCAGCCGCGTCCTTCCGAGTGTGCGAACGCCTCACGCCCTTCCGTTTCGGATTCGTAGATGGCGAGGCCACGCTCAGCATCGTCGAACATGAGCAACCACCGCGGTTCGCGGCGATCGCCGGGCTGGCAGTAAGGGCCGACGCCCGTGTTCGCAGGATCGTCATGCCAGGCGAACATTTCGCGACCGGTCACTGCAACCTGTCCCGCGACAGCGGCACTGGCAAAGAGCGGCACGATGGACTTCGCTGCGGTCTGCGCGCACCGGTGGACGTCACCGCCGCGGCTCGCCGTGCGGATAGCGTTCCGCACCAGAGCAACGACGGACGCCTCGTCGGCCCGAAGTTCGACGATGGCGCATTCCCGGAGTTCGAACGCATCGGGCGCCCGATCAATCACGACGCCCTCACCGCCGGCGTTGGGCGTGCAGAGGTATCGCGCAACCCGGCCGACGGGCTGCGCGGCCGCCAGATCGGAAACGTCGGGGTACAGGAAAGCGCGGGCCGCTGCTGGGAGCGTCTCGTCGGACTCGCCTGCCGCAAGCGCGGCAGAAGCATAGGCGAGCGCATATCCTCGTTGCAGTCCATATTCGAAGGCTTTCCGTTCGGCGCCGGCAATCGCTGCACGCACTTCGTCCGCGTCATACGTTACGGAAATCTGCGGCTCCCCATGAGTGGCGATGCGCCACATGGTGTGTTCGAGATTCACGCGCGCATCGTTCAGCGTTGCCTCGGCAGGGGCTGCGGCCGCGACGAAAAGCACTTCGCCTTCGAAGCCGTGGTCGTGCGCATCGTTGATTGCTTTGTCGATCGTGGCTTGATCATCCGTAATCCACGGCGTCCAGTCAAAACCCGGCACGCGGGTGCGAAAGCCGACCGGCACTGATCCCACGTTCACGTTGGCAGAGGCAAGCGCCGCCTCGATGCAGTTCCAGACGTCCTCGAACGTGTAGCTGTCGCCGGTACGATGTCGGCCGCAGGCTTTCGAAATGATTGCTTCGATCCGCGTTTCGGGCAGTTGGGTCGTATTCATCGCGATTCAATCCGGTTAAGTTGCGGTGATATTCCTGGTGCAAGGCGTCGTGACGCATCCGTTCGAAGCGGCCTCAAGGGCATCCGGGCGGCGGCGAACTTCGGTTTTGAGCCTCACCACGGCCTGGCCTCCGATCAACCAGACGTGGAGGTCCGTGCCTTCGTGCATGCCAGGCATCGGCTCAGTCCCGATGCATGCACGCTGGCGGCGAGTGTCGCGCCCGGTTCAGTGTTCGACTGGTTCCCGTTTATGGGGAAGTGGCTACCTTTCATGCGGTCGCTCGACGTTCATGCTGTTTCCCGACCGGATTTCCGTACTCATCGTCGTCGAACGTTATCGTGACTGGCCCGTGGCGCATGTCGCCCGTCATCCGGCCGTTGAGGGCGCGCTTCTCGGCAGCGTTGAGGTTGCGCCACTTGGCGATCCAGAAGTCGCCCACCAGCAGACCGCGCGGCGCGGGGCCTTGCATCTCGCCAACGGAGATCCCGCGGTCGCGGCACCACTTCTCGGCTGCGTTGCACGCCTCGAAATCGCCCGGCCGATCGAAAACGATGGTCACCATACAATCGTCTTGCCTGTGGGCATCGCCGCGCGAGCGCCGGACAGGGTCTCGCGATGGACCGATGAGGCGAACGCCAGCAAATCCGCATAGCCGATATCGCTGATGTCGCCACTTCGAGCCTGGATGAACTGATCGACCAGCGGGCGCACGGCCGAGATCTCAGCCATGACATCGCTGAAGGGACGCTCCAGCGGACCATCCAACGACGGTGCATTCCCTGCTTCCTGTCCTGAGGCGGAATGGGCAAGAGCAACGAGCGCGTATTCGATGTCGCTGTTACCCTGCTTGTCGGCGCACCACGAAACTTCGTGGAGGCTCGCGAATTCGAATTCACCGGGCGGCAGGTCGCCGACGTTCAAATATATGCGCTGCGGCGCATTCTTGATGTTCGTATCCATCGACCTCTTCTCAGTGAGCAATGCCGCGACTAGCAGCGAGTGGAAGCTCACGATACCCTTTGCGCCAGGTAATTCAAGGTGGCCGCGCGAGCCGTGCAGGTGGCCTGATCTACCGGGTTCGAACCCGTATCCGATCTACTTCCTATCAGGAAATGACGCGCAAAGTGTACCTGCCGCCGGGCGTTGAAAAAATAAAAGCCCGCTGCTCCCAAGGGAGGCGCAGCGGGCATGGTTTAAGGTTAGATGATACCAGTTGGCTGAATCGTCAGCTTTGTGTTCAACATGCCAGCCGTCGATTGGTTTCGACGATAAAGTCCGCTTCCTCTGCGGTCAGTTCATAGTCGCTCGGAACGGCGGAATCGGCCATCCCAACGTCGAAGTACGGCTCGGTAATGAAGATGCCGTCGTGCGTGATACCGACTTGCGGATAACTGTTGTCCGTCATTTCGACTTCGAGCCGGCCGCGTAGCGAAACCGGAATACTGGCCGCCGGGAGATTTAGATCGTCGAGCGTCAACGGGCTTTTCATTTTCATCGGCATTTTGCCTCTCCAGTGTATGCAAGTGGTTCCCCGATCGGGAGCGCATCGCGGCGAAGTCGGGCGAGAATTTCCGCATTCGACTCCCGACTCACGTTCGGTTTGACATCGCTCGAACGGCTTGCGATCGGAGTGATTCCACCCGGATCGAACAGAACGACCCGACCATGGATCCGGCCGATGTTGTCCACGCCCATCTCGCCCCAATCAAAGCCTTTCGTGCGTAGGACCTCGCGCATCCGCAATGCATCCGCATCGGAAACGGATTCGGTATCCGCGCGTTCCGTGAGCTCATACCGGAGGTATCCAACGGTGCCGCTTGCCAGCGGCTGCAACACTTCCGGAATGTCCGGACGAACTGCAAGATCGCCCATGCCCAATCGCAGCACCCTGTCTTCGCCAGCCTTCAACGCGACCGACGATGCGCCGCCGCCCAGAGGTTCCAACGTCACGATTCCGATCTCGTGGATGCGGTCCACAAGCGCAGAAAAATCTCGCGAGTGCAGAATATCCTGAGCGATGGGATCGGGCCACTCATCTACATATGCCCCAAAACTCACTTTCCGGGTCGACGCAAGCAAGGCGTCTCGCAGAATCGTGCTGGGTGTCTCGGCTATCCGTTCGATCCGCTTAGTGGCTCGACCAGAAAGCTTCTGGACCGGTCCGACGTGATTGTTCATAGACCTGCTCCTGAAAAATCGCGAAGCAGGCTCCCAGCGGGAGTCTGCCCCGCTGGGTTGGATGTGCATCAACGTGCGATTGAATCGCGGGATATCCCGCTGGCTGGCTGTCGGCCCAGCTACCGTCGAAGTGAGCCTACAATATACCCTAAGTTCCTGTCAGGAAGCTATCCGCGGTTGACGGCAGGCTCGCCGCGAGGCGGTGCGGCTATCGGTTGCTTTCAGCTTCGCGGAAGCTTTCGTGGCGACGCGCCAGACCCGTTGCCGAGGGCTGGTCCTCTGATCGATCCGGAATGGTCTTCAGGCGTTTTCCGTGATACTGCCAGTAGTCCGTGTTGGACAACGCCCTGGACACATGGACAACGCATCGCTCGTCGACCGACATGAGGTTGAGATCAAAAAGAGTGTGGATGTCGGTACGCAGCAGCAGGCCGTTACGGGTCGAGTAATCTGTCATAAGCGAGTGCGGCACGATGTGCGCGGCCTCGAGCAGCTCGACCACGCGGGCGCCGGTGACCGCGCAGCTCTTCCGGTAGGCGTCGAGCAATTGCCTACGGAACCGCTGCTGTCCGCGGCGCGTCTTGATCGCGCGATTCTGGACCTCGTCGTAGGTTGCGTCCTCGTCGTATTCGATGTCGCCGTCAGCCTCGATGCCGGAATCCTCCGGTTCCACCTCTCTCACGACAAGGCAGTCACCCGTACGGCTATCGTAGGCGTGGACGAACCACTCCGCGACGTCGAGATGCCGTCGTGCGACCGACGAGGCACCCTTTCCCAGCTCGTCGACCCGGCGGCGATTGCCTTCGCAGAGGATGGCACGCGCCGCCATCCCCCTCCGGAACGACTCGTGAATCGCATCATCCAGGGCTTTGGCCCGCGCCGCCTGATCGTGCGCACGCAGGCGTATTGAAGCGTCGGACGCTTCGTCTCTTGCGATCGCCAACAGGGCATCGCGCGTTTCCCGCACATTGCCGTCGAAGACGATCCGGCCAAGTGGATCGGTTGTCAGGTTCTCGTACCAGAAGCACATGGCGAAACCCTCGCTCACCGAGCCGAAGCACCATTCGTAGCAGAACCGCGGGTTGGACCTGTAATTCTCGACAGGATCGCCATGCGAAGTGCGGTGCCACTCCTCCACCGAAAACCCGGCATCCTGCAAAAGGTCGTAGAGGAGCCTCTTGGTTTGCGGCTTCAGGCCTTCCAGGTCGGACGTCATCCCATCGGCGCGGCGGAAGGAGACATGCCGGCCAGTGAGGTCGAGACGGACCTGGCGCCAACCCGCGCCGCGCCATAGCCGGCCCGGATGTCCGTCTTTCACCCCGGAATTTGACCAGTAAGGTCGGAACCGACTGGCAGTCGCAGGCAGGGAGAAGCCGAGGATCCGTTCGATCTCGTCGAACGAGAGCGTGACCTCGCTCCCGTCCAGATTGCGGAGGTAGTCTGCGAGGGGGGCGTATTTGGACATTGTCTTGCTCGCACGTTGGAAGCGAGGGGACCGCGATCAACGCCCAGGCAGACTGCCCAGGCGTGTTCACGCATATCCCCGCAGGCGCAGAGCGTAGCACGACACGGCCGGCGAGTTCCCTTCCCTGCAGCCTCCGCCCAGCACCTTCAGTGTTTCACGAGCACCGCGCGTAGCGGTTCTTCGCGACTTCCGGCAGGGCGTCCCGTCCTACGATCGCTTCTGCGAGGTCAGCCGCCCTGTTCCAGCCAATCCCCATCTGCCGCTGGATATGCGCCACGCACACCCCATCGAAGGCGATGATCTGACTTGCCTGCGATATCTCGTTCGCCGAAAGCGGTACGAGCGCTGCCCTTTCGAGAATGCCCATGTTTTCTGCCCTCCTCTCATCAATTGTCGCTTGCCGGTCGCCGGCGCCGCGCCGGCTACGACGCAAGACCGCGACCGGCCGGTAGCGGGACGCTTCCGCGCGACGTGGCTCCCCGGTCAGATGACGACGGTCGGCACGCCGCGGGCCGCCGGCGGGATCCGGGCATGTTCCGTCATGGTGTATTCGGTCCCCCCGACGATCGTCATCTTCGTGATGCCGTAGGCCGCGCCGGCGACTTTCACATCGACGGTTTCCGCACCGCCCAGCACTCTGTCGAGATCGTTCACGAGCGCCGGTGCGCCAGCATCCGGCAGCGATCCGACAGTGTCATCGGCCTTGCTCCGACCGGAAACGATATATCCGCCTCCCTTCACCTGGATCCAGATGGACGAGTACATCCCAAAGATCAACTGATCGAATGGCTTCTGATTGATGAGATTAGCGAGAGCGGCGGCTTGAGGCATAGGTTCTCCTGGTGGTTTGGGAACTACGAATCGACGACTGGTAACTGAAATTACATGTGTGTTTGGTCCGGTGCTTCTGCTCAAACCTCTCGGAGAATTCAACGGAACTCGTCGGATTCTTCGTCTCGCAGCCAACGTCGACCTTTACCCCATACGTCCTCGAGCGGGATCTCACCGGCTTGCATGACGAATTCCGCAGGATCGATGCGCCGACACGACCGGATACCCGACTGGATCAGATCGAACAGTTCCATCGGCGCACCGATCGTGCGCAACGCACGGACCAAGTTCGTGTTTGAATCAACCAGCACGACGAGCATGACATTACTGTCCGGCCTTTCCTCCGCCCACGTCTGCATCACGTCGACGTGGGCCACAATCGGTGCTGTCAGCGGCCAGACCTTGTCGCCGCCCGTTCGCAGTGCGAGCATCAGCATGCCCACGGGCAGATCGGGCGTCTGCAACAATGCGATGGCATGAGGAATGCCCTGCACGCCGGCGATATCCTCGTCCGAGACGTCCGGCAGTTGGAGAACCATCGTCAGCACGTCGCTGACGATCGTCGCTGCCAAAGCCATTTCGCCCGGGCCTGGCGATTCCAGCGGAGAGGACTGGCCTACCGCGATGGTCGTTGCGCGCACCTTCATTTCTCTTTTCCCATTACGCTTCTTCCTTCCTATTCGTTCGCAAGCTTCAACAGAACGCTCGCGTGGCAGCAATCGTCCTCGTATGGCTGTTCGGGCTTCGGACACCAGCACCCAAGATTCTTCCCGCGGAGCTCGGCACGTGCGGCCGAGACGAGCCGCTCATTCAGAGGCGCGAAGCCAAGATACAGGCTCCAGGCATGCCGACGATCTCGAACGATGCAACCCGGCAGAAACGGAGCCTCTTTGCCGACGACGAACGGATTTCCCCACTTCGTCGTACGGTCCACCTTGACGGTGTTCGGAGGCATCCGCCAGCCCTTGGTTCGCTTCAGTTGCACGCGCTCAGGCATACGATTACCCCTGTCCGTCAGTAGCCGAGCAGATCGCGAGCCGCGCGCATCGTCGCAGGAATCACGTCATGCTCGATGAAGCTCCTGCCGCTGGTGTCGACCGCAGTTGTCGCCACGGTCAACGTGCCGTCTCCGTTGAAAAGCGTCGGTTCTGGCCGATCGTGCTCGTTGATCCATTCGATCAGGCGGGCGACGCGGACAGCTGTCTGGTAAGCGGCGTACCGCTCAATGTCGTCCGCGAGCCGGGCTTCCCGCGCACAGCGCACGCAATAGGCTCGCCCCAGCGCGATCGCATAGGCAAATTGTCCGCCCAGCTTCTCGCGGGCTTCGGATTCCGGCATGTCGTCAAGCCAGAAGATTCGGTCGTCTGGAATCATTTCAATCCTTCGGACGCCGCCCGCAGCTCGGCACCCACACATCGAATTTCCCCGGCTACCTGCTTTCCAGCGCCGGCGCAGCCGACGCGTTCTGCCAGATTTCGCCCCGGCACCAGTCGATCCTGCAGCACCGAAGATCACCCATCATTTTCTCGATCATTGCGCCGTAGAACTGCTCAACCGAGTAGCGCGTCTCGAGCGAGGACGGACCCATGAAGTCGATCGCATGGTGACCCTTGATCGGCGCGAGCAGCAAATCTTCGGCCGCGTTGTGCCTGCCGGGCAACTCGAAGCGTGGTTCCATCAGCGCTTGCGTGTACGCGGTCAGAAGAACCTTCAGCACGTCGACGTAGCACATCTCGGGGTGATAGATTGCACCGAGCACGTTGTCGCGAATTCCCTGCCACGTCGGATCGCAGTTTTCCCGCTTGATGTAGCGGAAAAGCGCCTTCAGCGTCTCGTTCATCGGGTTCCCCGCGCCGGTGCGAATTTCGCAGCGAGCTTCTTGAGTGCTCCCCAGAATCCCTTGAGATCGTCGGTCGCTGAAGATGATGAGACCGGCCCGCAAAACGCCCATTCCAGTGCGGTCAGAGCCAGCGTGCCGATCTTCACGATCGTCCAGAAGTTATCGGACTGGAGGATCAGCACGAACTGGCGCAGCAGGTCTTTGTCCGGATTGACCGTCTGCAACCCGAGCAGGAAGGCAATCGCGACGGTGTAGAAGAAGTTCTTGATGATGGGCATGGTGACTCCGCGTTGATGAAGATGCAGTTGGCTACCCGGTTCAGGCGCGCACGCCCGTGACGTTGATCCGGCCGGAGATCCTTCCGACCTTGTACCGCGCGACTACCGGCGAACCGCGCGTCACTTTTTCATAGAACGAACCGCTCACGTCGATCGAATCACTGCCGATTCCGATATCGACGTCGATCGTCCATCTGTCCGGATAGAAAATCGGCGTCGGCATGGAGGTCTTGGTCGCCGCGTTGTACACGTAGATGTACTGGGTGTAGGCCGGCCGGTAGGCTTTATCCCTGACGGTTCCTTTCCTGCTGGCCTCGGGCATGCCGCAGTAATCGAGCAGATGGTAGATGCTGGCCGCACCGAGGCCGACCAGGATCACGACAAGCGCCAGCGTCACGAGAAGAAGGATGCTGCCAATGATGGTGCCGACGGGCCAGTCCATCAGACCGTCCATGAATGTGCTGATGAAGTCGCCCACGAATCGCACCGATCCCGGTTAGGCCGCTACACGCTGGCGGGGCTCTACAAATTCGACATGCCGAAGCTCGCACAGGCCAATGAAATCGGCCTTGCCGAACGCATGGATATAGGAGATTCCTCGGGCACACACCATGAAGACTTCTTCGCCGCGATGCAACGTGTATTGCGTGCGAGCAACGTCCCGAACGGTACCAACACCCGGCATGTCGTAATCGACAATGCAGATGATGCTGGCCTTGCAGGCTAACCCGGCAAGGCGCTCGTAATCTGTCGATCCGGCATACCCGGCAAGCACGAATTCTGGTGGCTGCTGTTCAGTGGACATGAGAGGGTTTCCTTGGTCAGTCATGGTCCGACGTCGTTACACGGATGCAAAGACCTCTCAGGGCGCGCATTAGCCCGGCCTGATGCTGCGCAACGACCTCCGGTGTCAACGTGCTCGCGTACCGGATGTTCTCCACTGCCGAACAGAGGTTCAACCACAATTCCTCGTCAGAAACTGTCGGTATGCCCGGACGGTCGCGAACGCCGTCAACCGAAAACGAGACGACGTCTTCAGGCATGCATTCGCGAAGCTGCTTTTCGTCGTTCGCATCCTCTTCGCCCGAGAGCGAGCCAACGACGGTATGGATCGTGAAATTGAACCGGAGCGTCATTCGCGTTTCTTCCTTGTCAGCGGATATCTTCGACATACCGCGGCGCATATTCCGCCGGCTCGTACCGCCATGCCTCGATAACCGCAGACAATCGCTCTACAGCCAGAGCTTTATCCCGATCACACATGAGCTCGAAGATCGCGAGCATCTTTCCTAACCAGACGGCCTGCCCGTGATTGCCACAGGGCTGCTGCACAACCGTTGTCAGCTGGTCCGCCCGCTCACGAGACAACGTGTGCAGATTCCAGGCAAACTCGAGCATCTGCCCGAGAGTCATTGCGCGCCGACTGGAGATCTCGCCGCCGAGAGATTCGACTTGACGGATTTCATAGTCATACAGCGGAACCTCATAGGCGCCGGTCCGACCCGCCACCTCCCTCCGGAGTCTATAGGCGATCGTGTCTAGCACGTGACCATCGTGCGTGTGGTGATAGTTCCGGTCGATGTCAGCACGGATGGCCTCGAGGCTCGTCGCAACTGCTCCGGCAAGCGTGCAGTAGTCGGAACTCACTTTCTTCAACTCGGCCGCAACGCTTTCCGCTGCCTCGCGTTCTCTAAGCAGGCAGTTGGCCGCAAACCGCTTGTCCGACCTGCACATTCGAACGGTAGTCACCAATGCAAAGCATAGCAGCGCATTTGCGGTGATCGAAATCCAAAGGCAGTACGTCATTTCCATTTTCCCTTGTGTCAGGCTGCAGAACCCACGACGTGCGGCGCCATCGCCACGCGCAGCCCCTTCTCAATGCAGCGATGCTTCGCTCCTCAGCTCCGCAACGATAGTTAGTGGTCCCGTCTGTATTCGCGCGGATTGTAGACGGCCCTCTTCCAGTCCTGTTCCGCGCGAACACGAGCCTTTCTTCTCTTACGGATGACGTACCCCGCAACAACGCAGAGAATCACCGCGATCTGCGCACCTGAGTGTGAATTCAACGTCTATTCCAGTCCGGAAATCCCCGGCGATTTGACGCCGTCCTCGTAGAACGCCCGCGCGGCCCCCGAGTAGTACGCGATCTTGCCGCAGAGCCGGCATTTCATGCGGTGCAGGTCGATATCGTCCATGGTTGAGTACTCAACGTGCTCGACGTCGACGACTTCGTTTCCGTCCGGATCTATCGACCGGTTCTCGACGGGCCGCTGCTCGGTGTGTCGGCACGTGTCCTGGTCTCGCATCAACATCCCGCTTTCTCCCATCTGGCCGATCCCGTCTCTCCGATCAGTTCTTGCATCAGCGCGTAGGTCTTCGGCGCCTGCTTGCCCTCCGCCGTCTCTTCGGCAAAGCGCGCCGCCAGTTCGTCCCATCTGGCAACCAGTCGCGACCATTCGGGAGAAACCTCGATCATCTTCTGGAACTGGTCCTGCGCGCCCGTCGCCTCGACGAACAACAGGCAGCGCCGCAGATCGTCCGGATCGTGGGGGAACTCCGTTCCGGCGTCCGCCGGCACGCCGTAGATGGCCTTGCACATCGCATTCGACGATTTGCCTCGCGCGCCTCTGCGCAGCCACATGGCGACAGCGATCAGACCGAGGTTCGTTGCGGCGAGGTAGTCGGCATGACGTTTTGCCGAAACCGGGAGATCCATGTGACGCAGCTCGTCCAGCGCGGTCGGCTCGCCGATGACGAACGTCGCGCCGATGAGGTCTGCAATATCCGTCGCCATCAGCGCCTTCTTGCTGAATCCGTGAGTCAGCATCGCGAATGAGGACAGCGGCACGGACCCATAGACGATCCGGCACCCACAGATCGTCTTGATCTTGAATCCTTCATCGCCGACCCCATCGATCCCGCCCAACTGCATCCTGAATTCATCGCTCATCTCGGCACCCCTGCTGTCCTCTGCCCATCGGTCAGGCCCGGCAAAGCTTCACCGTACCGGAACGTCGCTGCGTTTGAAGGCTCCGGCGGCCCTCACTCCCTGCTCCGGTACCGAACGCGCCGCCACGGCTGGCCGCGTGCGATATCGGCCAAGAGTACGTCGAGATCCTCTACCGACAGGTCGTCGAGCGTCCCGAAAAGCGCGGCGTCCCCGTACGGATTGCCGTAGGTCACGCAGTTCACGTCCGGAGTCAGGAAATGCCACCGGATAGGAACTCGATCTCCGCGTTTCAGGCTCCAGAGAATCTGCTCCGGAAACAGCAGACCAAGGGCATACCAGTCCTTCTCGTCGATCAGCTTCTCGATATCGGGGCGGCGGATCTGTTCGCCGGCCGCGCGGCGCTCCTCTTCACGCTTCTTGACGCCATCGTTCCATGCGTCCTCGAGCTCATCGCCATCGCACAGCAAGTTCGGGATCGGCTCCCCGGCGTACAAGTAGCCCGCGCGGGCGGCGAGCCGGTATGCTTCGGCGCAGTGCAGGTTGAACGCGTCGCTGCCGATCTCGTCTGCGACGATGCGCAGTCGCATCAGCGCATATTCGCACCGCGCTTCCAGCGCCAGCGAGAACAGGCTTTCGTGTCCTTTCCGTTCTGGATTTTCGGGTGACTGGGCCATGTCATCTCCCGAACGCGCGGGGGGCATGTCTGCCCTTACAGATTGACACCGGCGTTCCCGTTGACCGCCTGCACGATCAGCCGCGCGAGAAGCAGCGCATCCGTCATGTCTGTGACGCCCACATCCACGCTGACTGTGCCGATACGGTCAGCACTCGGCAGCGAAGGCGTCTCTGCGATATGGAAGGTCACGGCGAAAACGTTGTTCTCGCCGTCCGACCAGTCGAATCCGAGCAGTTCCCCGCTGCCGTACCGATACGGCATCAGCGAGACTTTCCTCGGGCCGACAGGCAAGCTGGCTTCGATGGCCTTGCGGATGTCCTCGGCAAAACGCTTCGCCTCGGAACCGGGGATCGGATTGTTATCCGGGCCCGCTTCGATCAGAACCTCGCTCTGGACTTCCATGTTCATCCCCTCTTCTCGCGTTATGCGCCAAAGATGGCAGGGTATGGAGAGCGCGACCGGACAGCAATCCCGAATGAGCGTCCATTCGGGCATGTTTCGCTCAATTGCGCAAGCCGATGTGCCGTTACGACGTCGCCGGCGCCGAGATTGTCGCGGCCGTCATGAGCCCGCTGTTATGTCGGGGTCAGAGCAAGGTTCTGAGCTTGCTGTGTCAGGCTATTTCAGGTACAAAATCGGCAAGGGAGCTCCCGGCCCCGGCCGCCCACACTGGCAAATCTCCGTTGAGTAATCGGGTGACTAAGAGCAGACCGTAGTGCACTCGACAGTTCTTTTTTTGCAACTCAGTTAAGTGGACTCGCTGGCATGCGCATGAGAGTTCGTTTTCGTCTTAATCCGTTGCCTTTCAGTCGTATTCCCCGCCTTGTCGCACATGCAGGAACAGAAGTGGGACTCGCAAATCCTCGGATACCGTAACTGGCACGAACTATCCAAATCCGTGGATCCCACTGTCGAACGGACGGAATCCTAGGCCATCGTGCGTCTGTTATGGGAATCTCCAGCTTCTCGAGATATTCCGCCGATCGAAGCGCTTCCTTTACCATCTCGTTTTTTTGAACTGCTCTTTGAAACATCGTGACAACTGAAATCCAGAATCTCCAGGCACAACTGCGCGATTTGAATATACGTCTCGCAGACATCAAGAAGGATGAGAGGCAGGCCTATTTGGCAACCGTGCAAGAGCATGTTGCGCTATATGGCATCACGGAGGAGGAACTGCTGCGTGCGGCGGGCTTCCGGAAGGCGCGCAAGCAGCGGGCGCCAGCACAATACTATGATCCGTCCACGGGAAAGTCGTGGTCCGGCCGCGGCCCACGCCCAAAATGGCTCGAGGGCAAGGTGCTTGACGACTACTTGGTCGACCGAGCCGCCAAGCCGTGGTGGCCCGGCGACGGTGCATAGAACTTTGCGGGGACAGCCATCACCATCGCCCCGGCAGGATATCAGGCGATTCCGAGAATTCGGACGGCATTTCTTCGTCTCGTCGCCCCTCGCACGGCGCGAATGTCGCTCTCGTCCGCGTCTCGTCCATTATCATCGGGTGAAACCTACAGACCGGAGGTTGCCGTGTGCTATTCGGCTCAGATTGAGGCGGATTACCGGAAGTACGTGAGGGAGTTCGGTGCGGACCTGGACATCGAGGAGTTCACCCACCTCTTCTTTGAGCGAGTCCAAGGAAGCAGGGCGGTGGTGCCGAAAGGTGTCGAGGACGCGTTCGCCCATCCGGAGACGGACGAGGAGCGCCAGGCGAAGACGTTCATCGACGAATTTCGAGCGCAGCAGGTGACGAAGCTCGAGCAGGCCATCTTCAAGCAGCGCGAGCGCCTGGCCAAGGCAGAGCGCGTGCTGCAGACCAAGGTGACCAAGGCCGCCACCGAAGACAAGCGCATCGCAACCAACAAGATCGACTGGTCGCTGCGCCAGCTCGAGGATCTCCGGCGCACCACGCCGAAAGATCGCGATTCGCGAATCTTCCCCAGCCACTACGCACCGGTGATGGTGATGGAAGACGGCCGGCGCGTCGTCAAGCCGATGCGGTATCTCTGTCGCATTGCGGGCAAGCCGGCCAATTACGATGTGCGCTTCCCCGGAACTTACAACTCGCGGCTCGACAACCTCGAGGGGTTCTGGCGACCGCTCTTTGGTCACACGCATGGCATCCTCATCGTCGACAAGTTCTTCGAGAACGTGAAGCGTCACAACCTGGAGCACCGGGAGCTCGCCGAGGGCGAAGAGGAAGAAAACGTGGTGCTGGAATTCGCGCCGAACCCGCAACACCGGATGCTCGTGGCCTGCCTTTGGTCGCACTGGTCGAACGGCAAGGACCCTGATCTGCTCTCCTTCGCCGCCATCACCGACGAGCCCCCACCCGAGGTGGCGGCCGCCGGCCACAACCGATGCATCTGAATACTATTAGCCGTTAGACGATCGTAACTCGTTGATTGAATGTGGATTTTGACAACGAATAGTTTGCCGCGCGCCGGCCACGTTAATACGATTCAATAATCGTCAGCTATCCTCCGACTGAGTTTCCAGCCATTGTCAAATGCCACGATCCTGAAGTCCCTTCCGGGTATTCGATCCCTAATTCGCCGTTGGACGAGTTCGCTGCCGCTTCCGGCATGACGGAATCGTGTATCGCTACCTGGCTTCAGCCCTACCCGCCTGCCACACGCCAACCGCTTGGACTCCATGACACCGACTGCAAAGCTCGCCTTGCTCACGTTACCGCCCGTGCTGGCGGCCTGTTTCGGCGCCCTCGCGGCCGCTTGGCGAGCGCCGGGCCCGAAAACGTCGAGCGTGATCCAGCATTTCACGGGCGGCATCGTGTTCGCGGCCGCCGCGCTTGAACTGCTGCCCCAAGACCGTGCGCATGCGTTGATTCCGGTCGTCGTCGGTTTCGTGCTCGGGATCGCACTGATGCTCGCGATCAGCGAGCTATCCGGATCGATCGAAACGCGCTTCGAGACAGCGCGGCTGCCGGTGAGCCTGATCATCATCACCGCGATCGACCTCGTCGTTGACGGCCTGGTGCTCGGCATTGCCTTTTCCGCGAGCGACGAAAGCGGCATCATCCTGACCGTCGCACTGACGCTCGAGGTGTTGTTCCTCGCCCTTTCGGTCAGCGCGGCGCTGGCCGCGGCTGGCATCGGCCGCTTGCTGTCGATCGTCGTTCCGGTCGCGCTCGCGGCCCTGCTGAGCGTCGCGGCCGTTGTCGGCAATGCGGCGTTCGCCGGGCTGCCGGCGAATATCTATGCAGCGCTGCTGGGGCTGGGCACCGTCGCTCTGTTGTACCTCGTCACTGAGGAACTGCTGGTCGAAGCGCACGAAGTGCCCGAATCGCCGTTCGCGACGGCTTCGTTCTTCATCGGCTTCATCGTGTTCTTCCTGATCGAAGGATCGGTGAAAGTCGGATGAACCGGGCGTAACGGCGCGGCGGTTACCAGGTCGTCGCGCCAGTCGGATAGGTATCGACGATCCGCGTGCCGTTGACCGGCGTGACACCCTCGTCGCGTAACGCGGTCCAGAGATCGATTGCATGTTCGCGCGACTTGCGGCTGCCGTCGTCGGCCAGCACGTTCAGCGCGATCACTTCGTCGCGTGTGGTCAGCTGCAGTTGCTCCTTCAGCTTGCGTGACTGATGCGACGCGGTGCGAACGTCGCCGAGCATGATCCGCGTCTCCGCGACCGCCGAATCGTCTCCGGTATCGGCCGGCACGAACGTCAACCAGCCGTTGTCGACTTCGCATAGCCCGCGCGCAAACCTCGCGGTCCACGCGCCGGCTGGCACGACCGCGAATTCGCAAAGCATCCGCTCGTTCGCGCGGCTGCCGACGTCGTGGGCCGGCGCGTGCGACAGCGCACGTTCCGGCCAGCCTGCCGCCGTCGCGGCCGTCGACATCAGGCACGCCGCCAGCACGATTCCTTTCACGATATTTCGCATCGCCCCTCCTTTTCTTGAATCAACGATCAAAGCACCGCGAAGCGGTTGTCGTGCGCGTCGACCATCGGCATCTTCTCGCCACGATGAACGGTCGAGCGATGAACCTCCTGATTTCGCGCGACGGCGGCCGGACTCGCCGGATAGTCGTGATTCGGGCTCGGGATCACGCCGTCGTGGCGCGCACGCACGAGTTCCTGAAACACTTCCTGGCGGCTCTTCGGCTGCGCGGCCACGGCCTGCGAGAAGGCGGCAATCGACAGCGCGACGGCGGCAATGCCGATCAGCGGACGCGGAATGTTCATGGGGTGGGCTCCTTACTGGAATTCCGTGACAGGAGCCGTCACTTTGATCCCGCGGCGGTGCGGATGCGTGACCGCTTCATGACGCTTTCGTCACCGTCCGCGCATCTTGTACATCGCAGTACGAATCGAAATCACCGCATGTTTCCGCACGCATGACACCGCGATGACATTTTTCTCATTTGTCCATCACCTCCACGATCCGAACGCTTTCCAGAATCGCCACCGCAATCGCGATATTCCGGCCCGTCGCGACACAAGTTCGGCGCCGGCATCGAACGATGCACGAAACGATCACCTTCAACTTCAGGAACACACCATGAATAATCCGGTTCGACTCGTCATGATGTCGGGAGCGCTGCTGACGACCGCGCATGCTGCGCATGCCACGGAAGTGATGCTCTACGGCTTGTTCGATACTTCGCTTACGTATGTGTGGAATGCCGATGCGCAAGGCAAGAACCTCGTCGGCCTCGGTAACGGGAACCTGCTCGGCAACCGCTTCGGCGTGAAAGGCGCGGAGGATCTCGGCGGCGGGCTGAAGGCGATCTTCACGCTGGAAAACGGCTTCAACCCAAACACCGGCGCGCTCGGGCAAGGCAACCGGATGTTCGGCCGGCAGGCGTTCGTCGGGCTGGAAAGCGCGCGCTGGGGGACGCTGACGATCGGCCGCCAGTACGATGCGCTCGCCGATGTCGCATGGCCGATCACCGGCGATTTCTACTTCGGCAGCGTGTACGCGACGCCCGGCGACGTCGATAACTACGACACGTCGTCGCGCACCGACAACGCGGTGAAGTACACGTCACCCGTGGTCGGCGGCTTCCAGTTCGTCGGCATGTACGCGCTTGGCGGCGTAGCCGGCAAGAGCGGCGCCGGGCAAACCTGGTCGGCCGGCCTGTCGTACAGCAACGGCCCGTTCGACGCGTCAGGCGGCTACTACTACGCGGCCAACCGTTCATCGCTCGCCAATGGCATCCGGACCGGGTGGAACGGCACATCGGACGGCACATTCGACGGGTCGCTCGTCAACGGTGGCTATATCTCCGCGAAATCGATCGGCATCGCGCGCGGTGCGTTGCGCTACACCTTCGCGCCGTTCACGGTCGGCATCGACTACAGCAATGCGCAGTACAAGGCCGATGCGACGTCGGCCTTTCGCGGCACGCAGAAGTACGACACCGCGCGCGGATTCTTCAACTATCAGACAACAGCCAGCCTGCTCGTCGGCGTCGGTTACAGCTACACGAAGGCGCGCGGCGATACGAGCGCGACCTACCATCAGGTGTCCGCCGGCGCCGACTACGTGCTGTCAAAGCGCACCGATCTCTATGCAGTCGGCGCGTGGCAGCGCGCGAATGGCGAACAGCGCACGCTCGACGGCGGCACGCAGCCAGCGCAAGCGTCGATCGGTTCCTACGGCTACGGTGGTACGCGCACGCAGGGCATCATCAATCTCGGATTGCGCCACCGGTTCTGAATCACGGCGATCAACCATGCGGGCCGTGTGACGAAAATTTCATGTTCCGATCAACTTCGCGATGTGTCGTGGCGCTACGATCGGAACGGTGGCGGGCCCTGCCCGCTCCCATCCACGCAGCGGGTCGCTGCCACACGGCACGATCACGCATTGGGCCCGGACTCATCGAGTACCGGGCTTTTTTTTGGGCGTTCGACGATCACGGCCTGGAATTAGACTGCGGGAACAGGCATGGATGCGTCTTAACATGCATGTTCGGATTACCGCAGCGATGCCCGGCGTAGTCTACCTGCTCGCCCGGCATCAGATTGGCCGGTGCCGCCTTGCGGGCGGCGGCAGTGGTATCGGAACGAGTCGATACGCAGCCCGCGTACAACGGGACGGTCAGGGCTGCGATCAAGGCGAGGCGAATGGCGGGACGAGGCAATTTCCGGTCCGGAATGAAGGTCTGAACGACGCCGCCCGCGATCGATGCGGCTGTCGCGATCGGCACGAATGCCGCCGGCGCATCGGCCAACGGCGGGCTTCATGTTCCGCTTCCCGCTCATCGCATCCGTGACGCGAACATGACGATTGCGTCATATCGACCGAGTCCGTCCAGTACATCCCGCACCTCGCAATCTGACGCATTTTTCATCTCGCTATCACGATCACGCACGGCTGCTTTCGCATACTGGGTCCATGGTTCGCCACCCGGCGGCCCTGATCAAGGAGAGCACTCGATGAAAACGGCAAAACTCGCAGCACTGTTCGTCACCGCCACGCTGTCGCTCGGCATGGCCACGCAGGCCGCGTTCGCCCAAACGCAAACGCAGGGCAAGTCCCGCACGCAGGTGATCAACGAACTGAAGCAGGCACAGCACGACGGCATCGTGCCGATCAACAAGACGCAGTACCCGCCGACCGCCGAGGTCGTCGCGCGCAACAAGGAACTGCACGGGATTTCGGTCCATGGCGGCGAGAAGAAGCCGCAGACCGACAACCACGACGCCCTCGCCGCGAAGTAATGAACCGCAGCCACACCGCCGCCGGCGACGCGCCGCGCGAGGCCGCCTTGCGGCGAACGCGCGGGAGTGTCCGC
>NZ_JAHACR010000403.1 GCF_018375725.1 Burkholderia sp. | reverse complement strand
TTCAGCGTCGCGTCGTAGTCGATCAGTGCGCGGGTGATGCCGTGGCGCACTGCGCCGGCCTGACCCGTTTCACCGCCGCCCGACACGTTCACCTTGATGTCGAACGTCTGGCCGTTGTTGGTCAGTTCCAGCGGCTGACGCACGATCATCAGCGACGTTTCGCGCGAGAAGTAGTCAGCGATGGGCTTGCCGTTGACGATGATGTCGCCCTTGCCAGCCTTGATAAAGACACGAGCGACTGCGCTCTTGCGGCGGCCCGTACCGTAGTTCCAGTTACCGATCATGTGGGCTCCCCTTAGATCTCGAGCGCTTTCGGCTGTTGAGCCGAGTGCGGATGCGTCGCTTCTGCGTAGACCTTCAGCTTCTTGATCATCGCGTAGCCGAGCGGGCCCTTCGGCAGCATGCCCTTGACCGCCTTCTCGAGCGCACGGCCCGGGAAGCGTTCCTGCATCTTGCCGAACGTCGTTTCATAGATACCGCCCGGGTAACCCGAGTGACGGTAGTACTTCTTGTCCAGAGTCTTGTTGCCCGTGACCTTCAACTTGCTCGCGTTGATGACGATGATGAAATCACCGGTGTCGACGTGCGGGGTGAACTCAGGCTTGTGCTTGCCGCGCAGACGGCGTGCCACTTCGCTGGCGACACGGCCGAGAACCTTATCCGTCGCGTCAATCACGTACCATTCGCGCGTCACCTCATGGGCTTTTGCGGAAAACGTCTTCATGATCGATCCAAAAAAATTACTGTGCCCGATACTTTTTTCCTGCTTGGATAGGTGCGCTTCGAGGCGCGGTGCAGGCTCTCCCTGTTCTTTTTCCGTGGGCATGAAGGCGGAAAAACCGTGGATTATAAAGGAGATAGTTGGCAGCCGTCAAAGAGAATGCGCGAGTCGCGCAGCCGCGCCGTTCCGGCATCTCGCAGACATCTGGTCGCACCCCGTTAAATCCGGATCAGTCCCGGCAGTTCGCATTCGCGACCGCATCGTCGTCACGCGCAGATCCGCTGCGAAGCACCGCCCTGCTGCGCAATGCGTGACCGTGTCGCCGCCTGCCTCGATCCGACCTCACGGCGATATGCAGCGATACTTGCATCACACGAAAAAAAACCCGAACGATCGGTTCGGGTTTAATCCACCATTGGAGGAGGGTGGAGGAGACATTCGGAGGATGCCGCAGCGCGGCAACCAATGAGTCACATTATATGAACGCGATGTCGGCAACACAAGAAAATCTACATTACGAAATTTCACACCATGATATGAAATTTTGCGCGCATCAACAAAATTCTATTTTTCATCATTAAAATCAATCGCTTGCAGACACATCGGATGTTTCGCATGTGATCCATCTAGATGTAAACCCCTAAATTCCGGACGTGCACCGCCGCTCGGCCGCACGACGAACCGCCGCGGCGAGTCTCCCGCCCACATTGCGGCAGCGTGCCAGCCTGCGATGAAGACGCGGGCTACAATGCCGGTTCGAATTCGAATCAGGCAACGCTGGAGTGCAAGCATGGAATGCAAAGTAAGCTGGTTGGGTCAGGATGGCATGGCGTTTTCAGCCCAGACAGGAAGCGGCCACCTCGTCGCGATGGACGGCGCGCCGGAAGGCGGCGGCCACAATCTCGCGCCGCGGCCGATGGAGATGGTGCTGCTCGGCACCGGCGGATGCACCGCGTACGACGTCGTGCTGATCCTGAAGAAGAGCCGCCAGGACGTCACGGGCTGCTCGGTCACGCTGAAAGCAGAGCGCGCCAGCGAGGATCCGAAAGTGTTCACGAAGATTCATTTCCACTTCACCGTCACCGGCCGCAACCTGAATCCCGCCACGGTGGAGCGCGCGATCAATCTGTCGCACGACAAGTACTGCTCGGCGTCGATCATGATCGCGAAGACGGCCGAACTCACGCACTCGTTCGACATCGTCCCCGCCTGAACGCACCGCACATGAAGAAAAAGGGCCGGCGTCCGCGATGGACGCCGGCCCTTCTGACATTCGAATGGCAAAGCAGGCCGATAAGCCGGATTCTGTGCACACCGGGCGCCCGAAGGCGCGCGGCGCGTGGCAGCCATTCCTCTAGACGCGCCATTGCTGACGCGCTCAAGCTTCCTACCCGCAGACGAGACGGGGGCCCCATCCTGCACCCACGAGAGGTGCGCGCCTGCCTACTTGGAATTGCTCCGGGTGGAGGTTACCGTGCCGGCGAACGTCGCCGTCGCCGCGGTGCGCTCTTACCGCACCGTTTCACCCTTACCTGATCCCGGCTTGCGCCGGGCCATCGGCGGTTTGCTTTCTGTTGCCCTGTTCCGCGTGTCGCCACGGATGGCCGTTAGCCATCACCCTGCCCTGTGGAGTCCGGACTTTCCTCGCCCCCGCCTGCCCGAAGGCGGCGAGGCCGCGACTGCCTAGCCTGCTTTGCGACCGGCATTCTAACACCGCGCGCCGTGGCTTACAGCCGCCGCGTGCGCCTGCCGCTGCGAAACACTGCGGGATCGTCGTAGAACGCCGGGGCCGCGTTCGCCGCCCACCAGCCCGGCACGCCCAGTACCGGCAGCGGCGCATAGTCGCGGCTCGTCAGGTCACGAGTCGCCAGCCCGTGCGCGACGTGCGCGTCGACGTGGGCCGCCCGGCGCGCGGCCGGCCAGGAGAAATAGTCCGCCGGCACGTCGACGATCCATACGTGTGCGGTACACGACTTGTATGGCGCGACAAGTTTTTCGAGCAATGCATGTCCGACGAGCCGCGCCTCGCAGCGCGTGCCCCATGCGTCGCGCGCGTCGACCAGAAGCGCCGTCCAGTCGAAGCCGCGCAATGCATCGGCGAGTGCGGGATCGGCCGTCACGAACAGCGCCGCATTCTCGTCGAACAGCGTCAACGCGTCGCGCAGACGCCCGCGCACCGGGCCGACCCCGCCCGCCTCGTCGATTGCGTCCGCCTGCCGCGCATTCAGCGCCGCCTTGATGCGCGGATACGTCAGCCAGACGAGTGCGTTGAAGAAGTCGTGGAGATTGTGCCGGGTCGGTACGCCGCCGGTTTCGGCGATATGGGTCTCATACGCCACCTCCGCCGGAAGCTCGGCCTGCGGAAC
>NZ_JAHACR010000402.1 GCF_018375725.1 Burkholderia sp. | reverse complement strand
AGGGTCTTTTTCAGCTCGGCCGGCTGGATTTGTACCAATTTTGTCTCGCGTACTTTGCCATTTTCGTCGATGACGACCGTAAACGGCAGTGCGCCGGCCATATTCCCGAAATTGCGGGCCAGATCGGCGCCTGCATAACCGCTGACGAAGATCGGGTAGTCGACCTTGAGCTTCTGCAGGAAGTTCTTCACGTTCTGCGCGGAATCGACGCCGATCCCGACGAAGCGGATGTTTTTCTTCCCGTATTCGTGCGACAACGCGACGAGCTCCGGCATTTCCTCGACGCATGGGCCGCACCACGACGCCCAGAAATTGACGACGATCTTCTGGCCTTTGAATGCGGCGAGCGATGCCGGCTTGCCGTCGGCATCCGTGACGGCGGCCGACCATAGCTGGTCGACCGGGCCGCCGGCGGCGGGCGCCGCGTCGTCGGCGTGCCCGACGGGCGGGGCGCCCCGGAACCAGTGCCCGGCAGCGAGGCCGCCCGCTATCGCGATGACCGCGACAAGGACAGCCGCCAGCATTCGTTTCGTGTTCATCATCGGCTCAGTGCGTTTCGGAAGGTGAGTCGCTCGCATCGACGAGCGCGCGCAGCGTGGCCGCATCGGCGCGTGCCAGCCGGCCGCGCGCGTCGGCCTTGACCGCGCCGCGCAGGTCGTCGCTCGAATACAGCGAAACGTGAATGCCGACCGGCTCCGCGCCGCGCAGGGCGCGCCACAGGAAGCTCAGCGTTTCGACGTCGCCGCGGCCGGCGAAGTGCCGCGTCTCGGATACGTCGTACTGGATGTTCTGGTTCAGCAAGTGGATCGCGACTTCCTTCTGGCTGTCGGAAAACGTCTGCAGGTGGATGTCGGAGTGCGCGTTCGCCGTGCCGTTCAGCACGGCGCCCGTCACGTACGGATGGAAATCGGCCAGCCGGCGCATCCAGTCGAGCGCGACTTCGCGCAGGCGGCGCAGCTCGTCCGGCTGCGTGTCGCTTTGGAACAGCGTGAGGTATTCACGCAGTTCTTCCTCGATCAGGTCGTTATCCGGCAACCATTCGTTGGCAACGCGCGAATCGCCGAGCAGCTGGCGTGCGGCCTTGCGCTTCGCGCCGGCATAGTCCAGGCCATCCTCGGCGATGAGGCGCGCGGCCGCCTGGGCAATTTCCTCGCGGACGCGCCGCGGATCGACTAAGGGTTTGCGAGACATGATGCGGCAATCATACTCGATCGCCACCCCGCCCGGCCGTGACGTGCGACCGCAGTGCCGCGCGCCGTATGCGTCGTTCGGTGCGGCGGGCGCGGCAGACCGTCAGTTACAATAGCGCTCTTTGTGTCGCGGCGACGCGCGCCGGCCGCGCGGCTTGGCTTGTCCGGTGCGCCGCAACACGTTTCAATCCGAATCGAAGGCGCCCGGCGGCGCGAAAGCATTCCTCTATGCACATCCATATTCTTGGTATCTGCGGCACCTTCATGGGCGGTCTGGCCGTGCTCGCGCGCGCGGCGGGGCATACGGTCACGGGCTGCGATGCGGGCGTCTATCCGCCGATGAGCACGCAGCTCGAGGCGCAGGGCATTCAGCTGATCGAAGGCTACGGCGCGGATCAGATCGACCTGAAGCCGGATCTGTTCGTGATCGGCAACGTCGTGTCGCGCGGCAATCCGCTGATGGAGGCGATCCTCGATCGCGGCCTGCCTTACGTGTCCGGGCCGCAGTGGCTCGGCGAGCATGTGCTGGCCGGCAAATGGGTGCTTGCGGTGGCGGGCACGCACGGCAAGACGACGACGTCGTCGATGCTCGCGTGGCTGCTCGAGGACGCAGGCCTGAACCCCGGTTTCCTGATCGGCGGCGTGCCGCTGAACTTCGGCGTGTCCGCGCGGCTGACCGATTCCAGCTTCTTTGTGATCGAGGCGGATGAATACGACACCGCCTTCTTCGACAAGCGCTCGAAATTCGTTCATTACCGCCCGCGCACGGCAGTGCTGAACAACCTCGAATTCGATCACGCAGACATCTTCCCGGATCTCGCCGCGATCGAGACGCAATTCCATCATCTCGTGCGCATCGTGCCGGGTGTCGGCCGGATTGTCTCGAACGGCCGCGAGGCGGCGCTCGAGCGCGTGCTTGCCCGCGGCTGCTGGAGCGAGGTCGAGCGATTCGGCGTCGACGGCGGCTGGCAGGCGCTGCCCGCCGAGGACGGCGTGCCGGTCGACGAGCGCTTTGCCGTGTACTGGCGCGGCGAGCGCTTCGGCGAAGTCGCGTGGCAGGTGCAGGGCGAGCACAACCGGATGAACGCGCTGGCCGCGATCGCCGCCGCGCGCCACGTCGGCGTGCCGCCGGCGCAGGCCGCGGCTTCGCTCGCATCGTTTCGCAACGTGAAGCGGCGGATGGAAGTGCGTGGCAGCGTGAATGGCGTGACCGTCTATGACGACTTCGCGCATCACCCGACCGCGATCGAAACGACGATCGCCGGCCTTCGTGCGCGCATCGGCCGGGAAAACACGCGCATTCTCGCGGTGCTCGAGCCGCGTTCGAACACGATGAAGCTCGGCGTGATGAAGGCGCAGCTGCCCGGCAGCCTGGCCGACGCCGATCAGGTATTCGGCTACGGTTCGCCGTCCGGCCGCGACGCGCTCGGCTGGAATCTCGCCGACGCACTCGCTCCGCTCGGCGACAAGGCGCAGGCGTTCGACGATCTGCATCGGCTGGTGAAGGCGGTGACGGCTGCCGCACGGCCCGGCGACCACGTGCTCGTGATGAGCAACGGCGGTTTCGGCGGCGTGCACCAGAAGCTGCTCGATGCGCTCGACGCCGGCGGGAGCCGCGCGTGATCCTGTATCTGCACGGCTTTCGCTCGTCGCCGCAATCGATGAAATCGCGGCTGCTCGCGGCCCGCATGGCCGAGCAGGGCCGGATCGGCGAGTGGCGTTGCCCGTCGCTGTCGATGTCGCCGCTCGCGGCCGTTGCCGCGGCGGAAGCCGAGGCGGCCGGCGCGCGCGACGTGACGGTGATCGGCAGCTCGCTCGGCGGCTACTATGCGACGTGGCTTGCCGAGAAGCACGGCTGGAAGGCGGTGCTGCTGAATCCGGCAACCGCGCCGGAGCG
>NZ_JAHACR010000028.1 GCF_018375725.1 Burkholderia sp. | reverse complement strand
TGCGCTATCTGTTCCACGTCGCCGCCGACTATCGCATGTGGGCGCCCGACCCGCTCGAGATCGAGCGTGCGAACCTCGAAGGCGCGGTCGCGACGATGCGCGCGGCGCGCGCCGAAGGTGTCGAGCGGATCATCTATACGAGCAGCGTCGCGACGCTGAAGGTCACCAGCGCGGGCGTCGCCGCCGACGAAACGGCGCCGCTCACGCCGGAGCAGGCGATCGGCGTCTACAAGCGCAGCAAGGTGCTCGCCGAGCGCGCGGTCGAACGCATGATCGCGGACGAAGGCCTGCCCGCGGTGATCGTCAATCCGTCGACGCCGATCGGCCCGCGCGACGTGAAGCCGACGCCGACCGGCCGCATCATCGTCGAGGCGGCGCTCGGCAAGATTCCGGCATTCGTCGATACGGGGCTGAACCTCGTCCATGTCGATGATGTCGCGAACGGACACTTCCTCGCGCTCGAGCGCGGCCGCATCGGCGAGCGCTATATCCTCGGCGGCGAGAACCTGCCGCTGCAGCAGATGCTCGCCGACATCGCGCAGATGACGGGCCGCAAGGCCCCGACGCTCGCGCTGCCGCGCTGGCCGCTGTATCCGCTCGCAGTCGGCGCGGAGGCGGTGGCGAAATTCACGAAGAAGGAGCCGTTCGTCACCGTCGACGGGCTGCGGATGTCGAAGAACAAGATGTATTTCACGTCGGCGAAAGCGGAGCGCGAGCTTGGCTATCGCGCACGGCCGTACCGCGAAGGCCTGCGCGACGCGCTCGACTGGTTCCGCACGGCGGGCTACCTGAAGTGATGTGACGGGCACGGGGCCGTCCGCCGCGCGCGCGATGCCCGGCCCTGCATTTTGTTACACGCCGCGCGCGAACCGGCCTCGGCGCAGCGGGTAAAATCTCGGGCCTTACGTAGAGATATCACGCATGAACCTGAACGATCAGATCGATGCGCTCGATGCCGGCGTCGATCAGCTCATCGACGCCGCCCGCGCCGCCGAGCAAGCGGCGCATACCGCCGAAGAATCCGCACGCGTGGCCGAAGCCGGCGCACCTCGTCGCAACGAGGCCGTCGCCGACGCGGACACCGCCGCGCAACGCCACGCCGAGGCGATCGCCGAAGCCGAAGCTGCGGTGAAACGCCATGCCGACGCAACCGCCGAAGCCGAAGCCGCCGTGCAACGCCATGCCGAAGCCACCGCCGAGGCCGAAGCCATCGCGCAGCGCCATGCCTGCGCCATCGCCGAAGCCGAAGCCGAAGCCCAGCGCCACGCCGCTGCCGCCGCCGAGGCCGAGGCCGCCGCCCAGCGCCACATCGCCGCGGCCGCCGAAGCGGAAGCCGCCGCGGAGCGTCACGCTGTCGCCATTGCCGAGGCAGAAGCCGCCGCGCAACGTCATGCCGCCGCAACGGCGGAGGCGGAAGCGGTCGCCGCAGCCATCATTGCCGCGCGGGCCGCGGAAGACCACGCCGTCACGCCTGAGGAATCGGCATCGGCGACCGAAGCACAGCGCCCCGGCGTCGATGCAACTCGAGCTGCGGCGGACGCGGTCGAAATGGCGACCGACACCGTGCCGGCCGAGGCTGCCGCCGCACTCGGCGACGCTTCTGCCGACATCGCCGACGCCGTAACCGACGTCACGCCGGCCAATGCCGCGGACGCCACACCTGCGGAAAAACCGTCCCTGCACGTCGCGCGGCCGTCTCGGAACGAAATCGCGCTGACCGTCAACGGACAGTCGATCACGCTGCATCCCGAGCAACTCGGCCAGTTGATCGAAGAGCTTGCGCACGCGCGCGCGTCGATGGAAACCGAGCAGCCGACCGGCATTCCGCCGGGCTGGCGATTCGTGTCGACGAAAAATCCGATGATGGCGGTGCAGAAGCAGTCGAACGGCGACCGTTTGCTGGTCGCGCGTCACACCGGCTACGGCTGGGTGCCGTTTACGTTCTCGCCGGATGTGGTGATTCAGTTGTACATGATGCTCACCCAGCGGTGAGCGCAGGACGGCCGTGCATGAGGCGGCCGTCGTCGGGGCGGCCTTGCGCCGCCCCGTCTGCATCCGGTCAGCGGTCCTGAACCGGTGCCTGCACGCGGGCCTTCCACTGACCGCCCTTGCCGCGCCAATAGCGCCAGGCGGACGCGAAGGTGGCGCCGACATAGAACGCCGCGACGAGCGGCAGCGCAGGCGCCCACCACGGCGAGCGGCGGTAGTAGCGCAGCATGGGCGCATACGCGGTGCACATCAACGCCCAGGCGAGCCATGCCGGCCACGCGTATGCGCCGTACGCAAGCGCCGCGACGGGCGGCACCAGATAGATGATCGTCATGCCGAGCAGCGTGCCGGCCAGCATCCAAGTCGAATAGTGCAGCTGCGTGAACGCCGTGCGCGCGATCATGTTCCAGATATCGCGCCAGCTGTCGTACGGACGCAGCGACACACTGCGGTCCGCCAGGTCGAGCCGGATCGGATGACGGCCGCCGCCGCGATGCTTGATCTGCGCGGCCAGGCTGCAATCGTCGATCAGCGCGCCGCGGATCGACTCGATGCCGCCGGCCTCTTCAAGCGCCGTGCGCTTCACCAGCATGCAGCCGCCTGCCGCGCCGGCCGTCTTGTTGCGCGTATCGTTGATCCACGAGAACGGGTAGAGCTTCGCGAAAAAGAACACGAATGCCGGGATCAGCGCCTTTTCCCAGAACGAATCGCAGCGCAGCCGGACCATCAGCGACACCATGTCGCGCCCTTCCGCCCGGGCGCGCGTGACGAGCTGCGCCACGGCATCGGCCGGATGGCCGATGTCGGCGTCGGTCAGCAGCAGATAGTCGGCAGGCAGGCCGAGCGTGCTTACCGCCGCGATCCCCTGCGACTGCGCCCAGACCTTGCCCGACCAGCCGGCCGGCAGCGGCTTCGCGGACAGCACTGTCAGGCGGTCGGCGCGATTGATCGCCAGCGCCGCTGCGCGCGCGGCGTCGGCGGTGCCGTCGGTACTGTGGTCGTCGACAATGATCAGATGAAATCCGCCCGGGTAATCCTGCTCGAGCAGCGACGTCGCCGCCTGCGCGATCACGTCGGCCTCGTTGCGGGCCGGCACGACCGCGACCACGGCCGGCCAGCCATCGCCGCCCGCCGCGTGCGGCAGGGGCCGGGCGGCCTGCGCGCGCCAGAAACCGCCCCGCGCCACGAGCAGGACGATCCAGATCACGAGCGACAGGCAGGACAGCATGAAAGCGATCGCCAGCATCATCGGCGTGCCTCCTGCCGTGCGCCGCGCGCGCATCCGGCAATCAGGGACAGGTTGATGGCGCCCGAAGCGGCGCCGGCGGTCGGCCGCGCGTGGGGCGCGGGGCAATGCTGCTCGTAAGAATCGATGGTCATCGAGAGGCCTTGAGATGTGCTCGACGTCAGCCGGCCGGACAGCGGCCAGCTGCGAAACCGCGTAGTTTACTGGGTTCCTGACGAGCGGGCGTTAATGTGCGCAGCATCCGAATTGCAACACGAACTGAACAGGGCCCGAGCAAGGTCGGCCCGATAGAGTTAAAATGCGCGATTAATTCGGGGTGCCGGGTCGTTCCCGCATTCATCAACATCAAGTCGGGACGATCGAGCTGGCTGGCCGGCTCCTCGGAACCCCGCGTCTGTCGTCGGAGTTCGCTCATCTATGCGAGTCATCCTTGCCCAGCCCCGCGGCTTTTGTGCGGGGGTTGTCCGTGCGATCGAGATTGTCGATCGCGCGCTGCAACAGCACGGTGCACCGGTTTATGTACGCCATGAAATTGTCCATAACCGGCACGTGGTCGAAAATCTGCGTAATAAAGGGGCGCGATTCGTTGAAGAACTCGACGAAGTCCCTCACGGCGCTGTCGCGATCTTCAGCGCGCACGGCGTCGCCCAGACGGTGGAGCGCGACGCGGAAGCGCGCGGGCTCGACGTGCTGGACGCAACCTGCCCGCTCGTCACGAAAGTGCACGTGCAGGGCCGCCAGTACGTGGCTGCTGGCCGCCGGCTGATCCTGATCGGCCACGCGGGCCATCCGGAAGTCGAAGGCACGGTCGGCCAGATTCCGGGCGAGGTGATCCTCGTCCAGAGCGAGGCCGAGGTCGAGACCTTGACGCTGCCGGTCGACACGCCGGTCGCATATGTCACGCAGACGACGCTGTCGGTCGACGACACGCGCGGCATCATCGAGGCGCTGACGCGCAAGTTCACCGACATCGTCGGACCGGACACGCGCGACATCTGCTACGCGACGCAGAACCGCCAGGCGGCGGTGCGCGAGCTGAGCGGGCAGGTCGACGTGCTGCTGGTCGTCGGTGCGACGAACAGCTCGAACTCGAACCGCCTGCGCGAGATCGGCACCGAAAGCGGCGTGCCGAGCTACCTCGTCGCCGACGGCTCGGAAGTGAAGGCCGAATGGGTCGCGAATGCACAAACCGTCGGTCTGACCGCCGGCGCATCCGCGCCCGAAGAGATGGTTGAAGATGTCATCAGCGCGCTGCGCGCGCTGGGGCCCGTCGAAGTCACAACGATGGCGGGCCGTGAAGAAAAAGTCGAATTCAAGCTGCCGGCGAAGCTCACGCAAGCCGTCGCCCGCGAAGTTTAAGGAGGACAACTCTTGTCTATTCCGCTGCTCCAGCAAGTCCGCGTCGGCGCATACATCATGCGCCAACACCTGTCCGGCAACAAACGCTATCCGCTCGCGCTGATGCTCGAGCCGCTGTTCCGCTGCAACCTCGCATGCAACGGCTGCGGCAAGATCGACTATCCGGATCCCATCCTGAACCAGCGCCTGTCGGTCGAAGAGTGCCTGGAAGCCGTCGACGAATGCGGCGCGCCGATCGTGTCGATCGCAGGCGGCGAGCCGCTGCTGCACAAGGAAATGCCGGAAATCGTCAAGGGCATCATGAAGCGCAAGAAGTTCGTGTACCTGTGCACGAACGCGCTGCTGATGGAAAAGAAGATGGACGACTACGAGCCGAGCCCGTACTTCGTCTGGTCGGTCCACCTCGACGGCGACAAGGAGATGCACGACCACTCGGTGTCGCAGGAAGGCACGTACGACAAGGCAGTCGCGGCGATCAAGGAAGCGAAGCGCCGCGGCTTCCGCGTGAACATCAACTGCACGCTGTTCAACGATGCGGTTCCGGAGCGCGTCGCGAAGTTCTTCGACACGCTCGGCCCGATCGGCGTCGACGGCATCACCGTGTCGCCGGGCTACGCGTATGAACGCGCGCCGGATCAGCAGCACTTCCTGAACCGCGACAAGACGAAGAACCTGTTCCGCGAGATCTTCAAGCGCGGCGACGGCGGCAAGCGCTGGTCGTTCAGCCAGTCGTCGCTGTTCCTCGACTTCCTGGCCGGCAACCAGACCTACAAGTGCACGCCGTGGGGCAACCCGGCGCGTACGGTGTTCGGCTGGCAGAAGCCGTGCTACCTGGTCGGCGAAGGCTACGTGAAGACCTTCAAGGAACTGATGGAAACGACCAAGTGGGACAACTACGGCGTCGGCAACTACGAGAAGTGCGCGGACTGCATGGTTCACTGCGGCTTCGAGGCGACGGCCGTGCTGGACACGATCTCGCACCCGCTGAAGGCGCTGCGCGTCAGCAAGATGGGCATCAAGACCGACGGCCCGTTCGCACCGGACATTCCGATCGACAAGCAGCGTCCGGCCGAGTACGTGTTCTCGCGCCACGTCGAGATCAAGCTCGAGGAAATCGAGCGCGCCGGCAAGGGCAAGCTCCAGAAGCCGGCCAAGAGCGCCAAGCCGGCAGCGGCGGCCTGAGGCGGTTGCAGTTGATTCCGGCCGACGCGGGTCGTTCGGTCCGCGCCGGCCGTGCCGTCAGGCCTGACGGCAATCGAAAAGCGCCATGACGTTCGTTCATGGCGCTTTTTGTTTTTCCGGGCGCCGCACCAGTCGGCCTGGTGCGGCGCGGCCACGACCGGCCGGCGGCGCTATCCTGCGCGTCGCACACCGATCGGCCGGCGCGGTGCCATGACCTTTTCTTTTCAGCACGAATATGACGACGCCCTTCATCGATCCCACCGCCATCGAAAGCTGGCATGCGCATGTCTATTTCGACGCCGGCAGCCGCGACGCCGCGCAGGTGTTTCGGCAAGTCGTCGAGCAGCGGTTCGGCGAGAACATCGTGCTTGGGCGTTTTCATGAACGGCTCGTGGGGCCGCACCCGGCATGGTCGTATCAGATCGCGTTCGATGCTGCGCGCTTCGCCGAGATCGTGCCGTGGCTCGTGCTGAACCACGGTGTGCTCGATCTCTTCCTCCACCCGAACACGGGCGACGCGCTGCGCGATCATCGCGACGCTGCGATGTGGATCGGGAAGTCCTATGCGTTGAATCTCGATGCGCTGGGATGACGATACGCCGGTGTCCCGCATCGCTCCGTTGTCAGGCGATGCCGCAGGAATGCGGCGGGTTCGGCTGCATGCCGCCGCCGACGCATATCACGCGACGTAGAACGCGACGCTGACGAACTGGCACAGGCTGCCTGCCAGCACGAACAGATGCCAGATACCGTGTCCGTGCCGGATGCGCTCGTCGTTGACGAAGAAATAAATGCCCACGCTGTAAATGACGCCGCCCGCGACAAGCCACGCGGTACCGACTGCCGGCAGCGCATGGATCAGCGGACGAACCGCAACCAGCGCGAGCCAGCCCATCACGACGTACAGCACCATCGAGACGACACGGGTGCGGCGTCCGAGCGTGAGCTCCTGCACGATGCCCAATACGGCAAGCCCCCAGCTCACGCCGAATAGCGACCAGCCCCACGGCCCGCGCAGCGTGACAAGCGTGAATGGCGTATAGCTGCCCGCGATCAGCAGGTAGATCGCCGAATGGTCGCATTTCTGCAGAACGGCTTTCAGGCGCGGCCGACGCACGCTGTGGTACAGCGTCGAGATCGCGTAGAGCACGCAGAGCATCGCACCGTATACGCCGAAGCTCACCACCTTGTACGCGTCGCCCTGGAGCGCGCCCATCGTCACCAGCGTCGCCAGCCCCACGACGGACATCACCGCGCCGACGAGATGCGTAATGCTATTGAAACGCTCGCCGGCATGCATGACGTTATCCTCCATAGCGGGCTCGATGGGCGACGAGGTCACATGATAGCGGGCAAGGGAAAAGGCGGGGCTGCAAGCAGATCGGCGGCTTGACCTGGGTCGACTCCAGGCGCGGATGCCGGCGGCGAATGCATGCCGCGGCATCGTTGGCCGGGGCCGCTCGCCCCGGCCCGCTTCCGGCATCGGCGGCCGGAGTCAACGACCGCCCGCGATCACGCCGACGGGTTCGAGCCGCCGGAAACGTGCGGCTTCCCGGCCGACAATTTTTCCTTGTCCGCGATCGCACGGTGGATGGCTTCGGTCAACGCATTGTTGACCTCGAGGAGCCGTTGCATGTCATCCTGAATCTTCAGGAGCGCCTCGGCATCCTTGTAGGTCTGCAATGCCTGTTTGTCCGACGCGGCAGCCGCAACCTTCTGGCCCACCATGATCACGGACAGCAGCACCAACTGCAGAAATGTCTGGGCAATCCAGGAGATCAGCGTCGAAATCCCGCCCTGGATGGCCGATGGCAAGCTGACAAGTGCGAGCGCCGCAAAGAAGTACGCGCACCACATCGTGCCGACAGCGTTGGTGATCACAAGGGCGATGCGCCCGTTCAGGCCCAGTTGCTCATGAGTGGTCAGGTGCGGTCCGTTTTTTTCGCGTTCCTGAATGCGAGGATTGGGTGTGTGTTCGATTTTCATTATTGAGTCCCCGTTGGAGAGTGAGCAATCTGCGGATATTGGATTCGGCTCTGGACCAGCACGCTGGCCACGATGCAATCCTTGCGCTTCGGAATTCGATTGGAGTCGCCCTCTCCCGGCATAGGTGGTCGCATCGCGGATGAGTGCGGATACGTGCCGCCCGATCGATGCGGAAGTCGTTCTGCGGCCGATACCGGTTCCGGGATCCCGCGCGGCGACGTCCTTCACCAATCCGCGGCATGGGCATTCGAGCGACGTCCGTCGGCCGGTTTTTCCCGTCAGGCGTGTGAGTCAAACCGCCTGCGTCGACCGGCGTAGTGATACTAACCACAGCATCACGGTCTATCAAGATTGACGTGGAGATTGTCACGCAAGCGCCCGTTGCGGCGAACGAAACGCTCAGGTGCGCGCGAACCGCGCATCGCTCGTCATTGGCACACGCCCGTTGAGACACAGATGCATGACGCGGAACGGCGGCTTTGCGTCCACGATGGAATCGTCGGACGTGATGCCGGATCGCCGCTGTCCCGGCCAGCCAACCCGATCATGCTGATTCAGTGGCGCGGTGGCGCCTGCCGGATAGCAGGCGCCGCACATGCCGCTCCTGCTTCGACAGCGTCGTGTAAGGATCCGCGCTGAAATGCGGCCATCGTGAAGGCATTCGATCCGGGACGGCCCCGGCATTCACGATTCGCTTGCAACGGACGCGCTCGAGGCCCGTCGATGCGCGTCCGGACTGGATGATCGGATGCAGGATCGCCTATGCGACCGCATAGACCTCGCGCTTCATCGCCTTGATCGCGGCGCGGGCCGCGGCGAGCTGCGCCCGCACGACCTGCGCGCGCTCCGCTTCCCGCTTGAGACGACGTTCGGCAGCCTCGCAGCGGTCGGCATGAACCGCAATGCTTTCGTCGCGCTCGTCGATCACGGTGCGAAGCCGCATCACTTCGGCATAAAGATAATCGTCGGCCAACTGCACGCGCTTGTTCGTCGCCGCCGTCAGGGATTCAATCGTCGCGCGCAGTTCGCGCACCTCCGCATCCCGCTCGACGGCGAGCGTCTGCAACCGGTGTTGCTGCCGTTCGATCATGCGCTTGAGCGCCGCGTTTTCATCTTCGAGCAGCATCCGGCGGCAGACGTCAGCCCGCTCGGCGGCGCTCACCGGACGCGGCCGCCGATGAACATCGCCGAATGCGAGTTGACGCATGTCCTGCGTGCCGGCCGGATGCGTCATCACAGCCCAGTACGCAGGCGACACGTCGCCGGCCTTTAGCGCCTCGGACCACAGCGCGCTCAGCGCGCCGACATCTTTCGCGTCGCTGAAGCGCTTGATGGCCGCTGCATAACGACGATCGAGCGCCCGGTGCAGGGCTTTCGCGCCCGCGCCGTCCTGCGTGGCCAACCCGACTGCGGCAAGATCGAGTTGCAGGTCGGTTGCATGCTCCCGGTCGAGCGTCGCGTAACGCGGCACGATCCTGCGCAGCTCCGTCGTTGTCAGGCAGATCCCGATCACCGAGCAGTAGAAATGCGTGTCGAGCTCGGACAGGCGGATTCTGCGCGCCGCCGCGGGTGGCGAATCTGCTGCGCGCTCGCCACTGCGGCCCGGCTGCGGAGCGAATGATTTAGAACCGATTTGACCGGATACCCGCTGGGGCAGTCGAAACGGATGCGTATTCATCGGCATTCTCTTTCAGTTGGCGATTCGGGCCGGGATCCGGGTTCCCGGCCCCTTGATCGATTGCGGGCTCGTCTGCGGCGCGTCGGGCGGATCGCACGCCAGCACGTGCGCGACACACAAGCCGGCCAGTTCGGTATCGAGTTGCTCAAGCGCTGCGGCGCCCTCGCGAAGCAGGGCGTCGCTGGCCGGCGGCAATTGCGAAAAGATGACGTCCCGGTGACGTTCCGCCGTCGCCGCGCGCTCGACAAACCGGTTCAGCTCATGCAAGCGCCGAAATCCCGCATGTTCGGCATGCGTGGCGAGCGACCCGTGTGAATCCACTCATACCGCCCTCACTGCAGTCGCATGGCCCGACCCATGCCGGAGCATTCGACATGCCCATCATATTTTCGACCAGTCGCAATATACAACGAAATATAACGAAACCTGAAATCTCCCGCGCCTGTCATCCTGAAAGAAGGGCGGACGTGTGCTCCCAAGCGGCCCGATGTCGCTGACGCGCGTGCGGCGTCAGCGCGAATCAGGCATGGGTGCCGGGCTTTCGGGTCAACCGCCTAAAACAGCTTACGGACGCCGTCACGCGTCGTCATCCTCGTCGCGGTCCCGCGTCTTGGAGATCGCCTCGACCAGTTTCAGTTCGTCGTCCAGCGACAGATTCGAATAGATCACTTCGCCGCCGAACTTCGCCAGACCGGCACTCAGCCGATAGATATCCAGGTTCTCGGCGACGATTCCCAGTGTGGCGCTGTCGGCATGCGCCTTGCGTACGATGGTCTCGATCGTCGCGTCGTCGATCTTGCGGTCGCGCATCGCATCGATCGAGAATCCGATCGTCTCGAGGGCATGCCGCAGGAAAGATCCGGCCGGCGACGCGTTCGGATCGATCACATGCGAACGGACCATCCCGTCCTTGTCCAACTCGACGACGACGACATCCGATACCAGCAGGACTTTTTCGCTGTGCAGCGCGCCCAGTTCGGCGATCGCCCGCTTGGCGAGATCGAGGTTGGAATAGGTTATTGCGATCACGGTATCCATTGACAACTCCCGGGTTCAAGATATCCGGCATGCATCAACCGGCATGCGGAAATGCGGCGCGCAGGCTCGCCAGAATCATCTGCATGGCGATCGCGGCGAGGATCATCCCCATCAGGCGCTGCGTGATCGCCGTCACCTTGGGGGAAAGGTAATGACCGATGAGCGGTGCCGACAGGAGCGCAGCCGCCAGCAAAACCAGGAACGCGCCCAGGCCCAGCGCAAAGGCCAGTTCCTTTCCGGTCTCGTATGCGCTCTGCCCCAGCACGATCATCGTCGCAATCGTGCCCGGACCGACCAGCAGCGGGATCGTCAGCGGGTAGACCGCGACGTTCTCCGCGGCGAGATCCGAGCATTCGCTTTCTCGCGGCGCATGCTGGCTGCTCGGCGAGCCATGCAGCATCGACAGCGCGATCAGCAGGACCAGCAGGCCGCCCGCGAGGCGAAAATCGTCGACCGTGAGACCGAACGCGTGGAGGATCGCCCCACCCGCGACCGCCGATACGATACAGCCGACCGTCACGCCAATCGCCGCGGCGATCGCGACCTTCCGTCGAGCCGCGTCCGATGCGCCGTCCGTCAATGAAAGAAAGACCGGGATGTTGGCAATCGGATTCATGATCGCGAAAAGCGCTGCAAACACCTTGATCGCAAAGGTCAGGTCAATCGCCAAGAGCATTCTCCCATTCGATCGATTCGAAACCGTGTTCGCCGCCGGCAAGGGATGACCACGCTCCGGAATCCCCGCACGGTGGCTGCCATCATATCCCGCGCGGTCGCGAGCATGCTATCCCCGAATCGAATGCGCTGCGACCCGACGCCCTGTTTCGGAGAAACGAAGACGCTGCTACGATTTCATCCGGTCATGATGCGATGGCATCGCGATTTGGCAGCCTGCGCTTTGCATACCGGGGCACGTCGCTCACGTCACCCGGCTGACACGCCTCGCCATGCACATGCTGTTGAAACAGTCGATTTGCTATTTTTTGCGAACGGGAGAGGGCCATTCTCATGCAAACGAGCGATATTTTCATGGGCCACGAGATCCGGGTCGGCGCCACACGCAACGCGCGCGGCGCGTGGGTCGCGGATGTCCGGATCTATTTCAACGACGTGCCCGTCGACATGCCGGTGCCGGAACTTGTCACGCCCGAGTGGCTGACGCAGGAAGAAGCGTTGCGCGCCGGCATCGAGCAGGGCAGGCGGATTCTCAAGACACACGATCGGTAAGGACGGCGCGCGCATACGTGCCGGCGTCCGGCGGCGCGCCGACCGCCGCCGCGCATGGCGGGGTCGCGCGCCTTCCCGAGCCACGACGATTCCATTCATGTCGGCCGCCATTCTGGTTCTCGCCCGCCACTCGCACCGCTATGTCGAAAGTATCGTGAGCCTTTCCGCTCTCCCGGCAGCGCAGGCGTCGCGTGGCGCCACCGCATGGCGGGTCGCTCGCCGAATGTCGTGAGGCGAGTTTCCGCGGCGCGGTTATTGATCCGACGGGCAATGCCCGTATCGTCACGCTGACGCCGACGTTAACGAAATCTTTGCGGAAAGCGGGCCGTTCTTTTCAAAGCCGTCATCGCACGCCGCATACAATCCTCGGGCTGCGGATATCCAAGCGTGATCCATTCAACGCGCGGCCCATTTCGGCGATCCCCGCGGCGTTTCGTTACACACGCCTGGTCGCGCACACGACGCGTGGTCGGGACGGGTCCGGGGTCACGCTCACGCATCCCGACGCCTTGTCGAAGCACTCCTGGAGTATCAGCACGTGAACAAAAACATCATCGGCGCGGCATCCTTGTCGGTCTTCGCGCTGTCCGCCCATGCGCAAAGCAGTGTCAGCCTGTATGGCGTGATCGACCCCGCCGTCGTCTATACGAATAACCAAGGCGGCCATAGCGCCGTGCAGATGCAGAGCAGCATGCTGACGAACGAGGTATGGGGCATCCGGGGCAGCGAGGATCTCGGCGGCAATCTGCATGCAATTTTCCGCCTCGAGAACGGGTTCAACGTCCAGAACGGCAACACCGCTTACGCGGGCACCCTGTTCGGCCGGCAGGCCTACGTCGGCCTGCAAAACGACAACTTTGGAACGCTAACGTTCGGCCGGCAGTACGACGCCGTGGTCGACGTGCTCGGGCCGATCGCCATGGCCAACAACGGCGACGGAAACAATCTGGCCGCGCATCCGTTCGACAACGACAACGTCGACGACTCGTTCTATATCAACAACTCGGTCAAGTACGTGAGCCCGGCCTATCGCGGGCTGCAGGCCGAAGCGCTGTACGGCTTCAGCAACACGGCCGGCGGCTTCTCGAACAACCGCGCGTACAGCTTCGGCCTGACCTACAGTCACGGCCCGGTCAATCTGGCCGCGGCTTACCTGCAACTGAACAACGGCGCGCTCGGCGGCACCGGCGCCGTATCGAGCAACGACGCGCCCAATTTTCCCGCGGCGCGGCAGCGCGTGATGGGTGTCGGCGGCAACTACACGATCGGGCCGGCGACTGTCGGCCTGCTGTGGACGCATACGCTGTTCGACCATACGCAGCCGGGTGCGACAGCGGCGATCCCGCAGTCGTTCGACACACTGCGCTTCGACAACTACGAAGTCAACGTGCACTATGCGGTGACGCATTCGATCTCGCTTGCCGGCGCGTATACGTTTACCCAAGGCGCTTTCGGGGATGCTTCGGGTTCGGGGCACCCGAAGTGGCATCAAGTCACGCTGATGGCCGACTACGCGTTGAGCAAGCGCACCGACGTCTATGTCGAAGGGATCTACCAACATGCGTACGGCGCCGCTGGCTCGGCGTTCGAGGGCGCAATGATCAGCGGCCTGGCGCAGTCTTCGACGGCCAGCCAGATCGCGGCGACCGTGGGAATCCGGACGCGCTTTTGACGGGCGCGGAACGAAGGCGCCGGTCATGGCATGCGCTGTGACCGCCTGCGCCGCGCGGGTTTCACCGCGTCATTCCATCGCTCCGTTCCCGGCGTGCCGGATGAGCAGCGTTCGCGTCCGGATGCTGACGCTGCCGGCCAGCGCAGCAAGGCTGATGCCGACTTCCGGCACGGATCCGCACGGGTGACGGAAATGCTTGACCTTAAACCTGACTTGAACCCTAGCATCTGACCGGGCGCCTTTCATGTCGTTGTCTGCATGGCTTGCGGTACCCCGCCAATCGACGACTCGGGGGCATACGAACGAATCGGACAAGCAAGGAATGAGGAATCAGGTATGTTCAAGAGCGGATTTGTCCGGCGCTGGCTCACGGCCATCATTGCCACGCTGCTCACTGGGGGACACGCACACGCGGCCGACACGGCCCAGCGCGACGGCGCCCGGCAACCGGGCGGCAGGATTCTGGTCGTCATGACCAACCACGCCCAATTTCCTTCGCGATCCGACACGACTGGGCTTTGGCTCACCGAACTGACGCATTTCTACGATGCGGCCGAGGCAGCGGGATTGCAAATGGATTTTGTGAGCCCGAAGGGTGGCGAGGTTCCCATTGACGAGCGCAGTCTCAAGGCGCTCTATCTCGATGATTCGGCGCGGGCACGCCTGGCCGACCCGGCATTCATGGCACGGCTGAAAACCACCCTGCCGCCCAGCGCCGTCGCCCCCGCCGACTACCAGGCGATTTATTTCACCGGCGGTCACGGAACGTTGTGGGACTTCCCCGACGACAAGAATCTGAAGCGCATCGGCGAGCAGATATATCGTCAGGGCGGCATCGTCTCGGCCGTGTGCCACGGGGTATCCGGATTACTGTCGCTACAGGATGAAAACGGCAAGCCGCTGATCGCGGGCAGGACCGTCACGGGATTTTCCAATCTGGAGGAATCCCTGTCGGGCATGAAATCGCAGGTGCCGTTCCTGCTGCAGGATGCACTCATCGGCCGCGGCGCCCATTACGAGAAGGCACTGCTCCCGTTCACGTCCCATGTCGTGACAGACGATCGGATCATCACCGGACAAAATCCGCAGTCGAGCCGGGCAATCGGCGAAGCGGTGGTCAAGCGCTTGGCCGCCATGAACTGACGCCCCGCCCACATGGTCGGCGTGTCGGCCGAGCGAAAAAAGCGCGTCGTCCGCGAGGACGACGCGCTCGATGATCCACCCGGCGCGGCTGTCGGCCATCAGTATTTCAACCGCTGCGACATCCAGCGCCGATACGCGCAAGTACGCTTCGCATCGGCCATCTGTTGCAGGATCAGCGCCCGCAAAGGCGACACTTTCGGATCGGTCGTCTTGCCCGCACTCAACCTGCGCAACTGAAACTTGACGGCAGACATGTTGGCCACGGAAGCCAGCGGCTTGTTCTTCCATGTGATCGGCAAGAGTGCCGGGGCGTGGTCCTTGCCGGCACGCCATTCGCGCGGCAGATTCGGGGCGATGGCCAGGGCTGTGCCGATACCGACCATGTCCACCCCGCTCGCGATCACCTCTTCGGCGACCGCCAGACGGCGGATGCCCCCGGTAACCATCACCGGCATCGCGGCGACCGTCCGGATATCGCGGGCAAATTCGACAAAATAGGCTTCCCGCGCGAGCGTGCGGCCGTCGCGAGCATCGCCCTGCATCGCCGGGGCCTCATAGCTTCCCCCCGACAGTTCAACCAGGTCGACGCCCAGATCGTTGAGCCACCTCACGACACCCCGGGCATCGTCCGCGCTGAAACCGCCCCGCTGGAAGTCGGCTGAATTCAGCTTGACGGCCACCGCGAATCCGGGCGCCACCTCCGCTCGAACAGCTTTGACGATTTCCAGCAACAGGCGCGCCCGGTTCTCGAGGGCGCCACCCCACTCATCCGTTCTCTGATTGGTGAGCGGCGAAAGAAACTGGCTGAGCAGGTAACCGTGGGCCGCGTGGATCTCGACGCCCGTGAAGCCGGCCAGTTCGCCCAGCCGCGCGGTGTGGGCGAAGCGCCGGATCACCTCGTCGATGTGCGCGCGCGTCATCGCACGGGGCGTGTTGAAATGCTTCGACATTTTTCCCAGCTCGAGCGGGACTGCCGACGGCGCCCAGGTCTGCTGCCCAAGGTTGGCAGGCATCTGGCGGCCCGGATGATTGATCTGCAGCCAGCATTGCGCGCCCCCGGATCGACCGATGCGCGCCCAGCGCCGGAATGCGTCCAGATGCCTGTCGTCTTCCAGCACCACACCGCCGGGCCCCGTCATCGCGCGGCTGTCGACCATCACGTTGCCGGTGATGAGCAGACCGGCACCGCCATCCGCCCATGCCTGATAGAGACGCATCAGTTGCGCCGACGGAGCGTGATCCGCGTCTGCCATGTTTTCTTCCATGGCCGCCTTGGCGATGCGGTTCGGAATGGTCGAACCGTTGGGTAAAGTCAGCTTGTCGAACACGTTCATGGGTTCACCTCGTTTGATCGTGGTTCGACTCTAAGGTTAAAGCCAACTTTAATGTCAACCCCCTTCGTTACGTGCGGTGCGCGCGTCTTCGTGCAGAGTCGCGATAGCCGGATATCGGCGTTTTGACACCACGCGGGTGCCGGCGTGCGGTTCCTCCGGCACCCGCGGCTATCAGCTCCGCACGAACGCGAGCAGATCGGCGTTGATCGTCTCGGCGTGGGTGGTGGGCATGCCGTGCGGGAAGCCCTCATAGATCTTCAGCGTGCTGTTCCTGGCCAGCTTCGCCGACAGCAGGCCGGAATCCGCATACGGAACAATCTGGTCGTCGTCGCCGTGCATCACGAGAACGGGAATCGTGGTGCGCTTGAGGTCTTCGGTGAAGTCGGTCTGCGAGAAGGCGACGATCCCGTCATAGTGGGCCTTGGCGCTGCCCATCATGCCCTGCCGCCACCAGTTCCAGATGACACCCTGCAACGGCTTCGCACCCGCGCGGTTGTAGCCGTAGAAGGGGCCAGCAGGAATGTCGTAATAGAACTGCGCGCGATTTGCCGCGAGCTGGGCCTGGAGGTCGTCGAAGACCTGCTTGGGCAGACCGCCCGGATTGTGCTCGGTCTTGACCATCAGCGGCGGAACGGCGCTGATGAGCACCGCCTTGGCGACACGATCCTCCCCATGCCGGGCGACGTAGTGGATGACCTCGCCGCCGCCGGTGGAATGACCGACATGCACGGCCTGCTGCACGCCCAAATGGTCGACGACTGCCGCGACATCGTCGGCGTAATGGTCCATGTCATGGCCGTCCCAGACCTGACTGGATCGCCCGTGGCCGCGGCGGTCGTGAGCGACGACCCGAAAGCCCTGCGCCAGGAAAAAAAGCATCTGGGCATCCCAGTCGTCGGCGCTGAGCGGCCAACCGTGATGAAAGAAGATCACCGGTGCGTCTCGTGGCCCCCAGTCCTTGTAGAAGATCTCAACACCATCCTTTGTCGTCACGTATCCCATGTTCGCTTCTCCAGTGCAATGTCAGCCATTCAATCGATGGCACGCGTCCTGATCGTTACGGTTGGCGCTCGGCGGTCGGGTCTGGCTCCTTTCAAGGTGGGTCAACACGATGCAATGCGGAATAGCCGAACAGCGCGGCGGCATGGGTCTGCCGAACCGCGCCATCGAATCGCGCGGCTTTGCCGGGAACCACTGTAGGCTTAAAGCCAACTTTAATGTCAATACATTTTCCGGTGCCACATGAAGCTCGGCGGGCGGATCGACGATGGCCGGGAATCCCGCGAAACGCTGGCACACATCTTGTTACGCGTATCGAAACATCGGTTGCGCTCACACGCCGTTCGGGACGCACGCTGGCCGCCATGGACGATGAGAATGCGCGAACGGCCGACCGCGAAGCGCGACCTGAACGATCCGCATCCGGACGCTTGACCTTCAAGTCGAGTTGAACCTTAAAGTGCTTGCTGAAGGCTGGATATCGGCGTGCCTTGGGCACTGCATACCGGGTCGAACATCGAGAAAGGTCAGCGAAATGGATAGACGCTTTACACAGGTCGAATTCGGACCACACCAGGTCGACGTGCCGGCGGGGGGATACTACGACCGCTTCCGGATGAACCCCGACCTCGATGAGGTGGCTCGGGACCCTGCCGCGGGGAATATCGATTACTTCCGCAGGATACCGAAGCAGGTGGTTGCCTCGCGGGTCGGCCCGACCTGGGCGCCCAACTTCTACTACCGGACCAGCAATATCCAGTTGCTGTTTCTCGCGCCTTTGTCCCGGCTGCGGGCCACGCTGCCGATGCCGCTCGAGCCGCTTCGCGCGTTCCCCGGCTTCGGGCTGGTGGCGCTGACTTTCTTTTCCTATGCCGTTTGCGATAACGATCCCTACGACGAGGTCTCCATCGCGGCGGTCATCCGTCGGCCGGGCGCGCGAGGATCCCATGCGCTGGAGCTGTTCAATTCCATGCGACGCCGACATTTCTTCGCGCATGTGCTGGCGCTCCCCGTCACCACGGAAATCGCGCGGGTGCGGGGCGTGTACGGCTATCAGCTGCCCAAGTGGCGCGCCGACATCGACGTGAGCATTGGCACCGATGTCAGCGCCCATATCGCCGGCCCCGGCGGCGCACCGGATCTGACCCTGAGTGCGCCGCGCCCGGCCCTGCGCCATGTCGTGCCGCAGTCCCATATGGGGACGACGACCATGATCAACCTGGTCGACGGAGCATGGCATCAGGCGACTGTCCAGACCAACACGCTGTCGTTCTCACAGCGCCTGTTCCCGCGGGACGCGACCCTGCTGCGCCATGGCGGCCCGCTGAGCCAGCTGCTGGACGGGCTTGGCGCGTCGACCGTCGTTCGTCTGGACGTGGTCAAGGATGCACAGGTGGTCCTGAATCTGCCCACCCCGTTGAAGGGTTTCGATCCTGCCGGAAAATGAACGGGACGACATGCCGACGCATCGGGCACCGCTGCCACGTCGAGAGATATGCATGAGGCGAAGGAAGGGTCGCGCATCCATTCCGGCTAAGCGGCGCGTTTCATCGTCCCGCCACCGTCGGCGCGTGGCGAAGCGGGTCGAAAAGATCGCCCGACTCCGAAATAATGACGGGGGAAACGTCGATGTCGCGACTCATTTGACGGTCGGGTGCGATCTGGCCGGGAGCACGGGAAACATGAAAATCGGAGAACTTGCGGAGCGCACGGGCCTGACAGCGTCGCGCATCCGCTTCTATGAAGACATCGGCCTGTTGAAAGTCGAGCGCGAGCCGAACGGCTATCGGACCTATTCGTCTCAGGCGGTGCTGGTGCTCGACCTGATTGCGGCGGCACAGCAAGCAGGTTTCAGTCTCGACGAGATTCGCATGCTGCTGCCGCCCGACCTGACACAGTGGCAGCACGGCCCGCTGATCGACACGCTGCGCAGCAAGGTGCAGGACATCGAGGCGCTGGAGATGCGGCTTGCGCAGAGCAAGGCGCAACTCGTCGCGCTTCTGGCGGAGATCGAGGCAAAGCCGGAGGATATTGACTGCGCCACCAACGCGAAGCGGGTGCTCTCGCGGATGCGCTCAGGCGACCTGCAACCGCCAAACCTGGCGGCCGGCGACGTCGCGACCCTGCGCATGGCAAAGCGGCGCCGATCGGCCAAGCGCGGTTAGGACGGCCTGCCTGCTGTTCCGGATCGACCGTGCCGGCGCGTTGCCGGATCGATCTGGTCGGTGCGCGCAGTCGTCGCCAGCCGCATCTGGCGGTCCCTGTCGGTCAGCCATGCCGTCACGGCGTGAAGTCGAACGTCAAGGGCTTTCGAAACGTCGGTCGGCCCGGCATCATCGATGCAGCCGTGCGTGCAGTGGCGTCGCTCCGCTTCCTGACGGATCGCACCAATGAAAAGGCGCCGTGACTCTCATCACGGCGCCTTCCTGTCCTGCTCTCAATCCCGGGCGATCCAGCTCAACAACACTTCCCCGCCCCGGATCCATATCGCGCATTCTGACGTTCCCGGAAAAAAGCCTCGTACGTCATCGGCTCGCGATCCGGGTGCGTCTCGCGCATATGCGCGACGTAGGTCTCGTAGTCGGGCAGACCGACCATCAGCCGCAGTGCCTGCCCGAGATAGCGTCCTGCGCTGCGCAGCTCACTACCGAGATCGGTAAACATCGCGGCCTCCCGTCAACGTCCGCTGCCGAGCGCCTGCGCGGCCGGCGTCGCCTCGTAAGGCGTCTCGCGCACGGTCGGCTTCGACTCGCGGCGTGCGCGCATCACGGCCAGCACGCCATAGATCGTGATGCTCAACACGACGAAGATGAACAGCCCCGCGAGCGCGGCATCGATGTAGTCGTTGAAGATGATCCGCTTCATCTGCGCGATCGATTTCGCCGGCGCCAGCACCTTGCCCGCATCGACGGCTGCCTGAAGCTTCGCCGCGTGGGCCATGAAGCTGACCTTCGGATTCGCGTCGAAGACCTTCTGCCAGCCCGCCGTCAGCGTACAGATCAGCAGCCACGCGGTCGGCACCATCGTCACCCACGCAAAACGCTCGCGCTTCATCTTGAACAGCACGACGGTGCCCAGCACCAGCGCAATGGCGGCAAGCATCTGGTTCGAGATGCCGAACAGCGGCCAGAGCGTGTTGATGCCGCCGAGCGGATCGACGACGCCTTGATACAGGAAGTAGCCCCACGCAGCGACGCACAGCGCCGTCGCGATCAGGTTCGCCGGCAGCGATTCGGTGCGCTTGAGCGCCGGATGGAACGTGCCGAGCAGATCCTGCAGCATGAAGCGGCCTGCGCGCGTGCCCGCATCGACAGCGGTCAGGATGAACAGCGCCTCGAACAGAATCGCGAAGTGATACCAGAACGCCATCATCGCTTCGCCGCCGATCACCTGGTGCAGGATGTGCGCCATGCCGACCGCCAGCGTCGGTGCGCAGCCCGCGCGCGCGACGATCGTCGATTCGCCCACCGCCTTCGCGGTCTGCGTCAGCATGTCCGGCGTCAGCACGAAGCCCCATTGCGTGACGGTGTGCGCAACCGCGTCCGGCGTCGTGCCGAGCACGGCGGCCGGTGCGTTCATCGCGAAGTAGATGCCCGGCTCGATCACGCATGCTGCAACGAGCGCCATGATCGCGACGAACGATTCCATCAGCATCGCGCCGTAACCGATGAAGCGCGCGTTGATTTCGTTATCGAGCAGCTTCGGCGTCGTGCCCGACGAGATCAGCGCGTGGAAGCCCGACACGGCGCCGCACGCGATCGTGATGAAGAGGAACGGGAACAGGTTGCCCGACCACACCGGGCCGGTGCCGTCGACGAACTTCGTCAGCGCGGGCATCTTCAGTTCCGGCGCGACGATCAGAATGCCGATCGCGAGACCGACGATGGTGCCGATCTTGAGGAACGTCGACAGGTAGTCGCGCGGCGCGAGCAGCAGCCATACCGGCAGCACCGATGCGACGAAGCCGTAGCCGATCAGGATCCACGTGAGCTGCGTGCCGCTGAACGTGAACCACGCGGCGATCGTCGGCGAATCGTGCACGACCTGGCCGAACGCGATCGACGCCATCAGGCCCACGAAGCCGATGATCGACACTTCGCCAATGCGGCCCGGACGGATATAGCGCGTGTAGACGCCCATGAACAGCGCGATCGGAATCGTCGCCGCGACGGTGAACGTGCCCCAGGGCGAGTTCGTCAGCGCCTTCACGACGATCAGTGCGAGCACCGCCAGAATGATCACCATGATCAGGAACGCGCCGAACAGCGCGATCACGCCGGGCACGGTGCCGAGTTCCATCTTGACGAGATCGCCGAGCGAGCGGCCGTCACGGCGCGTCGAGATGAACAGCACCATGAAGTCCTGCACGGCGCCCGCGAACACGACGCCCGCCAGGATCCACAGCATGCCGGGCGTGTAGCCCATCTGCGCGGCGAGCACCGGGCCGACGAGCGGCCCTGCGCCGGCGATCGCGGCGAAGTGATGGCCGAACAGCACGTACTTGTTGGTCGGCACATAGTCGAGACCGTCGTTGTGCCGGACGGCAGGCGTCATCCGCAGCCCGTCGAGCTGCATGACCTTGCTGGCGATAAAGCGGCTGTAGAAGCGATACGCGATCAGATACACGCAGACTGCGGCGATCACGATCCAAAGGGCGCTGACCCGCTCGCCGTGCGCGAGCGCGATCGTGCCGAACGCGAACGCGCCGAGCAGCGCAACCGCGATCCAGATCAGATAACTGGAAGCCCGATTCATGGCGTCTCCTGTGTCGACCGGGGCTGGCGCATGCGCGCTGGCTCAGGTCCCATGCAAAGCAGTTTATTTATTGACATCGCGCGGCTGGGCCACCGCGCTCCCGTGACAGCAATGCGTCTGGCATCGTCCTGGCAAAGGGCGACACAAACGGGCGTAGTATTCCCCGTTCGGGGCGGCACGGACAAGCGGACAATTACGTACACCGTGCTACGTAAAATTACGTAGATAGACGGAGGTTTCAGCGGGAACCGCGAGATGGAAAAGCGGATGCACAAGGCCGCGCCACGCGGGCCGCAGCGCGTTCGCCTAGTCGGCATAACGGCCGGCGCGGCCTCACGATCGCATGCGCCCGGTATTTTCCCTTAGTGCCCGGCAATGGCGAAGACGTCCCGCGCGATGAACAACGCGCCTGCGACATATTGCCCGGCGCTCATCGCCGCCCCGAACGATGCGAGCCTGTTGCCGGTATCAGGCTCGCCCGGCCGGGGATCGCACGGTCAATGCCGGCCGACGCATCGCGCGCCGCGCCGCCGTCGCTCAGGCATTGCGCGAATACACGCGCCGATGGCGCACGGCTTCCGCGAGCATGTCGAGCACGGGCTCGGTCTGCGTCCAGCTGAGGCAGGCGTCGGTAATCGACACGCCGTACTTCAGCGGCACGCCCGGCTTCAGATCCTGACGCCCGGCTTCGAGGTTGCTCTCGACCATCACGCCGACAATCCGGTGCTCGCCTTGCGACAGCTGCCGCGCGAGATCCTGCGCAACGTCGACCTGACGATCGTGCGACTTGTTCGAATTGGCGTGCGAGCAGTCGACCATCACCTGTTCGCGCAGGCCCGCCTTGCGCAGCACCTCGCAGCTCGCCTCGATGCGCTCGCTGTCGTAGTTCGGGCCGCTCTTGCCGCCGCGCAGGATCACGTGCGCGTCTTCGTTGCCGCGCGTCTCGAAGATCGCGGCCATGCCCATCTTGGTCATGCCCATGAACGCATGGCTCGCGCGCGCCGCGATGATCGCGTCCGACGCGACCTGCACGCTGCCGTCGGTGCCGTTCTTGAATCCGATCGGGCAACTCAGGCCCGACGCAAGCTGCCGGTGGCTCTGGCTTTCCGTCGTGCGTGCGCCGATCGCGCCCCACGTGATCAGGTCCGCGATGTATTGCGGGCTCAGCAGATCGAGGAATTCGGTCGCGGCGGGCAGGCCGAGCGCGTTGATGTCGAGCAGCAGCTGCCGTGCGGCACGCAGACCCTCGTTGATGCGGAAGCTGCCGTCGAGCCGCGGATCGTTGATGTATCCCTTCCAGCCGACCGTCGTGCGCGGCTTCTCGAAATAGACGCGCATCACGATCAGCAGGTCGTCCTTCAGGGCATCGGCCGCGGCCTTGAGGCGATGCGCGTAGTCGAGCGCCTGGCCGTGATCGTGGATCGAGCACGGGCCGACGACGACCAGCAGCCGGTCGTCGCGGCCGTGCAGGATATTGCCGATCGCCGTGCGGGTCGATTCGACGAGCGTCTGGGTGCCGGCCGGCACCGGCAGCTCGTCCTGGAGCAGCGCCGGGGAAATGAGCGGCCGGACCGCGCCGATGCGGGTATCGTCGATGCGCGTGGTGTCCTGCGTCGCGTCGGCAATGCCTACCTCGCGATCGTGCGACGGATTGTCGAGGTTTTTCATGGTGATCTCCGGGGGACTTCGGGTCAGAGGATTATGGCATCGGCCGCGAGGACGCCCGGGACGCGAAACATGCCCGGCCGTCCGGCGACGCCGCCGCAGCCTGCGTTCAGGGCTCGCGCGCGTCCTGATCGACGGCAATCCCCAACTCGCCAGCCATGCGCTCCACCAGCGCGCGAAGGCGAGTCAATTCTTCGGCCTGCCGTTTCTGCTCGGCTTTCAGCGCTTCGAACTCCGACGGCGGAACGGATTCCGGCGCCGTGTCGTCGCGTCCGGCCATATCGCTCACGCCCGCATCGCCGCACATCAGGTGCGTCCAGCGGCTTTCCCGCTCGCCGGGCGAGCGCGGCAGCTTGACGACGAGCGCCGGATTGCGCGTCGCGAGTTCCTCCAGGAATGCCTCGACCGACGAGATGTCGGCAAAGCCATGCAGGCGCGCACTGTTCAAGCGCAACTCCGCGGCGGTCTGCGGGCCGCGCAGCAGCAGGATCGTCAGCAGCGCGGCTGCCTGACTCGGGATGCCGAGCACGCGGTTCATGTTGTGCTCGAAGCGCGGCACGCGGCTGCTGCTGCCTTCCATCACGAGGCTCAGATGCTTCAGCCCGTCGATCGCCGTCGTCACCTCGTCCTCGCTCACGCTCATCACTGGCGAACGTGCGGTTTTCTGGTTGCAGCCGGCCGTCAGCGCATTGAGCGACAGCGGATACGTATCCGGCACGGTGTGCTGCTTCTCGACCAGCACGCCGAGGATGCGCGCTTCGAGCGGTGTCAGGTCGCGGAGTGCGCGGGGCGATGGAGTGTCCGGGGTGGTATTCATGAGGCGGTATCGCTACGTGCTGCGTGTGGATGGACGCGGATCGCGGCCCCGCCGGACGGTTCCGGCGGGGTGAGCCATATGATAGCCGCAGCGGCACGGACGATGACGCGCATGCCCACCGGAATTGAATCCGGATCAATCCGGCGTTTTCGCGGCACGCAGGCCCGGCGCCACGCCTGCGCCGCATCGAATACACTAGCGCGTATCGCGTTGCCGGCCGCATGCAGCGCAGCGCCGGATGCCGCCCGATGCGCCAGTCGCGCGACCGCCCATCGGGCGTGTTGTCTATCGCGTATGCCGCCTGCCGCGATGCGATCGCCGCCGTCGCTCAATCTCCTTCAGATTTCTCATCGATATGGTCACCACCGCCTCCCCCTCGCCCGACATTCGCGCCATCGTCACCGGACACACACGCGGCCTGGGCGCAGCGCTTGTCGAGCAGCTGCTGCAGCGCGGCGTCACCGTGCTCGGCCTCTCGCGCCGCCGGCATCCGTCGCTCGGCGAGCAAGGCGGCAGCCGATTCACCGAAGTCGAACTCGACCTGTCGGAGCCGGCGCGCGTCGAAGCGTGGCTGGCCGGCGATACGCTGCGCCGCTTCGTCGATGGCGCATCCTGCGTGCTGCTGATCAACAACGCCGGCACCGTCGAGCCGATCGGCCCGCTCGACACGCAGGACACGGCAACGGTCGCACGCGCCGTCGGCCTGAATGTCGCGACGCCGCTGATGCTGTCGAGCGCAACGGCGAAAGTCACGCCCGACGCAGCCGAATGCCGCATCGTGCACCTGTCGAGCGGCGCGGCACGCAATGCGTATCCGGGCTGGAGCATCTATTGCGCGACCAAGGCAGCGCTCGATCATCATGCGCGCGCGGTCGCGCTCGATGCCAATCGCGCGCTGCGCATCTGCAGCGTCGCGCCGGGCGTCGTCGATACCGGCATGCAGGCGACGATTCGCGCGACCAGCGACGAC
>NZ_JAHACR010000401.1 GCF_018375725.1 Burkholderia sp. | reverse complement strand
GCCGTATCCGGACGCCGCGCAGTTTCCGGTGCAGCGGCTGGCGCGCCATGCGCAGGCGATTACACGGCGGCGGACGCGCTGGGGCGTGATCGACGATCTGCCCCCCGGAAATCAGGAACTGATCCGGCAGATCGCCCGCCGGTATCTGGAAAGCGGGATCGCGGTCGAGCCCGAGGAGATCGTCGTGACGATCGGCGCGACCGAGGCGATCAACCTGTGCTTGCAGGCGGTCGCGCGGCCGGGCGATACGGTCGCCGTCGAGTCGCCGACGTTCTATGCGATGCTGCATGCGATCGAGCGGATGGGGATGCGGGCGATCGAGGTGGCGACGCACCCGAGCAACGGGATCGATCTCGATGCGTTGGAGCGGATCATCGAGCGCGAGAAGATCGCCGCGTGCATGGTGATGCCGAATTTCCAGAATCCGCTGGGCTTTCAGATGCCGGATGCGCGGAAGCAGGCGCTGGTCGAACTGCTCGCGCGGCATCAGGTGCCGGTGATCGAGAACGACGTCTATCACGAGCTGTACTACGGGGAGATGCGGCCGAGCGCGTTGAAATCGTTCGACCGGCACGGGCTGGTGCTCCACTGCGCGTCGTTTTCGAAAAGCCTGTCGCCCGGTTACCGGATCGGCTGGACGATGCCGGGCAAGTACCGGGATCAGGTCGAGAAACTCAAGTTTCTCAATACGCTCGCGACGCCGATGATCGAGCAGCAGGCGATTGCGGAGTTCCTCCAGCATGACGGCTACGACTTCCATCTGCGGCGGATTCGCAAGCGGTATGCGCAGCAGGCGAATCTGATGATCGTGATGGTCCGGCGGTTCTTTCCGGAGGGGACGCGGGTGTCGCATCCGCAAGGCGGATACGTGCTGTGGGTCGAGCTGCCGCCGCAGGTCGATGCGATGCGGCTGTACCGGATGGCGCTCGAGGAGCGGATTACGGTCGGGCCGGGGCACATGTTCTCGGCGACCGGCGATTATCGCCACTTCATCCGGTTGAATTACAGCTATCCATGGTCGGGGCAGATCGAGGCGGCAGTCAGGACGCTGGGGCGGCTGGCCGGCGAGTGCGCGCGCGGGTGACGCCGTCGCGGCATCGGCAATATCGCGGGTCGCGCGCGCCACGATGGTCCGGCGGCGCCGGCGCGACCGGCTATCATCGCGGACATGACTTTCCGCATGGCGGCCTGAACCATCGATGAACTCCGAACAGAACGAAGACACCCTGGATCCCGCGCTGGTTGCGCTTTTTTCCGCACTGAACGAAGCGGCAAACGACCCGTCGGGCAAGATCTGGTCGCTGCCCAAGATCGCCAAGCGTTCGCAATTGCCGATGAGCACATTGCGCCGCATGCTGACGCAGCTCGATGCGGCCGGATTGACCGCGACGACGTTGTCCGAGGACGGCCGGGGCAGCGCCGCGCTGACGGACGAAGGGCGCGCGATTTGCGCGCAGCTGTTCGACGTCTCATGACACGACGGGCCGCCATCGCGGCCCGTCGTGCTCATGCTTCAGGCGTGGGCGCCGGGCGGATGCCTTGCCGGGTTTCCATCGGCGTCCGCGCTGAGCCGGCGCTTCGGATGCCGCCGCGGCATGCGCCGAAACGGCGGCGTCCAGGGAGACGTCCGGGCGTCACTGCATCGCGGCCGCGACGGCTGCGGTCGCATCGAGGATGCCGGAGCCGGCGGGCAGCGCCGTACACGACGTGTCGGCGGCAAGTTTCGACGGGCGCGCCCCCCCTTGCAACTTCTGCTGGATCTGCGCGGGCGTGAGATTGCCATTCATCGCGAGCATCAGGGCCGCCACGCCCGAGACCTGCGGCGCGGCGAGGCTCGTGCCTTCCGCGAGGCCGTAACCATCCGCGGCGGGCACGGTCGTGCCGCTGTTCGAGGTCGACAGGATGTTGACGCCCGGTGCGCTCAACGCGATATCGGCGCCGAAGTTGCTGAACGTCGCGCGGCGGCCGGCGTCATCGGTCGCGCCGACGCTGATCACGCCCTTGCAGTTGGCCGGCTGGTCGAGTGCGGTCGCGACGCCCTCGTTGCCGGCGGCGACCACGACCGTCACGCCCTTCGCGGTCACGTCGTCGATCGCCTGCTGGAACGTCTGGCTGCACGCGCCCGAGCCGCCGAGACTGAGGTTGATGATTTTCGCGGGCGTCGGATTCGCCGGTGCGCCATTGACCGCGATGCCGGCCGCCCAGCGCATTGCATCGACGATGTCGCTCGTGACGCCGCCGCACTTGCCGAGCACGCGCACCGGCTGGATCTTGCCGAGCCACGATACGCCTGCGATGCCGATGCCGTTGTTGGCCGTCGCGCCGATGACGCCGGCGACGCGCGTGCCGTGCCAGCTGCTGTCGCTCGCTCCGCTCGCGCAGTGATAGAACGGGCCGCCGGCGGTGTCGATCTCCTGTTGCGTGACCCAGTCGCCCGGATCGGTCGCGTCGGGGCCGCGGGTTTTGCCGTTGTTGCTCGTGTTGATGTCGGAGATGAAGCTGTAGCCGGGCACGAGGTTGCCGACGAGATCGGGATGCGGCCGGTAGCCGGTGTCGAGTACGGCGGTGACGACGGTCGGCGAACCCTTGGTCTTGCTCCATGCCGCGGGCAGATCGATGCCGGTCGCCGGATCGGAGAAATACCACTGCTGGCTGTATGCCGGGTCGCTCGGCGTGTCGCGCACGGCCATGCGGCGGTCGGGTTCCGCGTATTCGACATCGGTGTCGGCGGCGAATGCCTGCGCAAGCGCCGACGCGTCGGCTGCGGCGAGCTGTTGCCCGATCGCCAGCACCGAAGCGCCGCCCGACAATGTCCGCTCGACTTGCACATTTACTTGCGACGGCATGCTTGCGTACGCGCGTGCATTGCCGCCCGACGATGCCTGCGTGCTCCATCGGGCCATCGCGCGCTGGATCACGCCGTCGAGGCGCGATGCGTCGCTGGACGCGGCCATCGCATGGGCGGCCGTCGCGGCTTTCAGCTTGACGATCAGGCGATCGACCGGCGGTTCGCCCGCCGCGACGGACTGGGCGGCCATCTGCATGGCCGCTTGCTGGGCGGCGCAGGCGGCACTGCTGGTCGACGAAGGCGCCGGTGCCGGGG
>NZ_JAHACR010000400.1 GCF_018375725.1 Burkholderia sp. | reverse complement strand
GTCGAGCTGTCGGTGCGTGACGAAGGTCCCGGTATTCCCGAGGATCAGCTGCCGCTCGTGATGCGGCCGTTCTACCGCGTCGACACCGCGCGTACCAAGGCGGACGGCACCGGACTCGGCATGGCGATCGTGCTGCGCCTCGTCGGCCGTTATCGCGGCGCGTTGCGCCTGCGCAATCGCAGCCCGGAACCCGGTCTCGAAGTCACGCTCGAATTCCCCGGCGGCAAGGCGCGGGCGGCCGCGTGACGCATACCGGGCGCGCCCGCACCGCGACGCCCGACGAACCCCGATGCGCGCGTCACGCGACGCATGCCGCCGCATCGCGGCGAATCGCCCCGCCCTCGCCGCGTCAGCTCGCCTGACGCACCAGCAATGCCGCGGCCTGCGCCTCGATGCCTTCGCCGCGGCCGAGGTAGCCCAGTTTCTCGTTGGTCTTCGCCTTCACGTTCACGCGTTCAAGCGGCAGACCGAGATCGGCGGCGATGTTCGCACGCATCCCGTCGATATGCGGCGCGAGCTTCGGCGCCTGCGCAATCAGGGTACTGTCGACGTTCTGGATCGTGAAGCCCGCCGCCTTCACGCGTGCGACGCATTCACGCAGCAGCACGCGGCTGTCCGCGCCCTTGAACGCCGCGTCGGTATCCGAGAAATGACGGCCGATGTCGCCGAGCGCCGCCGCGCCGAACAGCGCGTCGGTGATCGCGTGCAGCAGCACGTCCGCATCCGAGTGACCGAGCAGGCCGCGTTCGTATGGAATCGTCACGCCGCCGATGATGAGGGGGCGCCCTTCGACGAGCTGATGTACGTCGTAGCCTTGTCCGATTCTGAAGTCCATGCGTATTCCGATTGAGTGTTTGTCAGGATGAGTGCGCCGCACGCGCGAGGATCGCTTCCGCGAGATCGAAGTCTTCCGGATACGTGACCTTGAAGTTGCGCAGGCTGCCCTGCACGACCCGCGGCGTATGTCCCGCCCACTCGATCGCGCTGGCCTCGTCGGTCAGGTCGTGTCCGTGCTGCTGCGCGTCCAGGATCGCATCGCGCAACATGCCGATGCGGAACATCTGCGGCGTCTGCGCCTGCCACAGCGCATCGCGCGATTCGGTGCGCGCGATCGCGTCGCCGCCGGCCGGCACGCGCTTGAGCGTATCCGCGACCGGCAGTGCGACGATGCCGCCCACGGGATCGTCCTTCAGCGTCGTGATCAACGTGCGGATCAGCTGCGGCGTGATGCCCGGCCGCGCGGCGTCGTGCACCAGCACCCAGTCGCGGTCGGTCGCGCCGAATTCCGTCAGTTCCATCAGGCCGTTGAGCACCGATGCCTGCCGCGACGATCCGCCGCAGCGGCGCACCGCAAAGCGCAGGCCCGCGAAGCGGCGCGCGTCGAAGTGCGTGTCGTCCGGCGAGATCACGACGAGCGTCTGCGTAAATTCGCTGCACGCGTCGAACGCGGCAAGCGTGTAATGCAGGAGTGCGCGCCCGGCGAGCGTGCGGTATTGCTTCGGCAGGGCCGAGCCGGAACGGCTGCCCGTGCCGGCGCAGGGAATCAAGGCGAAAAGTCGGGGAGTCACGGAATGAAACGCCGGTAAGATGAAATCGAGAAGCGGATTTTATAATAGGTCTTTCGTCCCGACCGGCGCGCCGTAATGCGCGCAGCGCACGCAACCTTAGCCGTCCCTATGCCAGACAACGCTCCCACTTCGTTCGCCTCGCCCGTCGCGCTCGTCAAACCTGGCCAGCGCTTCGCCTTCGACGGCACGCACGGCTCCGCCGATGCGCTCGCCATCGCGCGCTATCACACCGCCCATCGCCAGGACGTGCCGCTCCTCGCCGTGATGTGTGCGAACGCGGTCGACGCACAACGGCTCTCGCAGGAGCTCGCCTACTTCGCGCCCGACGCGCGCGTGCGCCTGCTGCCGGACTGGGAGACGCTGCCGTACGACACGTTCTCGCCGCACCAGGATCTCGTGTCCGAGCGCCTCGCCACGCTGCACGATCTCGGCGAGGGCCGCTGCGACATCCTGCTCGTCCCGGCGACCACCGCGCTGTACCGGATGCCGCCCGCGTCGTTCATGGCCGCGTACACGTTCTCGTTCGCTCAGGGCGAGCGCCTCGACGAGGCGAAGCTGAAGGCGCAGCTGACGCTCGCCGGCTACGAGCACGTCAGCCAGGTCGTGCGTCCCGGCGAATACTGCTTGCGCGGCTCGCTGATCGACCTGTTCCCGATGGGCTCGCCGCTGCCATACCGGATCGACCTGTTCGACGATCAGGTCGACTCGATCCGCGCATTCGATCCGGATACGCAGCGCAGCCTCTATCCGGTGCGCGACGTGCGGCTCCTGCCCGGCCGCGAATTTCCGTTCGACGAGGCCGCGCGCACCGCATTCCGCAGCCGCTGGCGCGAGACCTTCGAAGGCGACCCGAGCCGCGCGACGATCTACAAGGACATCGGCAACGGCGTGCCGTCGGCCGGCATCGAGTATTACCTGCCGCTCTTCTTCGACGAGACGGCAACGCTGTTCCACTATCTGCCGCAAAATGCGCATCTCGTGTTCGCGGGCGACCTCGACGCCTCCATCCGCCGTTTCACCGCGGACACGAAGCAGCGTTACGCCTTCATGTCGCATGACCGCGAGCGGCCGATCCTCGAACCGCAGCGCCTGTTCCTGTCCGACGAGGACTTCTTCACGCTGGCCAAGCCGTTCTCGCGCGTCGTACTGCCCGCGCAGCCGGCAGGCGGCTGGGCCACCGCGCTGCCCGACCTGACGATCGACCGTCATGCCGACGATCCGCTCGCCGCGCTGCGCACGTTCATCGACACGTCCGGCAAGCGCGTGTTGCTGACCGTCGAATCGGCAGGCCGCCGCGAGACCATCCTGCAGCTGCTCGCGGAAAACGGCCTGCGGCCCGCGTCGAACGACCACTTCGCCGGCTGGCTCGAAAGCGACGAACGCTTCGCGCTCGGCGTCGCGCCGCTCGCAAACGGCTTCGCCGTGCCGGGTGAAGGCTACGCGGTCGTCACCGAGACCGAGCTGTACGGCGCGCTCGGCCGCCGCGCCGGCCGCCGCCGGCAGGAACAGGCGAGCAATGTCGACGCGATGGTGCGCGACCTGTCCGAGCT
>NZ_JAHACR010000399.1 GCF_018375725.1 Burkholderia sp. | reverse complement strand
CCGCACGGTCCACGTCGGCCGCGCTTGCCTGCTGCACCTGCGCGAGCAATTCGCCGGTGGCGGGATCGAAGGTGTCGAATGTCTTGCCGCTCGTGGCGTCGGTATAACCGCCGCCGATGTAGAGACGCTGCAAACCGTAGACAGACATGAAGATCTCCTTGAGGGCGACCGCGGGCCGCGTCATGCGTGCGACGCGAGCAGCAGATCGATATAGTCGTGGGCGAGCCGGAGGGCCGCCCGGGTGTCGAACGGGCCGCCGGCGAGTGCGCCGCGCAGCCACAATCCGTCGATGAGTGCGGCGAGGCCGCTGGCCGCCCGTTTCGCCTTCGCGGGCGGCAGCGCCTTCGCGAATTCGGCGCACAGATTCGAATACAGACGCCGCGTATTCACATGCTGCAAACGCTTCAGCGCCGGCTCGTGCATGCTCTGCGACCAGAAGGCGAGCCAGGTCTTCATCACGGGCGCGCTGGTCTGGGTGTCGTCGAAATTGGCGGCGACGATCGCGCGCAGCCGTGCGCGCGGATCCTTGCGCGCCGCAACCCGGCGGCGCGTGGTGGCGGACCACAGATCGCGCAGCACGTGACGCATCGTCGCTTCGAGCAGGCCGTCCTTGTCGCCGAAGTAGTGGCTGACGATGCCCGTCGAGATGTTCGCCCGCTGGGCGACCGACGCGAGCGTCGTGCCGGGCAGGCCGGCTTCGTCGATCGTACGCAGCGTCGCATCGATCAGCTGGGCGCGGCGCACTTCGCGCATTCCGACTTTCGGCATTGCGGCTTCCTTCGCGGGACGGCGGATGGATGGAAGCGGGAAGCTTATCTTTTTTTTATTGATCGCTCAATCAATAAAAAAGCAGGGTTGGATCGTGTGCGGGGACGCAGCCCGGTGTGGATCGTCACGAAAATTGCGCATCGCGCGGTGAAGCGGCTGGCACGTCCGCGCACATGTCGGCACCGTTCAATCCCGTGTCGCGTTTGCACATCGCTGCCCATGCGTTCCGGACTACTCTCGAAGGGCCGTTGCGAGTCCGCCGCAATGTCCGGCGGGCGGCAGCGCCATCCAATGAGACATGGAGACAAGGCGATGAGCAGCAATCGAGGTGTCGTATATCTTGGGCCGGGCAAGGTCGAGGTGCAGAAGATCGACTATCCGAAGATGGTCGATCCGAGCGGCCGCGCGATCGGCCACGGCGTGATTCTCAAGGTGGTCAGCACGAATATCTGCGGTTCCGACCAGCACATGGTGCGCGGCCGCACGACGGCGCCGGTCGGTCTCGTGCTCGGCCATGAGATTACCGGCGAGGTGGTCGAGGTCGGCCGGGATGTCGAGACGCTGAAGATCGGCGATCTCGTGTCGGTGCCGTTCAACGTCGCGTGCGGCCGCTGCGCGATGTGCAAGGAACAGCACACCGGCGTGTGCCTGAACGTCAACCCGTCACGTGCGGGCGGCGCATACGGCTATGTCGACATGGGCGGCTGGATCGGCGGCCAGGCCGAATACGTGCTGGTGCCATATGCCGACTTCAACCTGCTGAAATTCCCCGACCGCGACCAGGCCCTGTCGAAGATCCGCGATCTCACGTGTCTGTCCGACATCCTGCCGACCGGCTATCACGGCGCGGTCAGTGCGGGCGTGAAGCCGGGATCGACGGTCTATATCTCCGGTGCGGGCCCGGTCGGGATGGCGGCGGCGGCATCGGCGCGCCTGCTCGGCGCGGCGTGCACGATCGTCGGCGACATGAATGCAGAGCGCCTCGCGCATGCGAAGGAGATGGGCTTCGAGGTCGTGGATCTGTCGAAGGACGCGACGCTCGGCGAGCAGATCGAACAGATTCTCGGCAAGCCGGAGGTCGACTGTGCGGTCGACTGCGTCGGCTTCGAGGCGCATGGCCACGGTCCATCCGGACATGCGGAAGAAGCGCCTGCGACGGTGCTGAATTCGCTGATGGAAATCACGCGGCCGGCGGGCGCGATCGGCATCCCGGGCCTCTATGTGACGGACGATCCGGGTGCGAAGGACGTCGCCGCGAAACACGGCGGCCTGAGCATCCGTTTCGGCCTCGGCTGGGCGAAGTCGCATTCGTTCTTCACCGGCCAGACGCCCGTGCTGAAGTACAACCGCAACCTGATGCAGGCGATCCTGTTCGACCGGCTGCCCATCGCGAAGATCGTCAACGTCACGGTGATCTCGCTCGACCAGGCGCCGGACGGCTACAGGAAGTTCGACGGCGGCGCGCCGCGCAAGTATGTGATCGACCCGCACAACATGCTGAATGCGGCATGACGGACGCGTAGGCAAAACGAACGGGCGGTCCGGATGCCGGGCCGCCCGTTTTCATTTCTGGATGCGCTATTCACGCATGCATGGCAAGCGTCGGAAAAGCCGTTCCTCCGGAACCCGGCGGCGTGGCGAGCGGCGCGACCTGCTTGCGGCGCTCGCGGGTCGGCGCGACGCCGAATGCATCGCGGTAGCTCTTGCTGAAATGGCACGCCGACTGGAATCCGCACGCCATCGTGATATGCATGATCGACATGTCGGTCTGCAACAGCAATTCGCGCGCGCGGCGCAGGCGCAGTGTCAGGTAGTAGTGCGTCGGCGTCATGCCGAGATGCTCGCGGAACAGCCGTTGCAGCTGGCGCTGCGACATGTTCGCGAGGCGCGACAGTTCCTCGCGTGACAGCGGCTCCTCGATGTTGTTCTCCATCAGCGAGATCACTTCGAAGAGCGACTTGTTGGCCGAGCCGAGGCGAGCGACGAGCGGCATGCGCTGCTGCGCGCTGGTGTCGCGAACATGCTCGACGATGAACTGCTCCGCGATCTGCGTGACGCGCGCCGTACCGACGCGCGCGGCGATCAGGTTCAGCATCATGTCGAGCGGTGCGACGCCGCCGGTGCACGTGATGCGGTCGCGGTCGATCACGAACAGTTCCTTCAGGAAGCGCGTGTCGGGAAACTCCTCCTTCAGCGCCGACATGTTTTCCCAGTGGATCGCGCATGCGTAGCCGGCGAGCAGGCCCGACTTCGCAAGCGCATACGTGCCGGTGCACAGGCTGCCGAGCGGAATGCCGGCGCGCGCGAAGCGGCGCAGCGTCGACAGATGGTTGGCGTCGGTCGCGTGCTGCAC
>NZ_JAHACR010000027.1 GCF_018375725.1 Burkholderia sp. | reverse complement strand
CGCTCGATGAAGGTCAACGCAGGCAGAATGATGCGCTTCTGGCGCAGCGTTTCGAGGGAATGCGCAGCCAGGATCATGGCCTTGTCGGTCTGCATGGCGAGGTCAGCCAGGCTGTGTACCAGCTTGCGGAAATCAGGCAGGCCAAACACGGACAGCCCGAGGTAAGCGCGCAGCTCGTGCAGGTGCTCGTTGCGCGTTTTCTCCCGTCCGCCATATTCCGGCCAGGCGCCGGCGTCGCCGCGCACCTGCTTGGCAACCCAATGGATCACAGGATCTGGCAGCATGGTGTCGCTGGCCAACGCGTAGCCAGGGTAGCGCAGCAGGCACATCTGCACGGCGAAGCCGAGGCGGTTTGCGGCGCCACGGCGTTGCCGGATCAACGCCAGGTCGGCGTCCGTGAAGCTATATTGTTGGATCAGATCATCCTGACTTTCGGGCAACACGAGCAGGCTGTCGCGTTCAGTATCGGAAAGCAGTGAGCGGCGTGGCATTTGTTCGATTTCTTCGAAATCTGATGAAAGAGAAGCACATGGAGCAGAGAATCCGGGCTCAGGGCTGTCCGATCATGAGTGCATGAACGTTCATACGGTGCGCGTTTTTAGGTACTGGTAGAGGGTTTCTCGACTGATGCCAAGGTCGCGGGCCACGACCGCTTTCGGCTCGCCGGCGGCGACCCGAGTGCGTAGCTCAGTCACACGCTCGGGCGCGAGCGCTTTTTTGCGGCCACGGTAGGCCCCACGTTGCTTGGCCAGCGCGATCCCCTCGCGCTGCCGTTCACGGATCAGGGCGCGCTCGAACTCGGCAAAGGCGCCCATGACCGACAGCATCAGGTTCGCCATTGGCGAGTCCTCACCGGTAAAGGCCAAACACTCCTTGGCGAACTCGATGCGTACGCCGCGCCTGGTCAGGCTCTGCACAAGGCGCCGGAGGTCATCCAGGTTGCGGGCCAAGCGGTCCATACTGTGCACGACCACGGTATCCCCCTCGCGCACGAAGCCCAGCAGCGCTTCCAGCTGCGGCCGTTGAGTGTCTTTGCCCGATGCCTTGTCGGTGAATACCCTGTCGACTTGTGCATGTTCGAGCTGCCGGTCCGGGTGTCATTTTCAGAAGACGACTGCACCAATTGTCAGGAGTCGATAACACTACATCGGCGAGAGCGAAAACTTCCCGGCTCAGTGCGAGCTAAGTCTGCCTGCGTACCTTCTCCACTGTGCAAATCCCTGCACTCTTCTGGAGAAGCATCATGTACCGCTATACCAAACTTTCCCTTCTGGCCGTCGCCATCGCTGCAACCGGCGCGGTCGCCTACGCCGCCAATGGCGGTATGGAAAACGACGCACTGGCAATCAGCAAGGCCAAGATTCCCCTCACACAGGCGGTCACCGTCGCCGAGCAGCACGCCAATGGCAAGGCGTCACGCGCCGAGTACGAGAACTCGAAGCAAGGCTGGGTCTACGACGTGGAAGTCGTCAGCGGGGCCAAGGTCTTCGATGTCCGGGTCGATGCCGACAAGGGCACGGTCATCTCGTCTGCCGAGGACAAGGCGGATCACGATGATGACCACGACAAGCGGGACTGACGCCCGACAGTATGGCCGGATCGTTTCCCTCGGAGGCGATCCGGCCCGGAGACCTCATGGAATCACTCAACCATACATTTTTTCTCTGGCTCAACGCACCGGAGCATCCCAGTGCTTTGGCTCTGACGTTGGCCACCTTCTTGGCCGAACAGCTTATCTGGGCGGTTCCACTCCTGATCGGCATCGGCTGGCTTCGCGGCGGCGAGCCTACCCGCAAGACGATGCTCGTTGCTAGCGCATCGGGATTGCTGGGCCTGCTCATCAACCAGATCATCGGCCTGGCTTGGTTGCATCCCCGACCTTTCATGATCGGCCTGGGTCACACCCTCATCCCTCATGTTGCCGATTCGTCTTTCCCAAGCGATCACCTGACGCTGTGGTGGGCGGTTGCCTTCAGCCTCGCGCTGCAACGAGGCCCACGAATTGCAGGCGTGACTTTGGCTTTGCTGGGCGTTCCCATTGCCTGGGCGCGCATCTACCTTGGAGTGCACTTCCCATTCGACATGCTCGGGGCCATCGCCGTTGCTGCAATCTGTGCCTGGCTGACGTTACGTGAAGCACACTGGTATCTATTGCCAAGTTATCAACTTGCCACCGGCATCTATCGCCGGCTTTTCGGCAGGTTGATCGCGCTCGGATGGGTGCGCGAGTGAGCCTATGGGCGGGCTAAGTCAGCATGTTCAAACTGCTGGCAAACCATTTCACCCCGGCAGGAGAACACCATGAACAAATTGCCCACGAGCAGCACCACTGGCTGGCTCAATAAAGTCCCGGAAGTCGCGCTGTCGTTCTGGATCATCAAGATCATGTCCACCACGGTGGGCGAGACGGGGGCCGATTTCCTGGCGGTCAACGCAGGGTGGGGGCAAGGCGTGACTCGAACCGTCATGGCTGCCCTGTTGGCGGCCGCCTTGTTCATGCAGTTGCGCACCCGACGCTATACCCCTTGGATTTACTGGCTGACGGTGGTACTGGTCAGCGTGGTCGGCACCCAGATCACCGATCTGCTGACCGATGGCCTTGGCGTCAGCCTGTACATCAGCACCTCGGCGTTCGCCGTTGCGCTCGCCGCGATCTTCTTCGTCTGGTATCGGATCGAGCGCACCCTGTCCATTCACGACATTGTGACGCGCAGCCGGGAGCTGTTCTATTGGGCTGCCATCCTCTGCACGTTCGCGCTGGGCACGGCTGCTGGCGATTTGGCGACCGAGGCATTGGGCTTGGGCTTTACCTGGGGCGCGGTGGCGTTCGGTGTGCTGATTGGCATCACCTATACCGCCTGGCGCATGGGCGGCAACGCCGTTCTGACCTTCTGGATCGCCTACATATTGACCCGCCCCTTCGGGGCCGCACTCGGCGACTTGCTGACTCAGGCCAAGACCTATGGCGGCCTTGGCATGGGTGCCATGTGGACAAGCGCCTTGTTCCTCACGGTGATCGTCATGCTGGTAGCCGTCGCGCAGATCGGCATGAATGGACGCCGCTCGGCCCAGCTCGTCGAATAACCATCTTCGCTCTACACAAGGAGAAAAACATGCTCATAAAGCACTCAATCGCTCGCCCTGTTGCCGCCATTTCGGCCGCCGTGCTCGTGGTCCTCGCGGCTGGTTGTTCCAAATCTGCCGATCAGAACAACGCAAGCTCGGCATCAACTACACCGGCCCAGACTGTCTCGGCCTTGCAAGTCAAAACTGCATCCAAGCTGGGCGACCTGTCGGCCTTCCGCAGCATCGCCACCGATGTCGCCGCCATCGTTGACAAGGGCGATCTGCCTGCTGCCAAGTCACGCATCAAGGACTTGGAAGTCGCATGGGATTCGGCCGAAGCCGGACTCAAACCGCGCGCGGCAGATGACTGGCATCTGCTCGACAAGGCCATCGACAAGTCGCTTGCGACGCTTCGCGCAGACACGCCAAGCCAGGCTGACTGCAAGGCTGCGATGGATGCCCTGCTGAAAACCTTTAACACGCTCGAAGGAAAGTGAGCGCGCCCCATGAAAACATCCACTGAACACGCGCTGGCCAAGGTGCCCGAAGTCACGCTGGGCTTCTGGCTCATCAAGATTGCCGCCACGACGCTCGGTGAAACTGGCGGTGATGCGGTTTCGATGTCCATGAACCTGGGCTACCTGGTCGGTACAGCCATCTTCGCGGCGATCTTCCTGGCTGCCGTCGTCGCGCAGGTCAAGGCCAAAGGCTTCCATCCCTTCCTGTACTGGACAACCATCATCGCCACGACCACGGTCGGCACGACATTGGCCGATTTTGCGGATCGATCGCTGGGAATCGGGTACGCTGGAGGTTCGAGCTTGCTGCTGGCCTTGCTGCTCGGCTCGCTCTTCGTCTGGCATCGCACCCTCGGCTCCGTATCGGTGAGCACGGTCAGCTCGCCCAAGGCAGAAGCCTTCTACTGGCTGACGATCATGTTCTCCCAAACGCTGGGCACCGCGTTAGGCGACTGGACAGCTGACACGGCGGGCTTGGGCTACACGGGTGCGGCCGTCGTGTTCGGCGGGCTGCTCGCGCTGGTCGTGGCAGCCTACTACTGGACGAGCGTGTCCCGCACGCTGCTGTTCTGGGCGGCGTTCATCCTGACTCGCCCGCTGGGTGCCGTGGTCGGGGATTTTCTGGACAAGCCACTGAGCGCGGGTGGTCTGGCGTTGAGCCGCTATTCGGCATCGGCCGCACTGTTGGCCTTCATGCTGACTGCGATCCTGCTGTTCAGGCAGAGAGCAGCCAGGACGGCACATTGAACAACGATTGAACGGAGGGGGAATGCGGGTATTGCTTGTCGAAGACGATCCGATGATCGGTGACGCGATCCAGGGCGCATTGAAGGATGCGTCCTACGCCGCCGACTGGGTGAAGGACGGGCAGACGGCGCTCACCACGCTGGGCTGCCAGCATTACGACCTGGTGCTACTCGACCTCGGTCTGCCCGGAAAGGATGGGCTGGAGGTGCTGGCCAGCATCCGAGCCAAGGACAACCCGGTTCCCCTGCTCATCATCACGGCTCGCGATGGTCTGGATGATCGCCTGCGCGGCCTGGATGGCGGGGCCGACGACTATGTATCCAAGCCCTTTCAGATGGCGGAACTGCTGGCCCGGATGCGCGCCGTCCTGAGGCGCAAAGGTGGCACGGCAGCTCCCGTGCTCAGCAATGGCGTGGTGACGCTCGACCCGGCCACCAAAGAGGCTTGTGCCAATGATGGCCCCCAAGTGCAACTGTCCAACCGCGAGTTCTCGTTACTGCAAGCCTTGCTGGTTCGGCCTGGTGCCATCCTTTCGCGCAGCGAACTGGAGGATCGCATCTATGGCTGGGGGGAAGAAGTCGAAAGCAATGCCGTCGAATATCTGATCCACGCACTGCGGCGCAAGCTCGGTGGCGAGGTCATCAAGAACGTCAGGGGGGTCGGATGGATGGTCTCAAAAGGCGCTTGAACGAATCAGTTCAGCTCAAGCTGTCCTTCACCTTGTCGCTGGCCATCCTCGTGGTGGCCGTTGTGGCGGGCGTATTCTCGTTCCTGTCCGCCTTCGATGAAGCGCACGAACTACAGGACGATGTACTGCGCCAGGTGGCGCAGCTCATGGATCGCCAGCGCTTGTTGCCTGCCGTGCCAACCACCGATATCCGTCTCAAGGATGTCGATGAAGAGTCGCGCGTGATCGTCCAGCGCTTGGGTGAGGTCAGTCCCTCTACGGTAGGCGTGGATGCAGGAGGCGTGCTCCCGCTCCCGGCGACCTTGGCGGATGGATTGCACACGCTGGAAGTTGGTGGCGAGACGTTTCGCGTGCTGGTCAAGACCACGGCGAGCGGCGAACGCATTGCTGTGGCTCAGGAGTCCGGCTTCCGCAATGAAATTGCCCGCGACGGGGCACTGCGCACGGTGATGCCTTTCTTGATTCTCGTGCCGGTGCTGCTGTTGATCGTTGCTGACCTGGTGCGCAAGATGTTCCAGCCCATCGCGGCGCTGTCCAAGGAAATAGACCAGCGGGCAGAGCAGGAACTGCATCCCGTCGAAGACCGCCACCTTCCGGTCGAGGTACGTCCGTTTGCCGTGGCGATCAATCGCCTGCTCGCTCGTGTCAGCCAGTCGATGGAATCTCAGCGCCGCTTTGTGGCGGATGCCGCGCACGAGCTACGTTCGCCGCTGACAGCCATGTCGCTGCAAGCAGAACGGCTCGCGGAAGCGGAAATGTCCAGCGTGGCGCGCGAACGGCTGACGGTTTTGCGCCAAGGGATCGAGCGCGGCCGCAGCCTGCTCGATCAACTCTTGACCTTGGCCAAGGCACAGTCGGCCACCGACCTGCCGAAGTCGCCTGTATCTGTCCAGAGCATCTACCGCCGCGTGCTGGAAGACCTCATGCCGCTGGCCGAGGCCAAGCATATCGACATCGGTGTCGAAGGCGCGCTGGACGCCGAAGTGTGGGCAAGCGAGCTGGACATGATCGCTGTGGTCAAGAACCTAGTCGATAACGCCATCCGCTACACGCCAGAGGGAGGGCGTGTTGATCTTTCTGTGGGTGTTTCGGAAGGGAAGGTCGTACTACGTATTCAGGACAGTGGGCCTGGCATTCCGTTGGCTGAACGGGATCGAGTGTTTGATCCCTTCTACCGCACGCTGGGGAGCGAGCAGATCGGCTCGGGTCTGGGACTATCCATTGTCCAGACGATTGCCAATCGCATCGGTGCTGAAATCCGCCTCGACTTCTCAGATCAAGAGAAGCAAACTGGTTTAAATGTTGCCGTTATCGCTCCCATGCGGTAGCGGTTTGAGAAACGCGGAGGCAGGCTAAATGGTTAATTCGGCGGGGTGGTTTTATTGGGCTTTGCTGTCCGCTATCTTTGCGGCACTGACGGCTATTTTTGCCAAGGTTGGCATTCAGGGAGTTGATTCCGATCTGGCCACCTTGATCCGCACGGCCATCATCATCGTCGTCCTGTCGGCGTTTGTTGCCTACACGGGGAAATGGACCAACCCCTTGGAGTTATCACCCAAGACATGGCTTTTTCTCGGGCTGTCCGGCTTGGCGACAGGGGCATCGTGGGTCTGCTACTTCCGCGCACTCAAGATTGGCGATGCATCCAAGGTTGCGCCAGTGGATAAACTCAGTCTTGTCCTGGTGGCGGTATTTGCTTTCGCCTTTTTGGGCGAACGCCCGTCACTGAGGGAGTGGTCCGGCATTTCGATGGTCGCCGGAGGCGTTCTGTTATTGGCGTTCAAGTGATAACAGGTAGGACATACTGACTCAACCAGTCGTCACGATTCGTCTACAGTAACCGCTGTCGTGCCATCAAACTTGACTGAGCAGTTTCTCGCCATCAAGGCGCAACTCGCCCTTCGGCGAAATGTGCCGATACAAGGTCTGTCTTGTGATGCCCAGTTCCTGACATAGATCGCCGACCTTGGTTTCGGGCTGCCCCATAGCGGCCATCGCCAGCCGCAACTTGGCGGCAGTCATCTTGAAGGGCCGGCCGCCCTTCCTACCGCGCGCCCTCGCCGAAGCCAATCCTGCAATCGTGCGCTCGGTAATCAGTTCGCGCTCGAACTCGGCCAGCGCGGCGAAGATGCCGAAGACCAACTTGCCGGCGGCCGTCGTGGTGTCAATGGCTGCACCGTGCCCAGTCAACACTTTCAGACCGATGCCTCGCCCGGTCAGGTCATGCACGGTGTTGATGAGATGCCGCAGATCGCGCCCGAGCCGGTCAAGTTTCCACACCATCAACGTATCCCCCGGTCGTAGCGCCTTCAGGCAGCTCAACAGGCCGGGACGATCCTCGCGCTTGCCCGACGCTTGATCCTCGTAGAGATGGGCCGGATCGACGCCGGCAGCGATCAGTGCATCACGCTGCAAGTCGGTGGCCTGTGAGCCGTCTGCTTTCGATACCCGCATGTAGCCAATCAGCATCTTGCACCTGTCACATATACGTTCGATTATGTGACAGTGTGCACCGGAAAGTTCTGGTCGTCAAAATTTGTCACTTAACCCGTCATTCTGTCTAAGACATGCAAAGGGTCCATCAGCCTCGTAATGCGACAGAAATTCCGGGGGAATGCCTTCCTTTGCAAAGGTGGCGCGCAACTGTTCCAGGGAAGCGGGATCGCGCCGACCATAGGAAGCCAACGCGAACAGCGAGCGTGCCGTCTCGGGGTCGTGCCGCGCTTCAATGATCGCCTCACTGATAGCTTGGACCGCCCGTTGCCAGTGATTGACGGGTTCGGGCTTCGGCGCTTTCGCCGGCAGACCACTGGTGAACCCGGTTTGGGGCTCGGACCAGAACAGCTTTGCATGCTCGCCTGGCGGGCTGATATCCCTCACCTCGATCAAGCTGATTGCCGTTGCCGCCGCCTCCAGCATCTGCAACCGTATTGCCGGGTTCAGGGTTTCATACGGTCGCCACAGACTTTGCCCAGCACGCAGCGGATGCCCGCAGCCTTGCCAGACTTGGCGGAGATACCCCGCGTAGGTTCCGCACGCCGAAAGCGGGGTGTTCAGCTCATCGAGCAGCGTGCGTAGCAGTCGAAACCACAATCCAGCGTGGATGCGTCGGCACGGCAGTTCCACATGGCCGGTCGTCAGTGCCTGCCAGGTACGCCGGTCCATCACTGCAATCGCGTCGCTGGCGGTGCGCGACGCAGTGTCGGCGTTCTCCCAGCCGAGAAACCGCCCAGGCACGCCCCAATAGGATTCCAGCCAGCAGCCATGCAGCGGGCAGCTCAGCATCAGGGGCAGCTTCCATGCAAGCAGTACGGCTTGGTTTGCCGGGTCGTTCAGACAGAGAGGACAGGCGCGATGTATCGGCTGGCTGGGCAGCCAGGCACGCCAGCTCGTGATGGATCGCGTCCTACGGCGGAGTTTCGGCAGCAGCACCGAGAGCTGGAACGTATAGGTTTCCAATGCGTCTGGAATCTGATCATCAAGGCTGTCCAGTAGCCAAGGCACCCAGCCGGCGAAACTCATGCAACGCAGCCGGTCCGGCTCGATGCCGCTCCGCTGGGAGAGCATCGCCAACAGCGCCAGTGGTGGCGCGGTATCCAGGTCATCAACCTGAGCGTGACCAAGATCGTGCTCCAGCAGCTCGGACACCTCCATGTGATAGCAAAGGGCCACGCGGTTGAGCCACGAAGACAAGGCTTCGCCTTCTCTGGGGGCCGGATGCAGTGGCCAGCGTGGCGCTGGCTTCACATCAGTTCCCGCTCGAATTGCCGCCGCCGCTCGCTGGGACCGGTGTAATCGGCCATGCTCAGCGTGCGATGGTTGATCGCTTCCTCGCCGCTCTCCACGGCGACGATGGCCGCCGCCATCAGCAAGTGCGCCAGTTCGCCGATGGTGCCCTCGCTGCGTGTGAGCAGGTAGCGGGCCATGTCCAGCGTGGCAATCGACGAGGGTCGCCGCAGTGGAAGCGAAGCGGCGAAACTGGCCAGCAGTGAGCAGCAATCGTGATTGGCCTCCCATACCGGCAGCATCATCGGCTCGAAGCGATTTTCCAACTGGTCATCGGAGCGGATGGCCAGGTAGGCGTCGCGCGTGCCGACCCCGACCAGTGGGATGCGCAGTTCATTGCCGAGGAAGCGCAGGAGATTGAGGAATTCCCGGCGATTGACGCTGTTACCGGCCAGGACGTTGTGCAACTCGTCGATCACCAGCATGCGCACGCCGACCTTGCGCAGCAGTGCCAGCGCCAGTTGTTCCATTTCTGGCAGCCGTGGGCGCGGTCGCAATGGCGCACCCATCGCCGCGAGCAGCGCGACGTAGAAGCGGATTACCGACGGTTCGGATGGCATCTGCACGACCAGTACCGGAATGTGCTCCTGGTCGGCGTCGGCTCTGGCCGGATGCGTGCGCCGGAACTTCTCGACGATCATCGACTTGCCGTTGTTGGTCGGGCCGACCAGCAACAGGTTGGGCATGCGTTGCTTGTTTGGCCACATATACAGGATTTCCAGCCGGTTCAGCGCCTCGACTGCTCGCGGATAGCCGATCCAGCGGTCGGCGCGAAGGCGATGGATGCGTTCGTCCGCCGGGAGACGGGCCAAGCCCTGGGCCGCCGGCAGCAGGTGGGACAAGTCGATGATGGGATATTCTTCCACGGCTACCACTCCTCAATCTGGTCGAACGGTTTGGCCGGCGGCTGGTTGTCTGCCTGCTGCCCATCCATGTCAGCGCCCGGTGGTGGCGTGGTTTTGACAGGCGTTGCCGTTGCCTTGAGATGCTGGCGTCGATCCGCGTCGCGCCGCGCCTTGCGCGTAGCCTTCTGCGCGGTGGTAACGATTTCGCGCATCTGGCCGATCATGCGGAACAACGCCGACTCATCCACCTGTTCGCGCCCTTGCTGCCGCAATTTCGCCAGCGCCTGTCGTTGTTCCCAGAGGGTGACAGCCGGGTGCGACAAGGTACGGTAGGGAATTTCCAGGTAGTGCTGCCCCTCTGGTTCCAGCACCCATATGCGGCTGATGTCGCGCGGGTCGCGCCGGATCAGGAACGCAGGCAAGCGGTCCCGCCGAGCTATCCACGGCTTGAGCGCATCGGCGTAGTAGTGGATGTGGTCGATGACGAAGCCGGTGCGGGTCAGCGTGCGGCGGATGATGGGCAGAAAATCGACCAGAAAAGCCGTAGCGCGAGTGATGACGGTTGGCACGCCGGTCCGCGTGATAGCTTCGGCCCAGCGCGCGGCCGGCGGTTGGAGCAGGCCGTTGTGCACGGAGCCGTGATAGGTGCCGACCGCCAATGTGAGCCAGCGCTCCAGCTCGCGCAGTGTCAGGGCGGCCATCTTCTCGGAGGCGTATTCCCCGCGCTGGTCAGGATTGGAGAAGGTCGTCCCCGGCAATTCGTCGTGGATCATCTGCATCGCCGTGCCGATGATCCGTTCCACGATACCGCCGTAGTGCGGCTGCCCGAGCGGGCGATAGTCCAACCGGATGCCATGCTGCTCGCAGCCACGGCGCAGCGCCTCGCTCTTGAACTCAGCCGCGTTGTCCAAGTAGAGCAGTCTGGGCTTGCCGCTCATCGGCCAATCCATCTCTACGTTCAACCCTTCCAACCAAGGGCGCTTGTCGCAGGCGGCATGCACCAAGCACAAGCCGACCGAGACGGCGGACGGGGCTTCCAGCGTAACGACCATGCCAACCACGCAGCGGGTGAATACGTCGATGGCGAGGGTCAGGTATGGACGGCCAATCGGTTGCCGGTCGCGCTCGTCCACCACGATCAGGTCGATGACTGTGTGGTCGATCTGCACCTGCTCCAGCGGCGCGGAGACGGGTGGCGGAACACCACCAACACCTTGCAGGTCGCGGGCGGCATCTTGTCCTTCCCGGCGGTGAGTGACCTCGCGCGGATCGAGGCCGGCGATCCGCAGAGCCACCGTGTTGCGCGCCGGCACCCGCAGCTTTTGCAGCTTGCACGCCCGCACAACTTCGCGGTGGAACGCCGCCAAGCTACGCTTCTGCTTGGTCAGGAAGCGCTTTTGCAGTAACTCGCGGATGATTCGTTCGACCGACTCCGGCAAGCGGCCTTTACCTTTGCCACCGCTCGACTGCCCAAGAGCCAAGTCAGTGACCAGCCCCGATCCTAGCCGGGCACGGCGGATCAGGACGTAGACCTGCCGCCGGGACAGCCCCAATGCCTGGGCTGCCGCGTCGGCCGCTTCATGCCCAACCGTCTCCGACTGCGCCAACGGCCCAATGATCTCCGCGCGACGACGCGCACGCTCCCATGCCTGTTCTGGCAGGGTGGCCACGCCGTGCTCGGTAATCGGTGCGGTATCGGTCGCCATGCTCATCTCGCTTTGGTGCACACGAGTATTGAGCATAGACGAGTTTCGTGCAGAGGAGTCCTGATATCTGGCTGTCAGGAGCCGTATGCACAAGAGGCTTCAAACCGCGCTGAATGGTGCAGTCGTCTTCTGAAAATGACACCGGGTTCTGGTCGAAACTACTGACCCTGACGTAACCGATTCGTTGGCCCTTCAAGTAACCTCCTTGTTGTGAATGTCAGGCTGAAATCTATGAGCCTTCCGGTCAGGTGTCAATAAAATGTTTATATGACTCTATCCTGACGCATTTTGCAGGGCCCTCCTGACGCCTAATTAGGGTGTAGCCTAAGCTCACATGCTTAGGTGACGGCGAAAATGCGAACGGGGTTTCTTAATGCTGTTCTACGAACGAGTGATTCTCTGGCCAAGAGAGCCAGGAGGGGCATATGGGTTGTGTTATCGATCGTTTCCTCTACAGTGATTTAAAAGTCATCATTGCAGCGACCCCGAGACATATCACCCCGAAAGCAGCTTTCAGATACTTTTGCGGAAGCCGCGAGGTGAGCACACTGCCGACTCCCATCCCGACTATGCTTCCTGCTGCGAACGGGAGCGCGACACCAAGGGGAAATTTTCCTGTAGATAGGCTGGCCGCTACGCCAGTTAGCGAAACAAGTGCGATAACACCGAGCGAGGTAGCGACGACCGATTGCACCGCTAAATCCGTGAAACGCTGCAAGGCCGGCACCATGACGAACCCGCCGCCTACCCCGAGCAAACCGGACAGAATGCCCGCAATGGCACCTGCGATCGATAAGGCGCCGGCGCACTTGCTCGTCCAGATAAACCGTCCACTCATGTCGTCCCGAATGCAGGGTCGATCCAGAGTAAGAGAGGTGGACTCGACACTGCGACCGACGATTTCACGGAAGGTTTTATATGCGACCCAGGCGAGAATAGCGGCAAACAACAGGCTGAGCAGTCGCGTGTCCAAACGGTGAGCCAACCATACACCGAGTGGCGCGAGCAGGATGCCAGTGCCGGCAATGAGCACGGTCGCGCGGTAGCGCACAATCCCAGCCTTCAAGCCCATCAAAGCACCTGCTGCGGCAGAAACACCGACGGCGAGCAGGCCAACGGGGCCGGCTTCGGCGATCGTTAAGTGCATGCCGAAGACAAGAAGTGGGACCGCGAGAATGCCTCCCCCAGCTCCTGTCAGACCCATGACAATACCTACCACCGCCCCCAAGAGAAGACCCGTAATCATCACAGCCCCGGTTACGCGGCCGGTGATGCGGCTTTGGCTTTTGCTCGTTCGAGCAGTTCAAACAACGCCATTCCGACCAGCATGGCGATGAAGAACAGCAAGGGTTTGGCGCCGCCTTGTGCGAGCGATGCGAGCGCAGGACCGGGACAATAGCCGGCCAGGCCCCAGCCGACGCCGAACGCGAGTCCGCCGAGCACGAGGCGGCGGTCAATTTGCGTAGCCGTCGGCAAGCGCATGGCGTCGCCCAGGATCGATCTCGGACGTTTGGCCGCGAACGGAAACACCAGCGCGCCGACGACTACAGCGCCGCCCATCACGAACGCAAGCGACGGGTCCCAGTTTCCGGCCAGGTCCAAAAAGCCGAGCACCTTCGCGGGGTCGCTCATGCCGGACAAAATAAGCCCCAAGCCGAACAACAGGCCGACCAACAGCGACATGAAGATTTTCATTTTTGCTCCCTTAGCCGACAAGATGGCGAACAACGTAGACGGTCACGAATCCGGCGAACATAAAGGCTACGGTAGCCACCATCGAACGCGGGGAGCGACGCGACAGCCCGCACACGCCATGTCCGCTAGTGCAGCCCGAACCGTAACGGGTACCGATCCCTACCAGCAGTCCGGCCAGGATCAAGACCGGGTAACCGGCCTCGATGTGCACTTGGGGCAGGGGAGCGATGCTTGAAAACACGAGAGGAGAAAGCACTAGGCCGCCCACGAACGCAAGACGCCAGGCGATATCGCCCCTTGCGGGCGTTAACAGGCCACCCACGATGCCGCTGATGCCCGCAATTCTTCCGTTAAATACCAAGAACAGTGCCGTGGCTATTCCGATCATCAGCCCACCCGCCAGCGACGTCCAGGGCGTGAAATTGTTCCAGTCAATCATCATTGCAGCCTCCTATTCCGTTGGGCAGTAAAGTTGGTACAACACCTGTAGCACTGCCAGTGCCTCACTACTGGAGATGCTGTAGAAGATCTGCTTGCCCTCACGGCGAGTATTCACTAGTCGCTCTTCGCGGAGCACGGTCAGCTGCTGTGAAAGCGTAGGCTGCAAGATCCCAGTGATGGTTTCCAGCTCTTTGACCGAGAACTCGCCCTGCGTCATCTGGCATAGCAAGAGCATACGGTCGGGGTTGGACAGTACCTTCAGAAGCTTGCTAGCCTCCCCAGCTGCGGCATGCAGTTTCACTAAATCAATTTGCTTTGGCATGGCGACGTAGATCCGTTTAAAAGTAACACTTTACACGAACATTATACCAGAACATAATATATTAAACGTAGAGACGATGATCCATGTGTCGAACTCTGATCACGACGACTATTGAGGAACGCCCATGATTTTTAGACAACTGTACGAACCCCTGTCGAGCACTTATACCTATCTGCTGGGGGACGAGGACACGGGACAGGCAGTCCTCATCGATCCCGTGATTGCGACCATGGATCGGGATCTGGCCGAGGTGCACAGGTTAGGTCTGACCTTGGCTTACACGGTCGATACCCATATCCATGCCGACCACATCACCGCAGCTTTGGAAATGAAGCGTGCCGTGGGTAGCAAGATTGCCGCGCCTGCCTACGATCAGTTGTCATGTGCCGATGTCGGCATCGAAGAAGGCAGGCCATTTCAGGTCGGGGGTATTACTTTGCAGCCCCTGCATACCCCCGGCCATACCGACGGGCACTTTGCCTATCTTTTAAATGACCGCGTATTCACAGGCGACGCCTTACTTATCGAGGGGTGTGGCAGGACTGACTTTCAAAACGGTGATGCCGATGCGCTCTACAAAAGCGTGCGAGAGAAGCTGTTTGCTTTGCCCGACGAAACCTTGGTCTACCCGGCGCACGACTACCAGCAGCGTTTTGTCTCCTCGATCGCGCAGGAAAAGAAGCGTAATCCCCGCCTGGGCGGGGAAAAGACGCTCGAAGAGTTCAGGGACATCATGGCCAAGCTGAACCTTCCATACCCTAAGTTCATTGACTACGCTATCCCGGGGAATAAGCAATGTGGCGTCTGTCCCCCAGACCTGCCAGAGAACTTGGCCAGCTATTGCCGCCAGATGACCCAGAGCCCGCAGGGCTGACGTGCCGCTAACCAACGGAGAAATTGAAATGACAAACTTCAAGCAAATAGGGGATGGCCTGTTCATCGGTCCCCAGCCTTCGGGGCAGGATTTGGTGGAGGCGAAGCAGCAGGGCATTCACACCGTAATTGACATGCGTACGCCTGGGGAAACGGCCACCTCGAACGCCGAGTTGGTCAGGAACAGTGGACTGGATTACTTCAATGTACCAGTCAACAAGACAGCCCTGTCAGAGCAGCAGATTGACGAGTTAAGTCAAGTAATGCAGAGAACACAAGGGCCGCATTTACTGCATTGCGCCACTGGCACGAGGGCCGCGTTGCTGCTCGCGCTTAGTCGTGCAAAGCAGAATGGGTGGACAGCGGAACGCACGTTCGAGGAAGCGCAAACCATGGGGTTCAACCTTCAGGGTTCCGCTGATTTCGCCAGCTTCGTCAGGCAAGTCACGGCCAAATAGATGTTCATTCGCAACTAGAACTGCAAGTTAAAGTTCACAAATTTCGATTCAGGGAGCCACTTTTTGGATGCTGTACGATTTGGGCCGCTCGTCGTCCCTGTACAAGTAGCACTACTCTTGGCAGGCATAACGCTTGCCCATTCTGTTGCCGCGTGGTTCCGCACGAGGCGCGGTGTCGATCCGGGCCCCGTTCTTTGGAAGATGATCGTGTTCGGTTTCCTCGCCGGACGCTCAATCTTCGTATTAAGACATCATGAGATTTATTCCAATGCTCCATTGTCGATCATCGACTTTCGTGATGGAGGCTTCGACAACCTGGCCGGTTTCGCGACGGCCGTTTTGGTTGGCATGGAATTGTCACGGCGCTCGACGACACTACGTAGGCCGCTTCTGACTGCAACCTTGACGGGCTGCTTTGTCTTTTTCGGAGGAAGTGCGCTGAATCATGCCCTTACGTCGGTGGGTGTGCCTGTCCCGACAATTGAGGTACGCCGCCTCGACAACACAACTGTGCCGCTCAGTGCCTTTGTGGGCCGCCCCTTGATTATCAATCTTTGGGCAACTTGGTGTCCGCCGTGCCGACGTGAGATGCCTGTATTAAAGGCTGCACAGCTAGCCCATCCAGAAATCCACTTCGTGTTTGTGAATCAAGGAGAATCAGCAGCAACCGTACAAAGCTACCTCGACGCGAATGGGTTACAAATGCCAAATATCGTTCTCGATCCGGCCAAGCAGGTAAGTGCCCGAACTGGTTCGTCTGGTTACCCTACAACGCTGTTCTATGATGCTCAAGGCCGGCTATACAAGCGGCATATGGGTGAGCTTTCGCGCGCAACACTAACCGAGAAAATCGACAGCTTCTTCGGCTCTCGCTAAGCACTGGGATACCGCTGCTGTTTTATGTCAGCTCTGATGTTCGAGATGATGACATGGCCAGGCTGTCGCCGTTACTGCATGAGCACATCAACATGCTTGGCCAGTATTCCTACTCTGTGTTGGAAGCAGTAGCCAAGGGCTGGCTGCGGCCACTGCATAACCCAGCAAGCAACGAAAAAGTCAGGAGTGCCCTTAACCTGGTTTGCCGTTCCACTGCACCTCGACCCCTCATTATGTCTTAGCGCCTGATTTTTTCCGTTTTCCCTCTTCACCCCATCAGGAAGCATGACTACCCGCCGAGCGCAGCAACCATCGCCCGCAACAAGGAGCTCCATAAGCTTTCCGAATCGAAATGGGCAGCCCAGCATTGACGAATTCCACACTCTGTCGAGACGGGTAGCGCGGAGCCTTGTTGCTGTTCGCCGCCTCTTACCCTTTGACGTGCCTGACGCGGATGTGTCGAGATCGCCTGTCTTTGGGAGCCCAACGTGAATCCATTCGGTCGCGTGGCAGGTTTTACTACGGTGACTTTTGCTGCATTACTCGTCTTGTCTGGCTGTACGAGTCTGGTGCCCCGGACTTCGGAAGCCCCCGGCGATGAGTCGACGAGGCAGGGGGCCATCAGGTTGCCAACGTCGTATCCCTGCCAAAACCTTCACGTCAAACCACCGAACTGTCCTCCGCGATGACGTAAATCCGCGTCCGTTCAGCGGTCCGGCCGTTCCAAAAACAAAGAGGCATGCCCGTGTAGCCCGACCGACTGTCAAACGTAACGCACTTCGGTGATCATGCCGGACTTCATGTGATAGAGATTGTGACAATGCATCAGCCACCGGCCTGCATTGTTGGCATCGAACGCCAGGGTGACCTTTGCCATCGGCGGGACATGCACCGTGTCACGCAGCGCCCCGGAGAACGTTTTGCCATTGAGCGCGACGATCTGAAAGTGGTGCCCGTGCAGATGCATCGGATGGGCCATCATCGTGGTGTTCTGGAACGTAATAGCCACCCGCTGTCCGCTGCGGATTTTCACCGTGTCGCGATTGTCCCAGCCCTTGTGGTTGATTCCCCACGTATACGGCTGCATCGAACCGGTCAGCATCAGCACAGAATGCGAATCGACGGGACGGTCTGCCAGCGGCCTGAGCGCAGACAACCGCAGTTCCTGATCGAAGCTCACCGGTCCAGCGGCGGCTGTCGCCCCCGCGACCTTGCCCACGTTGACGCCTTTAGAGGCGAGAATAATCCCCGTCTGTTGTCTGGCTCCTTCCCGTACGGCGAGAATCGGCCACGCTCCGGTCCCGTTGGGCAGGTCAACGAGAATATCGATCCGCTGAGCCATCGCTAAACCAAAGCGGCTGCCTGTCAGCGGCTGGACGGCGTTGCCGTCGACCGCCGCGACCGTACCTCGCAACGAGCCGAGGTCAACGTGGAAGTTGGTGGATGAGGCGCCGTTGATAATCCGCAAGCGCACTCTTCCGCCTTGCTCGACCCGGATGACTTCCGGGTCGTCGAGCGTGCGGTCGTTGGCGAGATAGGCATCGAAATCGACATCGTTAAGGTCCATCTTCATGCCGGGCATTTGATCCGGCATGCTACTGCCGCCCATGCCACCCATGCCACCCATGCCACCCATGCCACCCATGTCAGACATGCCGTGCATACCGCCCATCCCACCCATGCCGTGGGGCTGCGCGCCCGACTTTTGACCGGTCATGGCTCCCTTGGAATCTGCGTTGCCCTTCTGCAGCTCTGAGAACACTTCGGCGGGATCGCGGAACAGGAAATCCTCCAGAAAGATCGCCACCTCCTGGCGGTCAGCCCGTACATCGTCGGCCGTGCGCACAACCAGTGGAGCGGCCAGCAGTTTCTGATGCTGGAAACCATGATGTGAGTGCATCCAGTAGGTGCCGGGGCGCGCGGCAAAATCATAGGCGCGCCGCTCCCCTGGTTGAAGCGCCGGCACGCCGAACTGGGTCACGCCGTCCTGATCGGACGGGGGCGTCTGTCCGTGCCAGTGGACAATGGTGGGTTCGTGCAGGCGGTTGTCCAGTTCCACGGCAAAGCGCTCGCCCGGTTCGAGGAACAGGCCGCGCGTGCCGTCCGGCTGATGCAACCCGTACACCGTCGCAGCACGGCCGTTGACCTCGATCGAACGGGTATCGACAATAAGGCGACGCGAAGTGCCGCTCACATTTCCATTCGCGACTTCTTTTGAACCGCTTGAGGGCCATTCTGCGCATCCGGTTAGCACGGCCGAGGCGGCGGCAGCGGACGTCAGCAGGAATTGACGGCGAGATAGTGACATGGGGCGCCCCTGGTTTCATGGGTTACGATCATGACGGCAGCGCTCAATGCCGCCGGTTTCTTCTGCGAAAAGTCAGATTTTCACGTTCCGCAACCGTAGCGCGTTGGTGATAACCGATGCCGAACTCAGGCTCATGGCCAGTGCGGCGATCATCGGGGACAGCAATAATCCGGTGAACGGATACAGTACCCCTGCCGCCAGAGGCACACCCAGGGCGTTGTACACAAACGCGAAGCCGAGGTTCTGCTTCATGTTCCCGATTGTCGCCTCGGACAACTCCCGGGCTCGCGCGATGCCGCGCAGGTCTCCTTTGACGAGGGTCACCTGTGCGCTGCTCATCGCTACATCGGTGCCGGTGCCCATCGCGACGCCCACGTCCGCCTTGGCAAGCGCGGGCGCATCGTTGATACCGTCACCGGCCATGGCTACAACCTTGCCTTCCTGCTGGAATTTCGTCACCAGCGCCAGCTTGTCGGCTGGTTTGACCTCGCCATGGAATTCACCGATGCCGAGCTTCGTCGCGACAGCCCTGGCGGTCACGACACCGTCGCCCGTCGCCATCACCACGCGGATACCGTCTTCCTTGAGCCGGGCCAGTGCCTCGGGTGTCGTTGCCTTCACCGGGTCCGAAACCGCGAGCAGGCCGGCCAGCATTCCATCAACCGCCAGATACATGACGCTGGCGCCCTGCGCACGCAGCGTGTCCGAATTTTCCGTGAGCGTCCCAACGTCGATGCCGTCGGCCTGCATGAGGGTGGTGTTGCCCAGCGCGAGATTGCGGCTGCCGACCAGTCCTCGCACGCCAATCCCGGTGCTCGACTCGAAGTGCTCCACCTTCTCGAACGCGAGCCGCCGTTCACGGGCCGCATCCACGATGGTCGCAGCGAGCGGGTGTTCGCTACCCGGGTCAAGACTGGCCGCGAGCCGGAGAACATCCTCTTCCGCATATCCATTCACGCCGATTGCGCGTTCGAAGGCAGGGCGACCTTCGGTCAAGGTGCCTGTCTTGTCGACGATCAGCGTGTTGACCTTCCGGAAGTTCTCAATCGCAGCCGCATCCCGAAAAAGCACACCGTTCGACGCGCCTTTGCCACTCGCGACCATGATGGACATGGGAGTCGCCAGCCCAAGCGCACAGGGACAGGCGATGATGAGCACCGCCACGGCATTGATAAGCCCGTAGACCCAACTGGGCTCGGGTCCGAAAAAGCCCCAGGCGACGAACGTCAGGATGGCGACGCCGACCACCGCGACGACGAAAACTCCCGCGACCTTGTCAGCCATGCGCTGCATGGGTGCCCTGGAACGCTGCGCCTGCGCGACCATCTGGACGATTTGTGCCAGCATGGTCTGGGAGCCGACCTTCTCCGATTTGATGATGAGGCTTCCGGAGGTATTCATGGTCGCGCCGATGACGTGGTCACCCACCCGCTTGCTGACGGGAATAGGTTCGCCCGTAATCATGGACTCATCGAGCGCGCTGGAACCCTCCGTCACAACGCCGTCGACCGGAACCTTCTCGCCTGGTCTTACGCGAAGGAGGTCGCCGACATGGACGTGAGCCAGTGGAACGTCCTCTTCTGTGCCGTCGGCGTTGATACGCCGCGCGGTCTTCGGCGCCAGTCCCAGCAGTGCCTTGATGGCAGCGGACGTCTGCGACCGAGCCTTCAGTTCGAGCAGTTGCCCGACGAGCGTCAACGAAATAATGACGGCCGCGGCCTCAAAATACACGCTCACACGACCATGTGCGGCAAATGCCTCCGGGAAGACTCCTGGAACGACTGTCGCGATGACGCTATAGACATAGGCCGTCCCCGTACCAAGTCCGATGAGCGTCCACATGTTCGGGCTGCGATTGATGAACGAGCGGGTGCAACGTTCGAAGAACGGCAAGCCCGCCCACACGACGACCGGAGTCGAGAGAGCCAGTTCGACCCAGCTCTGTGTGGACGCTTCCATCCAGCCCAGCCGGTGGCCGAACATGGCCAGGACGAACACCACGGCCGTCAGCGGCAGCGTCCACCAGAACCTGCGTCGAAAATCCGTCAGCTCGGGATTCTCTTCGTCCTCGAGACTGGGCAACAAGGGCTCAAGGGCCATACCGCACTTCGGGCAGTTGCCAGGATGGTCCTGGCGAATTTCCGGATGCATCGGGCAGGTGTATATCGAGCCCTCCGGCGCAGCCTCAACCGACGTGCTGGTCGACGGTTTGACATATCGCAACGGGTCCGCCCGAAACTTCTTCTGACATGACGCACTGCAGAAGAAATACGGATGTCCATCGTGCTCGCTGCGAAATGGCGAATCCGCCGTGACAGACATGCCGCACACCGGGTCCCTGAGCGCGCCGTCGGGACCTTCGGACATTTCACCGTGGCCATGTCCGTGGTGCGCCGCGTGATTGCCATCGGCATCCCCGCTGGCCTGACCTTGCGCGGCGTGCGCAGCATGGTCTTGGTGGCCGCCCGCGCCGTGGCTCGCGTTCAGGTGTTCGGGAGAAGTTTCGCCGTCGTTACGCTGTCCGCTCATTTTCCGTGCTCCGCGTTGTCTTTCACACTGTGCACAAATTGCGTCGCCTGTCGTGCCGTCCATTGGTAACGCTGGCCGCTATGGTCTGTTGCGGGGACGCCGACCGGCCAGCTTGCTCGTTCCACGAGTGCAGGGGAACGCGCGGCCGCCGGTGTGATTATCCGCCCCTGAGCCAGGCTGGTCCCGAGAAACGGGATAGTCGAAGGCTTCGTGGCCTGACCTTCAGATGTGTAAGCTCATGCGAGCGCGGCGGGACTATATCCGGCCTCCTGTATCGCCGAAAGAAATTCACCCGCCTCGCGTGACGACTCGATGCGCACGATCCTGGTTTCCAGGTCGACGGTCACGTGTGCCGCCGTATCGACTTCCTTGACCGCTTTCGTTACGACGCCCGCGCAGTGCCCGCAGGTCATATCCTTGATGGTCAGTTCCATTTTCCAACTCCGTTCCGTTGAATCATTTCAGTTACAACCTTTCGCTGCGGGGCAGGTCAAGGGGGCGTCAATGCGCCGCGCCAGCCAGTTTCTCCAGAATCGGACAGTCAGGGCGTGAGTCCCCTTTGCAGTGGGCTGCCAGATGCCGGAGCGTATCCCGCATTTCCACCAGTTCCTGAATGCGTAGATTCAGGTTGGCAATATGCTCATTCGCGAGCCGTTTGACCTCGCCGCTGGACCGGCTGCGGTCTTCCCAAAGGGCCAGCAGCACCGCAATCTGCTTCGTGGAAAAACCAAGATGTCGGGCCTGCCGGACGAAGCGCAGCACCTGGACATCCCTGGGCGTGTACACACGATAGTTCGCCCCTGTCCGGGTGGCAGCCCGAATCAGGCCTGTTTCCTCATAGTGACGAATCATCTTGGTCGACATGCCCGACGACTTCGCAACCTCGCCGATATTCATCGTTTTCCCCTCTCGAAACGGCCATTCGAACCGCACTGACTATTCTTGACCTTCCCACGTTGGGAAGGTCAAGTGGTTTCGATTCAAGGGGTAATCGTTCGATTCGTGGTGCGGCACGGAAAGAGGCCGAACGGCTGATCCTGTGGGCCATCGTCAAACGGGCCGGGCGCTGTCGTCTGAGATTGATAATCATTGAGAGGCCTCCTGGCCGCCCGAAGGAGGCGGCGGCTAGGGTCTACTAGTTGAACTGCGACGGTCAACAGGACCCTTGAGGAGGCTGAAATGAACTATAGCGGCATCGATCTTCGTTCGTAAGCGAAATTAAGCGCACCTAGAATCGGAAGCTGAACGAGCGCAGGCTTGCGTCCGCAACTACAACTTGCGGGCGCTGCGTCTCTCAAAATGCAGAGCCAGTAACGTAGGACCAGGACGTTTGCTCAGCGGGCGCCTTCAGTCGCCGCCCGCACTCGCAGAAAGCGTTCTACCGGTACGACGGCAACGACGCCATCACCACTAGATTCCTCGTTGGCGACCGTCATGATTTCCTCGATCAGCGCGTCGACGTTCTCGGCGACTGTGAAGATTTCGATCTTGATGTGCTCAGTCGTCCAGTCGTTGGCAAAGAGATTGGGATGTGCACCGAATCCCCTTGCATGGGTCACCGTCATGCCGTGGATGTGTAGCGCGCCCAACTGCCGCTCGAGCATCTTGAGTACATTGGGGCGCAGTATCGCGATCACGCATTTCAGTTCCATCGCATCCTCCGTTTCTAATATGAGTCATCACTCCTATCCCTTGGACGCCCACTTCGCATCGACGGCCGCCTGAATCTTCGCTGCGTCCTGGATACCCGATTGCGTCATCCGGTAGGCGATTTCAGCGGTCCCCTGGCAAACCGGACACGACACAGCCATCCGGTCCTCGAAGCATTGAAGATTCGAACGGTGCTCGCCACGGTTCTCGCATCCACACCAGCAGTAGAGCTTGTTGAGCGTCGCGGGAATCCTGGTCGCTACCCAGTACGCGTGCCGCACGGCGTTGTCCGAGAATTGCGCCGGATTCAGTACGTGCGAGGCGTCGAATACTCCTGATGGAACGATGCGCAACCCGTCTGGTCGCAGCATGCCAACTCGCCAGCCGGGTATCTGTTGGATCGCATTTGTTGACTCGATGGCAACTCCCGTGGGGCCGGCAACCCAATGGACAAATGACGGCCCCCACACCAACGCCGTCGGCATCGCAATAATCAGGGCCAGCAGAGACAGCAGATGCCACCCCGACTTGCTGCCAAGGCTAGAGTGCTTGCTGACGATGCTGCCGGCCTGAGGTCGTATGTGTCGTTTCACTTTCAATCTCCCAGATTCCCGGTCAGAATCCCGGATGCTGATACATGGTGCCTCCACAAGACAGCATCCCGTGCATCATTCCGGTGTGCATTGCCCACATCGCACCTGTACCCAGCACCGCTAACAGGCCGATGACCGCGAGCAAGCCGATGATAAAATTGACGATTAGTTTCCCGTTGAACATATGCTCTCCGTGAAGCGAACCGGACCAGAACGATGGGCGCTCCCACCGCACCGGTCCGAAGTTCCCGCAGAAATCGACGGACTCAGTGTTTGGCTTCGTCCGTTACCCGAGCGCGCGTGGCGGGACCGCCAGTGTGAGAACGCACGCCACGCATCATGAACATCATCGATAGCGGGCAGATGAATACACTGGCGATAACAGCGAGCGTTGCAAGCGTGCCTCTGAGAGGAGGAAATGCCCAGTAACCGAGGGCGATGACGGCGACCAGTGCGAGCGCAACGGCCGCCATGGTTTTCCAGTTGCATTTCATGTGAAGTCCTTGTCAGGCTGTATCCAATGTGAGTAACGTGGTCGGGCTTGCGGTCACTTCGACGGTGGCGTAACCGCCTGGTCGGAATACTTCATCATGATGTCGCTCATGGCCCGCATCATCTCGGCGTGCATTCGCATCGCGGTCTTCGGGTCCAGACCGGCGCTTCCACCCATCATCGGGCAGCCGCCCATCATTCCGCCCATCATCATCGCGCCGTGACCGTGCTCACGGTCCTGCATCGCCGGACTGGAAGAAGAGCCAGTGGCAGCGAGGCCCACTGCGCTCGCAGCGAGCAATAGCGTGGAAACAACAGCCAATCGTGCATGTCTTGCGTTCATGTGTATCTCCATCTTTCGTTCGTAGAATCGAATCGAGCATGTGACGCTTCGCGGATGGTCACGCGGGCCGCGAGCGAACTCGAGCCGCGGTACGGAACCGCTGGGCAAGCGCCGACGGAGGAGAGTTACAACGAACGCGGGGGCGGTGCTGGCAGCTCAGGAATGAACTGCTCGGAAAGGATCCGGGTGATGGCCCGATAATCAGGTGTCGATGGGGCAATGCCGACGGTATGCGACATCGGTATGGCCGGCATCCCGCACACGGAGCTTCCCATGCCCGCGTGGCAAGCAGATGGATGAGCGCTGGTACCGACGTGCATCGTGCCGGATGTGCATCCTGTCGCTTCGATAGCGCCTGCTGCCTTCATGGGATGCTGTACGGCAGGCATCGACGACATTTCTGGACATAACGCGGCCTGGGCGGGGTAACCGAGCATCGGCAACCACGCGATCAGGAAGCAGGCGACGAGTTTGACCCAGAGATTCATGATTTTCAGTATAGGCGCCGATGAGTCCTGCTGCGGCCGCCGACAGCTGCGTTATTGCGCCACATCACTCGACTGCAAGCGTTTCAGATGGGCCAGGAATGCGTCCGCCCCAATAAATCCGACCAGTTGCGCATCAGGCTGCTCCCGACCAGTTTTGTCGAAGAAAATCAGGGCCGGAGGGCCAAACAGACCGAACCGCCGCAGCATCGCCGTGTCGGCCTCGGTATTTTTCGTCACGTCGATGCGTAGCAACTTCCAGTGCGTAAACTCGTCCATCACACGTGCATCAGTGAACGTGAAGCGCTCGAGTTCCTTGCAGGTGATGCACCAGTCCGCGTAGAAGTCCACCATGACAGGTGTTCCTCGTGCGAGCTTGAGCGCCTCGTCCAGCTTGGCGTTCGAGGTGATCGTGTCGAATCGCGCTGCCGAACTTGCGCCACCTCCCGCTGACGCCGACATCCGCGTCAAACCGCCCAGTGGCATCAGCATGTCGAAATTGCCCGATGCGACGCCAACAAACTCGGCGATACCTGCGACCAGCAGCAACACACCGAGCGCTTTGCCGACTCGGGCAATCCCCGTCGCGCCGGCCGGTAAAGGGTCGATCGCACGTAGCATCATTCCGCAAGCAGTCAGCAGCAATGCGACCAGTGACATCAGCAGCCAGACAGGCAGCAGTGAATAGACGAACCACAGCGCTGCGGCCAGCAGCATGACACCGAGTGTGTTCTGGACCGCGACCATCCAGTGTCCCGACTTGGGTAGCAGGCGCGTTCCGAACGTGCCGACAAGCATGCGTATTCCGGCGAACGTGATCACGCATTTCGGCGGATCGTGATCATGGATTCCGAATGATCGTGATCACCCGTTTCGGTTGATCGTGATCGCTGATC
>NZ_JAHACR010000398.1 GCF_018375725.1 Burkholderia sp. | reverse complement strand
AGCGCGTCTGCGTCGAGCAGCGTGGCGGTGTCGCGCGTCAGCACGTGCTCGACGAGCTGCATCGCGGGCTCGCGCATGCCGAGCCCGCAGCCGATCGCCAGCGCGCTCATCGCATCGAGGTTCAGGTCGCTGGCGGAATGCAGCATCAGTTCCGGAAACGGCGGATCGTACGGCGGCGCGCCCGTGCCGAGAAAACCTGCGTGCACCTTGCCCGCGCCGGCGAACAGCGCGGCGCGGGCGGCGAGAATCGGCGCGCCGCACATTCCCGTGTCGCCGCCAATGACCGCGAGGCTGCCGAACGTGCCTTTGTTGGATGCGAAGGTGCGCGCGGGCAGCGCGTGGGCGAACAGCGCCGTGGCATTCAGCGTCGCGGCGGGCGTGGCGGGCAGCGCAACGTCGAGCGACGCGAGGTGGATCTCGCCCGCCAGATCGCGCCCGTCGATCATGTAGAGGCCCGGCTTCGCCGCAATGAAGGTGAGGGTGTGCGTTGCCGCAACGGCTTCGCCTGCACCGACGACCTGGCCGGTGTCGCTGTCGAGGCCGCTCGGCACGTCGAGCGCGAGCACGCTTCCGCTGTTGCGGGCGCGCGCGGCGATGCGCGCGGCCATCTGCGCGTATGCGCCGTCGAGCCCGCGCGCGAGACCGATGCCGAACAGACCGTCGACGACCCACGCGTAGCCGTCCAGCGACGCGGGCGGCGCTGTCGCGATCGGCACGCCGGCGGCGCGCGCAAGGCCCAGCGCCCATTGGGCGTCGTCCGGCTTCACGGCCACGGGCATCCAGGCCTCGGTCGGCACGCCGAGCTGCTGCAGTTCCGCCGCGGCAACGAGCGCGTCGCCGCCGTTGTTGCCGGGGCCGACCGCGAACCCTACCGGGCGGTCGTCATGCGCGAGCCGTTCGGACAGCCAGCGTGCGGCGGCATCGCCCGCACGTGCCATCAGCGTGTGCGGCGGCAGCGAGGCGGCCGCCGCGGTCTCGGCGGCGCGCAGGCCGTCGACGCGCAGCAGCGCGATCGGGTCATGGTGAGGAAGGGGGCGGGCGAAGGTCATGGCGGCTGGATGAGTGTGCCGCCCGGAAAAGCCCGCGCGGCCGGTCAGGATGTGAAGCGCTCGGCGCGCAGCGCGGCAAGCGTGTCGGCGGGCCAGTGCGCTGTGTTGCCGCCGATATAGTCGGCCACCACTTTAGCAGAGCCGCAGGCGAGCCCCCAACCGGCGGGACCGTGCCCGAAGTTGGCGAACACGCGCGGATGCGGGGTCGGACCCACGACCGGCAAGCCGTCCGGCGACAGCAGCTGCGTGCCGCGCCACGGCAGCGCGGCGGAAATCCTCGCCGCGCCGGGTGTCCAGTCGTGTGCGGCCTGGCCGAGCAGCGCGAGCGCCGTTTCCGACAGCGGCTCGGGAAGCGGCCGCGCGGTGTCCCGCAGGCTCTGCAGCACGGCGCCGCCGCCGATGCGCAGCCGCTGATGGGTGGGCGTGATCGCGATCCGCTTGATCGAATCGACGACGGTGAGGTGTGGCGTGTGCTCTTCGTATGCGACGGGCGCGGTCAGCGTATGAATGCGCATCGGATGCAGCGGCAGCGAGCAGCCGAGCCGCTCGAGCAGGGTGAGGCTGTCCGCGCCGGCGGTCACCACGACCGCATCGGCGGAGATCACGTCGACTTCGCGCGATTTCGCCGCGCGCCGGTCGCCGCGCGGCGGCGCGAGTTCGATCGCGGCTCGGCCCGAGTCGGTGCGGATTGCGGCCACCTCGGCGCCGAAGCGGAACTGCACGCCGTGTTCGTCGAGCGCCTGCTTCACGAGCTTGGCGAACAGCGGGCAGTTCGCCGTGCGTTCGGTCTCGAGCAGCACTCCGCCGGCAAAGTCGGGTTCGGCCGGCACCGACGGCTCGAGCGCGGCGCATTCGGCGCCCGTCAGCGTGCGGTGCGGCAGCTCGAGCGTGCGCAGCAGGTCGAGCGCCGGTTGCATGGCTTCCCAGTCGCGCGCGTCGCGCACGACGTGCAGCACGCCGGCCTTCTGTTCGAATTCGAGACCGAAGCGGGTTTCGATATCGGCGATCGCGTCGCGCGACGCGTCGATCAGCGGGCGCAGGCGTGCATACTGCGCGGCGAACGCGCCGGGCTCGGCCAGTTCGCCGAGACGCTTCACGAAGCGGCGCACCTGGCCGTTCAGGCCCGGCTTGTAGACGATGCCGCTGTCGCGCGGCTGGCGCTGCCGCATGAAGGTCGGCCCGAACCAGATGTCGAGCGGGCTGGGCAGCAGCGTGCCGCCATCGCCGTAGGTCGCGCCCTGGGCCACGGTCGCGTGGCGCTCGACGACGCATACGCGATGGCCGGCCGCGCGCAGCTGATAGGCGGTGGCGACGCCGCTGATTCCGCCGCCGATGACGATGACATCCATGGATTGCTTCGATGGCGGGCGGCGGCGTGGCCGCCCGGGGGTGATTCGCGTGACGGGCCGTGCGCGGCCCGCGGTGAAGGCCGAATGATAGCGCCAAACGGGCGTGTGGCGGGCCGGGCGGTGCGGTGAGCCTTGGGCGGCTGACTTCCGGGTATAATTACGGCCTTCCTTTCGCCCCATGTCGCCACGTTGCGCGACTCACCGACGTCAGTCCAGCCCATGGCTCACTTCTCGTGTTTTCCCGGCGCTTCGGCCCTTTCCGATTTCCGCCAAACCCGTCTGCTCGACACGCTCAGGCAAATCGACGCCAATATCGTCGCGGTTCGCGGCCAGTATCTGCATTTCGTCAACGCCAGCGAGCCGCTGTCGGCCGACGACAACGCGCGCATCGACGCGCTGATGCACTACGGCGCGCCGTTCGAACCGGCGTCGGAGAAGGGCGCGACCGAGTCCTTCGTCGTCCTGCCGCGCTTCGGCACGGTCTCGCCGTGGGCGAGCAAGGCGACCGACATTGCGCAGCACTGCGGTCTGTCGCGCGTGCGCCGCATCGAGCGAGGCGTCGAGTTCACGGTCACGCTGAAATCGGGGCTGCTGGGCGGCAAGAAGACGCTGTCCGACGAAGCGCGCGCGGCCGTTGCTGCCGCGCTGCACGACCGGATGACCGAAAGCGTCGTGGCGGCGCGCGACGACGCGCGGCACCTGTTCGACGAACTGCCAGCCAAGCCGCTGTCGAAGGTCGACGTG
>NZ_JAHACR010000026.1 GCF_018375725.1 Burkholderia sp. | reverse complement strand
CCTGCGCCCCGGATCGGGCCGGGCACCGCCACGCGGCGCACCATGGCGGTGCAGCTTTGCCGCCGCGCGCGCCGCGGCGCCCCGCCGTACGGGCCGCGCGGTTGCGCACGCTTCTTGCTCGCCTATTCTGTAGGTAAACTGGCAGCCCTCTCCTCGGCCGACATCATGAGCATGATCGACATCGATCCCCCCGGCTTTCAACCGCCCCGCCCCGTCGCCGGCGACGACGGCAACCGGCGTACCGTGCTGTATGGCGGCTACACCGTGTTCAGCGTGTTCCAGCCGGTCTTTTCCGTCTCGCACCGGCGCGCGATCGGCTATCACGCCTCCCTGCGTGCGCACGGCGAGGAAGGCAGCCAGGTGGCGTCGCACGAGGTGTTCACGCAGGCCGCGCGGCGCGGCGATCTGCTCGAGCTCGGCCGGCTCGCCGAATCGCTGCATCTGGGCAATTTCCACGCGTTCGACAGTCACGACGAATGGCTCTTCCTGAGCCTGCATCCCGCCGCGCTGATGGATACCGTCTATGGCGACGCGCTGCTCGCGAACCTGAAAGCGCTCGGACTGCCGCCGCACCGGGTGGTGCTCGAAGTCCCCGAGCAGGCGGGCGGCGAGACGCCGCGCTATGCCGCGATCGTCGACGGCTTGCGCAAGGCGGGCTTCCTGATCGCGCTCGGCGGCTTCGGCGCGAAGCATTCGAACATCGACCGCGTCTGGCATCTGCATCCCGATATCGTCACGCTCGACCGCGGCATCCTCGCGCAGGCGAGCGAGCACTCGCACCTTGAGCGCGTGCTGCCGGGCCTCGTGTCGCTGCTGCACGAATCCGGCCAGCTCGTGCTGATGGGCGGCATCTCGAACGAGCGCGACGCGCTGATCGCGCTCGAATGCGACGTCGATTTCGTGCAGGGACAATACTTCGCCGGCCCGAGCGTCGAGCCGGTCCAGCCGCAAGCCGCGGCGGGCTGCATGGACAGATTGTCCGCCGCGCTGCGTCTGCGTGTCGCGGAACGCGAACGCATGCAGGCGGCGCGGCTCGCCCCCTATGTCGCCGCGCTCGCGGAAGCCAGCGAGAAGATCGCCGCGGGCAACCCGCTCACACAGGCGGCCGCTACGCTGCTCGGGCTGCCGGAAACCGCGCGCTGCTTTCTGCTCGATGCGTCGGGCCGGCAGATCGGCGACAACGTGCTGCCGTGCGGCAGCGTCTCGCAACGCGCGAAACGCTTCCGTCCGCTGCTGCATTCCGAAGGCGCGAGCTGGGAACGCCGCCCGTACTTCATCCAGGCGATGCGTACGCCGGGCCGCGCTCATCTGACACCGCCCTACCTGTCGATCAACGAAGCGCACCTGTGCGTCACCGCATCGATCGCGGCGCCTGCCGCGAGCGGAATGCAGGTGCTTTGCGTCGACATCAACTGGGAAGCCGCGGTCCACCGCAACTGACCGGAGCGCCCGTCACGCCGACGGCGGCGGCTCGCCGGCATGATCCGGCTTGCGGACGATCAGCCGGCGCACGCGCTTGCCGGACGACGCGCTGACACCTTCATGCGCCGACGATCTGCACGCCGCCACCGGGCGCCGCGTGCATCCGGCCTGCGTCGAGCGGGGGATAACAGGCGTCCGCGCTCAGACGTGCGCGTCATGCGTGCCGCCGCGCACCGGCCCCGCGCGCTCCTCGACCCTTCGCCGCACCTCGCCGCGCAGCCCCGCGAAGAACGCGAGCTCCGCAACGACGAACAGCGGCCCGACCATCAGGCCGACGAGATCGTCGACGAACGCGGGTTTGCGTCCCTCGAAGTAGTGCCCGACGAACTGCACGATCCAGCCGACGACGAACGCGCCGATCCCGATGCCGAGCCATGTCGCGGTCGGCAACGCGGCGAGCGTCTGCCCGGCCCACAGGCCGAGCGCGAACAGCACGGTCATCACTGCGCCGAAACGCCGGTCGAGGCGCAGATAGAACGTGGCGAACGCGATCGTCAGCAGCAGCGCCGGCGTCAATGCGACGCCCGCCGCCGCGCCGATCGCGGGCCGCGACAGCAACACTTCGACCGCGAATACGATCAGCGGAATACCGACCAGATGCGTCGCGATGTTGCGCGCATCGCGATGGTAAGCCGCGTACTGCGCGAGATGATCCTCGAGCGCTTTCATGGCGTCTCCTCGTCGTTCGATGCACGCTATGATGCCCGTCTCGCCCCGCTCCCTCTGTCGGCTACCCGACATCGCGCCGCCATGCACCCGACGCTCGCCCGCTACCAGCCGCACATCGACGCGCAGCCGTGGTTTGCCGCGCTGCCGCCCACGCTGCGCGCGGATCTGCTGTCGCACGCCATATTGCGCCGTCTGCCGGCCGGACACGCGCTGTTCCGCCGGGGCGATCCGCCGTGCGGGCTCTATGCGGTGCTGAGCGGTTCCCTCACGATAGGCGCGGTGGACGCGCAGGGCAAGGAAGTGCTCCTGACGATCGCCGGGCCGATCACATGGTTCGGCGAGATCGCGCTGTTCGACGGCCTGCCACGCACGCACGACGCGATCGCGCTCGAGGATGCGCTGCTGCTGCACATCCCGCAGCCGGCATTGCTCGCGCTGCTCGACGCGACACCGCAGCATTGGCGGCAATTCGCGCTGCTGATGGCACAGAAGCTGCGGCTCAGCTTCCTGACCGTCGAGGCGATGAGCGTGATGCCGGCCGCGCAGCGGCTTGCCGCGCGTCTGCTCATGATTGCCGACGGCTACGGCGGCATCAGCGCCGGCCGCACGCGGATCCGGCTGTCGCAGGAAAAGCTCGCCGCGATGCTGTCGCTCACGCGCCAGACCACGAACCAGCTGCTGAAATCGCTCGAAGCCGACGGGATCGTGCGGCTCCACGTCGGCGCAATCGAACTCGTCGACATCGGCGCGCTGCGCCGCGCGAGCGGATTGCCGAGCCCGCCGGCATGAACGGCCGCGACGCCGCCCCGCCGTACACGCCGGCCACGCGTTGCGCTATCGTGGCGGCTCCGCCCTCACGACTCGACGCGCCTTGAGCATCTCGACCCTCTCACCTTCGCGCAACCCTTGGCCCATCTTCGCGGCCTTCCTGCGGCTCGGCCTCACGTCGTTCGGCGGACCGGTCGCGCATCTCGGCTACTTCCGCGAAGAGTTCGTCACGCGGCGTCGCTGGCTGACGGAGCGCAGCTACGCGGATCTCGTCGGCCTCTGCCAGTTTCTTCCCGGGCCGGCGAGCAGCCAGGTAGGCATGGCGATCGGACTCGCGCGCGCCGGCTATGCGGGCATGCTGGCCGCATGGCTCGGCTTCACGCTGCCATCCGCGATCCTGATGTTGCTGTTCGCGTTCGGCATTCACGGCATGGACGCGCCGCTCGCCGCCGGTGCGCTGCACGGCCTGAAGATCGTGTCGGTCGCGGTGATTGCGCAGGCGGTGTGGGGCATGGCGCGCAGCCTGTGTCCCGATGCGCGCCGCGTCACGATGATGGCCGCGGCCGCATGCGTCGCATTGCTGGCGCCGGCCGCGTGGACCCAGGTCGCGGTGATCGCCGCGGCCGGCATCGCCGGGCTGGCGTGGTTGCCTCAGCCGCCGCGCGTCGCGCACGAACCGTTGCCGATCGGCATATCGCGCCGCGCCGGCGCGCTGTGGCTCGCGCTGTTCGCCGCCTTGCTCGCCGGCCTGCCGCTCGCCGCCACTGCGTTGCAGTCGAGCGCGCTCGCGATGATCGACGCGTTCTTCCGCAGCGGCGCCCTGGTATTCGGCGGCGGACACGTCGTGCTGCCGCTGCTGCAAGCGGCCGTCGTCGCACCAGGCTGGGTCGCCGATTCGACCTTCCTCGCCGGATATGGCGCCGCGCAGGCGCTGCCGGGGCCGCTCTCGACGTTCGCGGTATTTCTCGGTGCATCGCTGCGCATCGCGCCGACCGGCTGGCTCGGCGGCGTCGTCGCGCTACTCGCGATCTTCGCGCCGTCGTTCCTGCTTGTCGCGGGCACGGTGCCGTTCTGGGAACATCTGCGCCGCAGCGCGCGGATGCAGGCGGCGCTCGCGGGCATCAACGCGGCGGTGGTCGGGCTGCTCCTCGCCGCGCTGTATCAGCCGGTCTGGACCCGCGCGATCGTTTCACCGCGCGATTTCGGCGCGGCGCTCGTCGCCTTCGTCGCGCTGACGTTCTGGCGCGCGCCGCCGTGGGCGGTCGTCGTGGCGGCGAGCATCGCGGGCGGCCTCGCCGGACACTGACGCGCCAGCCGAAAAGCACAAGCCCCGGTCCGTTGCCGGAGCCGGGGCTTGGGGCATGCGCGGCGGCGCTGACCGCCGCGCTGCGTGGAATCGCTTACGCGAAGTTCTTCGCGGCGAAATCCCAGTTCGCGATGTTCCAGAACGCTTCGACGAACTTCGGACGTGCGTTGCGGTAGTCGATGTAGTACGCGTGCTCCCACACGTCGATCGTCAGCAGCGCCTTGTCGGCGGTCGTCAGCGGCGTCGCGGCGTTGCTCGTCGACACGATGTCGAGCGAACCGTCCGCCTTCTTCACGAGCCATGCCCAGCCCGAGCCGAACGTGCCGACTGCCGCCTTCGCGAACGCTTCCTTGAACGCGTCGAACGAACCCCACTTCGCGTTGATGGCGTCGCCGAGCGCGCCCGACGGTGCGCCGCCGCCGTTCGGCGACAGGCTGTTCCAGAAGAACGTGTGGTTCCAGACTTGCGCGGCGTTGTTGAAGATGCCGCCCGACGACTTCTTCACGATCTCTTCCAGCGGCATGTTTTCGAATTCCGTGCCGGGGATCAGGTTGTTCAGGTTCGTCACATAAGCCTGGTGATGCTTGCCGTAGTGGTACTGGATCGTCTCGAGCGAGATGTACGGTGCGAGGGCGTCTTCAGCGTACGGGAGCGGCGGGAGCGTATGAGCCATGGCGAATTCCTTCGTTGAGTATGTAGGGAGGCTGTGTTGATTGCTGCCGAGCGTTCGATTGTAGGCGAGGACGAATAACCCCGCAAACTCACCGGACATTCTCTGCGGTATGCGTCAAACCGGCGTTCGCGCGGCGCCGCTCCGGCATCGCGCTCGCCGTCAGAACGCATCCGGCAGGCGCGGCTGCACATCGGCGAGCGACACGTCCGCCGAGCCTTCGGCGAGATGCACGGTCAACCGCCGTTGCGGCTTCAGCGCGCTCGGCGCGCGCACCGCCCGGCCCGTTTGCGTATCGATCAGCGCCGCGTAACCCCGCTCCAGCGTGCGCTGCGGACTCAGGACCTCGAGCCGCGCGGCGCATGCGGCCACGCGCGCGGTATCACGCTCGTAACGCCGCTGCAGCGCGAGCGCGAGGCGCTGCGACAGTCCGGTCAGCGTCTGGCGCGCATGCATCACATCGGGCCGCGCGCGCTGCCAGCGCAACTGCGCGAGCGCGAAACGGGCGCGCGCGTCGCGCACCGGCCGCGCCGCCGCCGACGCGAGGCGCACCGCAAGCTGATCGACGTGCGTGCGCTGGCGCTGCAACCGCTCGGCCGGACTGACGAGCCGGCGCGCGAGCCAGTCGAGTTGCTGCGCGCGCTGTTCCAGCGTGCGCCGCATCCCGCGCGCGAGCGCGCCCTGCCGGTCGCTCACCTCGCGCAGCAGCAGCGCGCGCTGCGGGCTCGCCAGCTCGGCCGCGCCGGTCGGCGTCGGCGCGCGCACGTCCGCCGCGAAATCCGCGATCGTGAAATCGGTTTCGTGCCCGACGCCGCTGACGACGGGCAGCGCGCTCGCCGCGATCGCGCGCGCGAGCCCTTCGTCGTTGAACGACCAGAGATCCTCGATCGAACCGCCGCCGCGGCACACGAGCAGCACATCGACTTCGTTGCGCGCGTTCGCGGTCTGCACGGCCGCCGCCAGCTTCTCGGCCGCGCCCGCGCCCTGCACGGGCGCCGGATAGACGATGACCGGGACATGCGGTGCGCGGCGCGCGAGCGTCGTCAGCACATCGCGCAGCGCGGCGGCCTGCAGCGACGTGACGATGCCGATCGCGCGCGGATGCGCAGGCAGCGGCCGCTTGCGCTCGGGCGCAAACAAGCCTTCAGCCTCGAGTTGCGCCTTGAGCCTGAGGAAGGCTTCGTAGAGCCGCCCCTGCCCGGTGCGCCGGATCGCCTCGACGCCGAGCTGCACCTCGCCGCGCGGCTCATACATCGTCACGACGGCGCGCACCTCGATCTTGTCGCCCTCGCGCGGCGTGAACTCCGCATGCTGCGCACGGCCGCGAAACATCACGCAGCGCATCTGCGCCTGCGCGTCCTTGATCGAGAAATACCAGTGGCCGCTCGCGGCACGCGTGAAGTTCGATACTTCGCCCGCGATCCACATCAGCGGGAACGTACGTTCGAGCATCGTCGAAATCGCGCGGTTCAGCGCCGAGACGGGAATCACGTCGTCGCCGCCGCGCATCGCGCCCGGCGCGGCAAAGGAGGAGTCGGAAAGCATGGACGGTCGGATGATGGGAGGCCGCGACACGATAGTCCGACATCAGTGCGGCGTCCAGCGGCGCGCCGCCCGCATTGCACAAAGTGAAAAGTGTCCACACCCGCGCAATCTCCTGAAAAAAAGTCCGGAAAACCCCGCAAAAACCCAGACAATTGATTGCAATGCATTGATTTTTATAATGTTTTCAATCTTCCGAAATGATTCTCATCCGATTCGAGGCCCGCCGGACGGGCATGTGCGACCATCGGACGCAGGTTTTTTCACAGAGTTATCCACAGGCGTGAATCGTCGGGACATTCAGCGGCTGGCGCCCGGCGACCCTTGCCGCGGTGGCTTGCGGCGCGCTAGAGTGCCGCCTTCCGCAGAATGTGCGGCTTGCGCTGCAACAACGGAGTGACTGCCTTGACGAACCCGTCCAACGCCGCGGCGCCGCACGCGCCGCGTCCCGCACGATGAGCGCGCCCGACGGCCTGCTCGCGCGCCTCGAAGCGCGCCTGACCCGCGAATGGCAGCGCCGCGGCGCCCTCGCCTGGGCACTCACGCCGCTGGCCGGCGTGTTCGGTGCGTGCGCGGCACTGCGGCGCGCCGCCTACGCGCAAGGATGGAAGAAGCCGGTCGACGTCGGCGTGCCCGTCGTCGTGGTCGGCAACGTGACCGTCGGCGGCACCGGCAAGACCCCGACCGTGATCGCGCTCGTCGATGCGCTGCGCGCGGCCGGTTTCACGCCCGGCGTCGTGTCGCGCGGTTACGGCGCGAACGTCAAGGCGCCGGCCGCCGTGACACCGGCGTCGCGCGCGAGCGAGGCCGGCGACGAGCCGCTGCTGATCGCGCGTCGCACCGGCGCGCCGGTCTGGGTGTGCCCCGACCGCGTCGCCGCCGCACAGGCGCTGCGCGCCGCGAACCCGCGCGTCGACGTGATCGTCAGCGACGACGGGCTGCAGCACTATCGTCTCGCGCGCACGGTCGAACTCGTCGTGTTCGATCACCGGCTCGGCGGCAACGGCTTCCTCCTGCCGGCCGGCCCGCTGCGTGAGCCGCTGTCGCGGCACCGCGATGCCACGCTCATCAACGACCCGTACAGCGGTGCGCTGCCGCCGTGGCCCGACACATTCGCGCTCGCGCTCGCGCCCGGCGACGCCTGGCATCTCGACCAGCCCGCGCGACGACGCCCGCTCGCGCAGTTCGGCGGCGAGCATGTGCTCGCGGCGGCCGGCATCGGCGCCCCGGAGCGCTTCTTCGCGACGCTGCGAGCCGCGGGCCTGGCCCCGGCGACGCGCGCGCTGCCGGATCACTATGCGTTCGCCGACAACCCGTTCGTCGACGATCGCGCGGATGCGATCCTGATCACCGAGAAGGATGCAGTAAAATTGGGCGCTTCCTGGCGCGACGCTCGAATCTGGGTTGTCCCGGTCGAAGCCGCGCTCGATCCTCGCCTCATTGCCCTCGTTGTGGAGAAACTCCGTGGACGCTCGCCTGCTTGAAATCCTTGTGTGCCCTGTTTGCAAAGGCCCGCTCCACTATGACCGCGCCGCGCAGGAACTGATCTGCAACGCCGACAAGCTCGCCTATCCGATCCGCGACGGCATCCCCGTCATGCTGGTCGACGAAGCGCGCCAGACCGTCGAAGGCACGCCGGTCGATCCGGCCGGCCGCTAAAGCCCGCTTCGGCCGGCCAGCGGGCGCCGCAACCGCGCCGCCCGCCGCTTCCCTCACACGATTCCCCCGCACGATGCCCAACCCGCCGCCTTTCATCGCCGTCATTCCTGCCCGGCTCGCCTCGACCCGGCTCCCGAACAAGCCGCTCGCCGACCTCGGCGGCAAGCCGATGGTGGTGCGCGTCGCCGAACGGGCGCGCGAAGCGGGCGCGCAGCAGGTGCTGGTCGCATCCGATGCGCAAAGCGTACTCGATGCGGCGCTGTCGCACGGCTTCGAGGCGGTGCTCACGCGCGCCGACCATCCGTCCGGCACCGACCGTCTCGCCGAAGTCGCCGCGCATTTCGGCTGGAGCGACGACACGATCGTCGTCAACGTGCAGGGCGACGAACCGCTGATCGACCCGGCGCTCGTATGCGACGTAGCGTCACATCTCGCCGCCCACCCGGCGTGTGCGATCGCCACCGCCGCGCATCCGATCCACACGGCAGCCGACGTGTTCAACCCGAACATCGTGAAGGTCGCGCTCGACGCGCAAAGCGTCGCGATGTACTTCTCGCGCGCGCCGATTCCATGGTGCCGCGACGCGTACCAGCCGCACTGGCCCGACGTCGCAGCCATGCCTGCGCCTGCGTTTCCGGTGTATCGGCACATCGGACTCTATGCCTACCGTGCGCGTTTCCTGCGCACCTACCCGTCGCTCGCGCAGGCGCCGATCGAGCAGGCCGAGCAGCTCGAACAGCTGCGCGCGATGTGGCACGGCGAGCGCATCGCCGTCCTGACGACCGAGCGCGCGCCAGAAGCCGGCGTCGATACACCGGCGGATCTCGAGCGAGTGCAGGCCCTTTTTCGGCCGGATTCAAAATAACCCGTGGCATAATCGGGCGGTTGTGCGAGCCGTCCGCGATCTGCGCACCTCCGCTTGCCCCCGCCGCAGCCATGCCGGCAGCCGCGCGTCGCTGTTCCGACGCGCCGTGTCAGACCGGTCCCGCCGCGTGCCAGGCAAGCCACCGCGCACGACATCGCCGAGCCTCTATGCCTCGCCACACGAATTTACATACTGGAGAGATCACCATGCGTTTGATCCTGTTGGGCGCGCCCGGCGCGGGAAAAGGCACCCAGGCAAACTTCATCAAGGAAAAGTTCGGCATCCCGCAAATTTCGACGGGCGACATGCTGCGCGCGGCGGTCAAGGCCGGCACCCCGCTCGGCGTCGAAGCAAAGCACTACATGGATGAAGGCAAGCTCGTGCCGGATTCGCTGATCATCGGTCTCGTCAAGGAGCGCCTGAAGGAAGCGGACTGCGCGAACGGCTACCTGTTCGACGGCTTCCCGCGCACGATCGCGCAGGCCGATGCGATGAAGGATGCCGGCGTGGCAATCGACTACGTGCTGGAAATCGACGTGCCGTTCTCGGAAATCATCGAGCGCATGAGCGGCCGCCGCACGCACCCGGCGTCGGGCCGCACCTATCACGTCAAGTTCAATCCGCCGAAGGTGGAAGGCAAGGACGACGTGACGGGCGAACCGCTGGTTCAGCGCGACGACGACAAGGAAGAAACGGTCAAGAAGCGCCTCGAGGTGTACGACGCGCAGACCAAGCCGCTCATCACCTACTACGGCGACTGGGCGACGCGCGGCGAGGAAAACGGCCTGAAGGCGCCCGCGTACCGCAAGATCTCCGGCCTCGGCACGGTCGATGAAATCCGCGAGCGTGCGTTCGCCGCGCTGAAGTAAGCGCAGCACGGCAATCGCCGACAAGAAACCGCCCTTTCGGGCGGTTTTTTTTGTGCCGGCCACTTTGGCACGATCGTTCGATTGAGCACGCCGGCGTACCGCCGCCCGTACAATCAGCGCATCGATTACGTCCGACCGGTGCGTCTGCGCGCCGGCATTCCGATCAACAGCTTGGCCTGTGACCAGCGTACGAGGCATAAGGCCGGCGCCGGCGCGCAATAGCGCCGACGCCGGCCGGTATCTGGTCGCGGCAGACACCGGAGACATACATGGATATTCGCGGCAACGTCTTTCTGATCACGGGCGGCGCATCGGGACTCGGTGCCGGCACCGCCCGGATGCTGGCCCGGGAAGGCGGCAAGGTCGTGCTGGCCGACCTGAACGAAGCGGCGGGCGAAGCGCTCGCCCACGAACTGGGCGGTGCTTTCGTCCGATGCGACGTGTCGCGCGAGGAAGATGCGCAGGCGGCCGTCGACGCGGCGACGCACGCCGGCACGCTGCGCGGCCTCGTGAACTGTGCGGGCATCGCGCCCGCCGTGAAAACGGTCGGCAAGGAGGGCCCCCACCCGCTCGACGTGTTCGCGAAGACGATCAACGTCAACCTGGTCGGCACCTTCAACATGATCCGTCTCGCGGCGGCGGCGATGAGCGCGAACGCGCCGAATGCAGACGGCGAGCGCGGCGTGATCATCAGCACCGCGTCGGTCGCGGCCTTCGACGGCCAGATCGGGCAGGCCGCCTACGCCGCATCGAAGGCCGGCGTCGCCGGCATGACGCTGCCGATCGCGCGCGACCTGTCGCGCAATGCGATCCGCGTGATGACGATCGCGCCCGGCCTCTTCGAGACGCCGATGCTGCTCGGCATGCCGAAGGACGTGCAGGACGCGCTCGGCGCGATGGTGCCGTTCCCGCCGCGGCTCGGCAAACCGGCCGAGTACGCGATGCTCGTCCGGCAGATCATCGAGAATCCGATGCTCAACGGCGAAGTGATCCGCCTCGACGGCGCGATCCGGATGCAGCCGAAGTAAACCGGCACGGCATCGGCACATGCGACAACGCCCGCGATGTGCGCACAGCGCATCGCGGGCGTTTCATCTCCTGCCCGGCGCGGCCGGCCGCCGCTCAGTGGTTGCCGCTCAGTCGTCGCCGCGCAGCATCCGCTGCCGCAACTCGGCGAGTTGCGCCTCGACGACGCCGGCATCGTCGGCATCCGGCCGCTCGCCGATATAGTGCTCGAGATCCTCGATCGCCGGCCGCAGATAATCGAGCCGCGCGTATGCAAAGCCGCGGTCGCGCACCTCGTCGAGGTGCCCCGGCAGCAGGATCACGAGCCGCTGCTGCACCGCGAGCAGCCGTTGCCAACGTTCCGTCTGCAAATAGATCGTCTTCAGGTTGCGCAGCATCCGCGCAATGATCTCGCGGCTCGTCGCCGGCCGCAGCAGCGCACGCAATGCGCTGTCGACCGCGCCGGCCGCACGTGCGACATACGGTTCCAGCATCTCGACCATCTCGCTTTCGGACAGCGAATGGCCGTTGGTCGGATCGATGATCAGCTCGCCATCGGACAGCGTGACGCGCAGCAGGAAATGGCCGGGAAACGATACGCCGCGCGCCGGCACGCCCAGCTGCTCGGCGAGTTCCAGGTACAGCACCGCCAGCGAGATGGGGATCCCCCGCCGGCGCTTCAGCACGACGTTCAGGTGGCTGTTGTCCGGATCGTAGTAATCGTTGTGGTTGCAGGCGAAACCCAGCTCGCGGAAAAAGAAGTCGTTCAGCGCAACGACCTTGTCCCTGAGATCCGGCTCGCCGGACAGCCGCCGGCGCAGCCGCATCGCAAGCACGTCCAGCTCGGCGAGCGTCCCTTGCAGGTCGAGATCGGGGTACGCATCCTGCGCCAGCGACAGCGCGGTTTCGGTGACGGGCAGACTGTCGTCGTCCGCCACCAGCGTGCCGAAATAATCGAGGACGCGGGTCATCACATTCGTCACTTGGCGCGCCTTCTGAAGTAAGCGTATTTGAAGCCCATCACCCACAACATACCGAAATATAGTGCAGCAAACAGCACGAGGCACGCCGCCATCAGCGCGATACGCGCGAGCGGTTGCGTGCGCAGCCCGGTCCAGTCGAAGCTGATCGCGAACCAGTGCATGGTGCCGGCGAGCACGAGGGACGCACCGGCAAGCTGCGCGAAGAACCGTGTCCACCCCGGCGACGGCAGATAGATGCCGCGGCGCCGCAAGCCGAGGAACAGCAGCAGCGAGTTCAGGCATGCGCCGACGCCGATGCTGAGGGTAAGGCCCGCGTGGCCGATCATCGGCACGAACACGTAGTTCGACAATTGCGTGACGACGAGCACGCCGACCGCGATCTTCACCGGCGTCTTGATGTCCTGCTTCGCATAGAAGCCCGGCGCGAGAATCTTGATCAGGATGATGCCGACGAGGCCGATTCCGTACGTCGCCAGTGCGCGCGCGACCATCGTGACCGTATGCGCATCGAACTTGCCGTAGTTGAACAGCGTCGCGGTCAGCGGCGCGGCGAAGAAAAAGAGCGCGAGCGCGCTCGGCGCGGCGAGCAGGAACGTGACGCGCAGCCCCCAGTCGAGCAATGCCGAATACTCGGTCGCATCCGCGTCGACGTGCGCCTTCGACAGGCTCGGCAGCAGGATCGTGCCGAGCGCCACGCCGAGCAGCGCGGTCGGGAATTCCATCAGCCGGTCGGCGTAGTTGATCCACGACACCGCGCCCTGCCCGAGCCGCGACGCAATGTTCGTATTGATGATGAGCGACAGCTGGGCGACGGACACCGCGAAGGTCGCCGGCACCATCTTCGCGAGCACGCGCTTGACGCCCGGATGCCGCAGCGCGCGCAGCGGGTTCAGGCCGATCCGCGGCACCATGTCGATCTTGCGCAGGCCCGGCAACTGCACGGCGAACTGCAGCACGCCGCCGGCGATCACCGCCCATGCAAGCGCGTACACGGGCACTTTCAGGTACGGCGCGACGAATACGGCCGCGACGATGAACGCCACGTTGAGCAGCACCGGCGCGAACGCGGGCAGCGAGAAACGCTTGTAGGTATTCAGCACGCCGGACGCAAGCGTCGTCAGCGAGATGAACACGATGTACGGGAACATGATCTGCGTCATCGCGACGGCAAGCGGGAACGCCTGGCCGTCGGTGCGCAGCCCCGACGCGACCGCGTACACGACCCACGACGCGGCGGCGACCCCGGCGACCGACAGCCCCGCCAGCACCCAGGCGAGCACGGTCGACATCGCGTTGACGAGCGCCTTCGTCGCGTCGTGCCCCTGCTGGTTCTTGAATTCGGCGAGGATCGGCACGAACGCCTGCGAAAATGCCCCTTCGGCAGACAGGCGGCGCAACAGGTTCGGAATGCGGAATGCGACGTAGAACGCGTCGGTATATTGACTGGCGCCGAACGCTCGCGCGATCAGCGTCTCGCGGGCCAGTCCGGTCACGCGCGACAGCAGCGTGAAGCCGCTGACCGTCAGCAGGGCTCGGAATAGATTCATGGGGCGCTTATTATACGGACGTTGTGCGGCACGGCACGGCCGCAGGCCGAAAAGCGTGCCGCCGACATCCCCGCCTCGACCCCGTGCATCGCCGGCTTGCCACTCGCTTGATTTTGTTGCTATAATCGCCGGTTTCTGAGCCTGTTACATGTGCGGCGCATGCCGTTTCCATGTCTCGGCCTCGGTTAAAACTCACGTTTTTTTATGCGCCCCTGAGCAATCGTTCTCAGGGGACGGATCGAAAAGCAGCGCTTGGCCGTCAGGCTCCAAGCTCTGGAAACAGGACAGGATAAGGAACCGTCATGGCTAACTCCGCACAAGCACGCAAGCGCGCCCGCCAGGCCGCGAAGGCAAATTCGCACAACTCGGCGCTGCGCTCGAAATTCCGTACCGCGATCAAGGCCGTTCGCAAGGCAATCGAAGCCGGCGACCAGGCAAAGGCTGCCGAGCTGTTCAAGGCCGCTACGAAGACGATCGACACGATCGCCGACAAGAAGATCGTGCACAAGAACAAGGCCGCTCGCAGCAAGAGCCGCCTCGCCGCAGCCGTCAAGGGCCTGCAGGCAGCAGCGTAAGGCCGGCGCGCCCGTCACCGCGCGGGCGCACCTGTCTTCTGCGATCGACAAAAAGCCCGCATCCGCGGGCTTTTTGTTTTGCATTCCGGTGTCGCCAGCGCCTCCCCGCCCCGTGCGCCCGGAGCAGGCCAGCGCGGCACGCGCGCTATCCCGCGCTCACTTCTTCTCGTAGTCGGGCAATTCGCATGCCTCGGTGACGACAAGGTGGTTGTCTTTCGCGAAGTTCATCACAAAGTCGAAGGCCATCGGCTCGACGTCGCGCAGACGGGAATCGAGGATCACGCATTTCGTGTCGCCCAGCAGCGTCGGGCGTACATATAGCGAGTACTGGAGCCGCGCATTCGGCCCGCTCGCGCCCGGCCCGAAGCAAGACATCACACCAGCCAAGCGCTCCGACCAATCGCTCGGCCGAAACTTTTTCCCATCTTTCGTGATGCCCTGAATGAAGTATTCGGTCGAGGGGGTTTCAGCCATGTGGTTACCCAAGTGACAGCCTGGCAGTACACAGGCGATGCCGCCTGGACATACGAACACAAACCGGAAAACGACGCCCGGACACCCGCAAGCGGGCTGCCGGCGCAATCTGCGCGGTGCGCTGCACTGAAATTGTGCAGCGCACGGCATGTATCCGGCAGACCCGTCATGACGCTTGACCGCCGGGCTTGAGAAAGCCGCGGAATTATACCGCAGCGCGCCATCGCGCGGCGTCTCGCGCCCTGCTTCCTCCCTCGCCTCGGCACGTGTCCGGCCGGCGACCCGGCTCGTCAAAGCGGGAAAAATCCTTTATGCTGCTTTGAGTTATCCACATCCGACGGCGGCGCCGTCCGGCCAGACGGCCGGTCGAATTCCGCCGTATCTTGTTTCATGACCGCCAAAACCATTCGTCACTACCTGCAGTTCAAGGATTTCTCGCTGGAAGACTACGAGTACGTGCTCGAACGCACGGGTATCCTGAAGCGCAAGTTCAAGAACTACGAGACCTACCATCCGCTGCACGACCGCACGCTCGCGATGATCTTCGAGAAGAGTTCGACGCGCACGCGCCTGTCGTTCGAAGCCGGCATCTTCCAGCTCGGCGGCCACGCCGTGTTCATGAGCACCCGCGACACGCAGCTCGGCCGCGGCGAGCCGGTCGAGGATTCCGCGCAGGTGATCTCGCGGATGGTCGACATCATCATGATCCGCACGTTCGAACAGGACATCATCCAGCGCTTCGCGGAAAACTCGCGCGTGCCGGTGATCAACGGCCTGACGAACGAATATCACCCGTGCCAGGTGCTCGCCGACATCTTCACGTATTACGAACACCGCGGCCCGATTCGCGGCAAGACGGTCGCGTGGGTCGGCGATGCGAACAACATGCTGTACACGTGGATCCAGGCCGCGCAGATCCTCGGCTTCAAGCTCCGCCTGTCGACGCCGCCGGGCTATACGCTCGACATGAAGCTCGTCGCGCCGGATAGCGCGCCGTTCTACGAAGTCTTCGACGATCCGAACGAAGCGTGCAAGGGCGCCGATCTCGTGACGACCGACGTATGGACGAGCATGGGCTTCGAGGCCGAGAACGAAGCGCGCATGAAGGCGTTTGCCGACTGGTGCGTCGACGAGGAAATGATGGGGCACGCCAACCCCGACGCGCTCTTCATGCACTGCCTGCCCGCGCATCGTGGCGAGGAAGTGACGGCCGGCGTGATCGACGGGCCGCAGAGCGTCGTGTGGGACGAGGCGGAAAACCGCCTGCACGTGCAGAAGGCGCTGATGGAGTTCCTGCTGCTCGGCCGGTTGCAGCACTGACCCGCGCCGCATTCGAGGAAAACGCCGATCGCCCGATCGGCGTTTTTATTTGTCCCGGCCGCGGCACGATCCGATCCGGCTACGCGCGCCCGGCAAGGTCGTCCCGGTGTCAGGCCCGATTCACAGACACACCGGTTCCGGCTCCAGCTCGACGCCGAACCGCTCGCGCACGTCGTCCTGGATCGCCCGCGCGAGCGCGAGTACCTCCGCGCCCGTCGCGCCGCCACGATTGACGAGCACGAGCGCCTGCCGGTCGTGCACGGCCGCGTTGCCAAGCGCGCGTCCTTTCCAGCCGCAGCGGTCGATCAGCCAGCCGGCGGCAAGCTTCACCCGCCCGTCCGGCTGCGGATACGACACGACGTCGGGCGCCCGCGCACGCAGTGCATCGAATGGCCCGGCATCGATCACCGGATTCTTGAAGAAACTGCCCGCATTGCCCAGCACGAGCGGATCGGGCAGCTTCGCGCGACGGATCGCGACGACCGCGTCGAATACGTCGCGCGGTGTTGCCGCATCGGGTGCGATGCCGCGTGCGTCGAGTTCGCGCGTGACGTCGGCGTAGGCGAGCCGCGGCGTCCAGCGTTTCGGCAGACGGAATGTCACCGATGCGATCGCGAACCGTCCGCGCCCTTCACGCTTGAAAAAACTGTCGCGATAGCCGAACGCGCAGTGTGCGGCGTCGAAGCGTTCGCTGCGGCCCGTCGCCAGTTCGACCGCGACGAGCGAATCGAAATACGTCCTCATCTCGAGCCCGTACGCGCCGATGTTCTGGATCGGCGCCGCGCCGACCGTACCCGGAATCAGCGCGAGGTTCTCGAGGCCCGGCATCCCGTTTTCGAGCGTCCACGCGACGAAGGCGTGCCAGTTCTCGCCGCCGCCCGCCTCGACGTACCACGCGTCGTCGTCCTCGCGTACGACCTGGCGGCCGGCGATCTCGTCGAGCAGCACGAGGCCGTCGAAATCACGCGTGAACACGACATTGCTGCCGCCGCCGAGCACGAGGACCGGCAGGTTCGCGACGCGCGCGTCGCGATGGAGCGCCGCGAACTGCGCCGCGCACGTGACACGCGCGGCGACGCGCGCCTTCACGTCGAAACCGAACGTGTTGCGCAGCGGATGATCGGGAAGCAGCGACAGGGAGGAATCGGCTGAAAGCATCGGCAATGACGGTCATGCGGCCGGGCCGCGCGCGGGCGGCCTTGGGCAAATGGGGGGGCGCCGGTAAAATGGCAAACAGTCCGCAATTATAGCGAGTGCCCGCGCGCCAGCCGGGTTCGCGCGTTTACAGGGAGAATGCCATGCCATCGTTCGACGTCGTTAGCGAAGCGAACATGATCGAAGTGAAGAACGCCATCGAGCAGTCGAACAAGGAAATTTCGACGCGCTTCGACTTCAAGGGCTCCGACGCACGCGTCGAGCAGAAGGACCGCGAACTGACGCTGTTCGCCGACGACGACTTCAAGCTCGGCCAGGTCAAGGACGTGCTGATCGGCAAGATGGCCAAGCGCAACGTCGACGTGCGCTTCCTCGACTACGGCAAGGTCGAGAAAATCGGCGGCGACAAGGTCAAGCAGGTCGTGACGATCAAGAAGGGCGTGACCGGCGATCTCGCGAAGAAGATCGTGAAACTGGTCAAGGACAGCAAGATCAAGGTGCAGGCCAGCATCCAGGGCGACGCGGTGCGCGTGGCGGGTGCGAAGCGCGACGATCTGCAGAACGTGATCGCGATGCTGCGCAAGGACGTGACCGACACCCCGCTCGACTTCAACAACTTCCGCGACTGATTCGTCGCGTCTCTCCGCCGGGCCGCCGCGCGCGCCCGGCGCATCCTGCCTCAGGCCTGCCCGTTGCCGTTCGCGGGCGCCTTCTTCTTGTCCCCGATCCGGCTTTCCTGCCCCGCCAGCAGCTTCGAGATGTTGCTGCGGTGACGCCATACGAGCAGCACGCTCATTGCCAGCACCGCCCACGCGACCGGATTGCCGTGCGTGCCGAACAGGAATACGTCGAATACGGGCGCGAACACGGCCGCGACGAGCGCCGCCAGCGACGAATAGCGGAAGAAGAACGCGACGATGAGCCAGGTCAGCGCGGTCGCGAGCCCGAGCACCGGATGCACGGCGAGCAGCACGCCGGCGGCCGTCGCGACGCCCTTGCCGCCCTGGAAGCGGAAGAACACCGGATACAGGTGACCGAGGAACACGGCGATCGCCGCCCATGCAACCGCGACGTCGCCGAAGCCGAAGCGCTTGACGAGCCAGACGGCGAGCCAGCCCTTGAACGCGTCGCCGACCAGCGTCAGGATGGCCGCCTTCTTGTTGCCGCTGCGCAGCACGTTGGTGGCGCCGGGATTCTTCGAACCGTACGAGCGGGGGTCGGCCAGGCCCATCGCGGCACTGACGACGACGGCAAACGACACCGAGCCGATCAGGTAGGCAGCGAGGGTGACGAGCAGGATCTGCATGCGGAGGACTCTTCTTTCAACGTATCGATGGAACGGACGGCCGCGCGCGATATCCGCGGCAGGCCGAAGCGGCGCTCATTCTACCGAAGCCGCGCGGGGTGCAGCGAAGGTGAAACCCTCAGTCGACGCTCGCGCACTGCACCGGCTGCGCGCCGAGCAGCGTCGTCAGCACGGACGGCGCGAGGCTGACGAGGTAGCCGCGACGACCGCCGTTCAGGTAGATCGTCGGTAATTCGAGGATCGTCGACTCGACGTAGACCGGCATCGTCTTGCGCGTGCCGAACGGCGACGTGCCGCCGACGAGGTAGCCTGAATGGCGGTTCGCGATCTCGGGCTTGCACGGCTCGATGCGCTTTACGCCGATCTGGCGCGCGAGGTTCTTCGTCGACACCGTGCGATCGCCGTGCATCAGCACGATCAGCGGCTTCGCATGCTCGTCCTCCATCACCAGCGTCTTCACGACCGCATGCTCGTCGACGCCGAGCTGGCGCGACGATTCGCCGGTGCCGCCGTGATCGACGTAATCGTACGGATGTTCGCCGAACGTGACGCCGTGGCGACGCAGCATCTGGGTCGCAGGCGTTTCGGATACGTGTCTGGATTTGCTCATGGCGGCATTTTAATGGGGAATGGCGGCGCACCGCCGCGCGGCCGGGTTGCCCGCCCGGTCGCGCCGGCCACGCTGCCCGCGCCGACCGCGCCGCCCGCCGGAGGTATACTCGCCGTCCCGTTTCGGCATCCCGCCGGCGGCCACGGCATCCGGCGCGCGTCGCGGCGGCCCGGCCCCGATCCGGGCATCATGGCGCAGATTCACGCAGCGCGACTCGCGACTGACCACGCGCTCGATTGTGGCCCGCGCTGCGGCATGGCACGATCATTCGCCAGCATCGCGCCGCCGCGATTTTCCCCCGGCTCCCATTCAGGAAACGCCATGACCTCGCCCATTCCCCCATCCGCCCCGCTCGACATCGACGCGCTGCTGGCCGCCCTGCCCGGCCGGATCGCCGACGTTCCTGCTCGCTGGGCGGCCCAGGCCCCCGACCGGCCGGCGCTGATCGAAGACGCGCGCCGCCTGTCGTACAGCGAGCTGGCGCGCGCGGTCGAGGCGGCCGCCGCGCATCTCGCCGGCTGCGGCGTACGCGGCGGCGACCGGGTGATGATCGTCGCGGAGAACAGCGTCGCGCAGATCGTGCTGCTGTTCGCCGCGGCGCGCCTCGACGCATGGGCGCTGGTGTCGAACGCGCGGCTGTCGCCCGTGGAACTGGATGCGATCGCCGATCATGCGCGCCCGAAGCTGATCGCGTTCGTCGACGAGACCTCGGCGGACGCACGCGCCCACGCCGCGCGGCACGGCGCGACCGCCGCGCCCGCGCTTGCGGTCGATATCGGGACATGGTCGTACCGTGTCGACGCCGACGCGCCCGGCGAACCGGTGGCAGCCGACGGCGCGGCGCAATGCGCGGCGCTGATCTACACGACCGGCACCACGGGCACGCCGAAGGGCGTGATGCTGTCGCATCGCAATCTGCTGTTCATCGCGGCGATCTCGAGCACGCTGCGGCGCGTGACGCCTGACGACGTCGTCTACACGGTGCTGCCCGTGTCGCACGTGTACGGTCTCGCGTCGGTCTGCCTCGGCAGCCTGTATGCGGGCGCCACGCTGCGGCTGGTGCCGCGCTTCGCCCCCGAAGCCGTGCGCGTCGCGCTCGCGCACGAAGACATCACGATCTTCCAGGGCGTGCCCGCGATGCACGCGAAGCTGCTCGACCATCTGCGCACGCACGGCCACGCATGGCACGCGCCACGCCTGCGGTTCGTGTATTCGGGCGGCTCGCCGCTCGACGCCGACCTCAAGGCGCGCGTCGAACGCCTGTATGGCCTGCCGCTGCACAACGGCTACGGGATGACCGAAAGCAGCCCGACGATCACGCAGACCCCGCTCGATGCACCGCGCAGCGACTGCTCGGTCGGCCTGCCGATTCCCGGCGTCGAGTTGCGGATCGTCGCGCCGGACGGACGGGAGGTGACGCCGGGTGAAATCGGCGAAATCCGGGTGCGCGGGCCGAACGTGATGCTCGGCTATTACCGGAACGCGGATGCGACCCGTGCGGCCGTGACGCCGGACGGCTGGCTGAAGACCGGCGATCTTGCGCGGCAGGACGCCGACGGTGCGGTGACGATCGCCGGACGCAGCAAGGAGCTGATCATCCACTCGGGCTTCAACGTGTATCCGGTCGAAGTCGAGCAGGTATTGAATGCGCATCCGGACGTCGTGCAGGCCGCCGTGGTGGGACGCGCGGTGGAGGGAAACGAGGACGTGCTCGCGTTCGTCGAACTGGCGCCGGGCGCGACGGCCACCGAGGACACGCTGCACGCATGGTGCGCGGCACGGCTCGCGCCGTACAAGCGCCCGGCACGCATCCGCGTGCTCGACGCACTGCCGTCCGCATCGACCGGCAAGGTGCTCAAGCACAAGTTGCGCGAACTCACCTGAGCCGCGCGCGAACCCGGATGCCGCGGGTTCATGTGCGCGTGTGGCTGCACGTCGCCGTGCCTGCCACAGCCGACGCTACCGCACGTCGCGGCGTTCGATCGCCGGCAACCACGCGCACCGCCCGCGTCAGCCGCGCGGGTGGTGATGCGCATGCAGCGACTTCAGGCGTTCGCGCGCGACGTGCGTATAGATCTGCGTCGTCGAGATATCGCTGTGCCCGAGGAGCAGTTGCACCACGCGCAGGTCGGCGCCGTGGTTCAGCAGATGCGTCGCGAATGCATGACGCAGCGTGTGCGGCGACAGGTGCGCACGGATGTCCGCCTGCTGCGCGTGACGCTTGATGATGTTCCAGAACTGCTGACGCGTCATGCCCTCGCCGCGAGCGGTCACGAACAGCGCATCGGCGGCCCGCGCACCGAGCAGCGCGGGCCGCGCGCTGCGCAGATAACGCTCGATCCAGCCGTACGCGACTTCGCCGAACGGCACGAGCCGTTCTTTCGCGCCCTTGCCCATCACGCGCACGACGCCCTCGTTGAGGCCGACCTCGACCGTCTTCAGCGTCACGAGTTCGCTCACGCGCAACCCGCTCGCGTACATCAGCTCGAGCATCGTGCGATCGCGCAATCCGAGCGGCGTCTCGACGTCCGGTGCGCCGAGCAGCGCCTCGACCTGCGCCTCGGACAGCGTCGCAGGCACGCGCGCCGCCTCCTTCGCGGACGTGATGCGCAACGTCGGATCGGCCGCCGCGCGACGCTCCCGCACCGCCCAGCCGTAATAGCGACGGAACACCGACAGACGCCGGTTCAACGATGTCGCCTTGCCATCGCTGCGTGCGGTGATATATGCCGTCACCATCGTCTCGTCGGCGGCATCGAGCGGCGCGTCGTGCGTGTCGGCCAGCCACTGCGAAAGCAGCGTCAGATCGCGGCGGTACGCATCGAGTGTATTGCGCGCGAGACCATGCTCGAGCCAGATCGCGTCGCAAAACAGATCGATCGACGCGCGGCTTGCGATCAGCGCGGGCGACGCCGCGGCTGCATCGTGCGCGGCGTCCATGGAAAGCAACGGCTCGCTCATTGGTACGGCACGCCCTCGTGTGCGAGCAGCCAGCGCTTGACCTTGAGGAAATAGCCGTCGTCGTCGTGGTTCGCGAAGCCGCCGATGCCGCCCGCCGCGACGACGCGATGGCACGGAATGACCAGCGGGAAGTAATTTGCGCCACATGCCTGCCCGACGGCGCGGGGCGCGCTGCCGATCTGTTTCGCGACCTGGCCGTACGTCAGCACGACGCCGGGCGGGATCGCGCGGATCGCATCCCATACGCGGTGCTGGAAGCCGGTGCCGACCTGGGCGAGCGGCAGATCGAAGGTCGCCGATGCCCGCTCGAAATAGCGCTCGATCTGCTGCACCGCGCGTTTGGCGAGCGGCGTGTCCGGATCGATGCTCCGCACCGATTCGGGCAGATAGACGATTTCCCGTACCACCGATTCATCCGTGCGTATGCCGACCTTGCCGAACGGCGCGTCGATCACTGCATTGAACATTGCTTTCTCCTGTCGACCCGAGTTATCGCTTTAGCGATTACTCGGATCCCATGCTTCGCGGTCGACCCGAGTTATCGCTTCAGCAGCGACTCCGATCCCACGCAAAACCGAATTCACCTCAAACGGCACGCCAGCCAATCCGACTGACGAATCGAACCCGCACTTTACGCCGTCCTCACGCCGCACGCAGCGCCCATTCGACATGTTCTCGCACGAGCGGGGACGGATCGTCGGCACGCGCGCGCAATGCCGCGATGATCGCGTCGCGCGCATCGGGCGCAAGCCGGCCCGCCGGCGCGCGCAGCGCGTTGCCGAGGCCGACCGCGAGATTGCGCAGCCAGCGTTCGTAGCCGATGCGCCGGATCGCGCTGCCCTGCATCCGCGCATCGAACGCCTCCGCGCACCAGCCGAACAACTCGACGAGCGTCGCGCGGTCGAGCCCGTGCCGCACGTCGAAATCGGCGACGGGCGCCGCCTGCGCGAACTTGTTCCACGGACACACGAGCTGACAGTCGTCGCAGCCGTACACGCGGTTGCCGATCATCGGCCGCAACGGCTCGGGGATGCTGCCGTGCAGTTCGATCGTCAGATAGGAAATGCAGCGCCGCGCATCTACGCGGTACGGCGCGACGATTGCGCCGGTCGGACAGGCATCGATGCAGCGCGTGCAGCTTCCGCAATGCGCGCCCGGCGTCTCGGGGGCGGCCTCGGGCGCGATCTGCGCATCGGTGGGCAGCGGAATGTCGACGTAGATCTCGCCGAGGAAAAACAGCGAGCCGGCGTCGCGCTGCAGCAGCAGCGTGTGCTTGCCGCGCCAGCCGACGCCCGCCTTCTGCGCCAGCTCGACTTCGAGCACCGGCGCGGAATCGGTGAACACGCGATAGCCGAATGCGCCGATCTCGCGCTCGATGCGCTCGGCGAGCGTCTGCAAGCGGTTGCGCAACACCTTGTGATAGTCGCGGCCGCGCGCATAGATCGACACGACGGCCGCCTGCGGATCGTCGAGCCGCGCCCGCTCCCGCGCGCGCCAGTCGCGCGGCGACGCGTCGCATGCCGCATCGTCGCCGTCTTCGGACGCGAGCGTGCCGGCCGGCAGATACGCGAGCCGGGCTGAAATCACACGTCGCGTACCTGACACAAGTTCGGCCGGCCGCGCGCGTTTCATCCCATGTTTCGCCATATAATCCATCTCGCCGTGGCATCCGGCTTCCAGCCAGGCGGCGAGCCCCGCTTCGGCATCCGAGAGATCGGTATCGCTGATGCCGATCGCCCCGAAACCCAATTCGCGCCCCCACGTCCTGATGCGCGCAGCGAGCGCCGCCAGCGCCGCATCGTCGAGGACGCACGGCGCCGTCCCCTCGTCATGTGTCGAGGGCATGTCAGTTGCGGCGAGTTCCGTCATTCGGTTCATCGCACTATTTTACGAGAATGCCAGCCACGTCCAGCCACACGCCACACGCCCCGAAGCTGCCCGCGCCGCTCGCGGAACGCGTATTCGCCCTCGCCGACGAAGCGGCGACCGACGCGTTCGGCCTGCGTTTCGCGCAAGCGCTCGACGCGGCGCGCGCGGCGCTCACCCGCGAGCATGCGTTCAACGGCTTGCAGATCCAGCTGGTCGGCGACCTCGGCGCGGGCAAAACGACCCTCGTGCGCGCGATCCTGCACGGCCTCGGGCATCGCGGCCGGGTGCGCAGTCCCACTTATACGCTCGTCGAGCCTTACGCGCTCGAACGCGATGACGGGGAACTCGAGGTCTATCACTTCGATCTGTATCGTTTCAACGATCCGGCCGAATGGTCCGATGCCGGCTTTCGCGAATACTTCAATTCCAGCGCGATCTGCCTCGTCGAATGGCCGCAGCAGGCAGGCACGCTGCTCGGTGTGCCCGATCTGGTTTTCTCGCTCGACGTGGACGGCGACGGCCGCGCCCTCACCGTCCGGGCCTACAGCGCTTCAGGAAACGCATGTCTCGAAAGATGTTGATCAAACCGTTCCGCTCGATCGAATCCGCCGCGACCGCCACCCACAACTGGCGACGCCGGCAGATTCTGTGCGCCGGCGCGTCGACGCTGCTGCTCGGCCTCGCGATGCCGCGGCTCGCGCACGCGACGTCGGTGCTCGGCGTGCGGGTGTGGCCCGCGCGCGATTACACGCGCGTGACGATCGAATCCGACCAGCCGCTGCAGAATTCCCAGCAACTGCTGCAAGGCCCCGACCGTCTCGTCGTCGACCTGAACGGCCTCGAGCTCGACCAGGCGCTGCGCGACCTCGTCTCGAAGATCGCGCCGAACGATCCGCAGATCAGAACGGTGCGCGTCGGCCAGTATCAGCCGCACGTCGTGCGCATGGTGTTCGACCTGAAAGGCTCGGTCAAGCCGCAGGTATTCACGCTGCCGCCGGTCGGCACCTACAAGTACCGGCTCGTGTTCGACCTGTATCCGGCCGTCGCGCCCGATCCGCTGACGGATCTGATCGCGCAGACGGAGCGCAAGGAACAGCAGCTCAATGAAACGGCGCGCGCGCAGCAGGTGCAGCCGCCGACCGCCCTGAACGGGCCGACCACGCTGCCCGCGCCGGGCGGCGACGGCAGCGACGCGTTCTTCCAGCGCTTCGCGCAGAACACGCCCGCGGCGCCCCACGCGCCGCCGGCCGCTGCGGCCGGGACGCATGCCGCACCGCCCAAGCCCGCCGTCAAGCCGCCGCCCGTCATCGTCCGCAAGAACGAGACCGACGACGGCGACAGCGACACGTACGCGTTCACCGCGCCGAAGTCCGGCAAGGGCGGCACCGTGCGCCTGCTGACGGTCGCGATCGATCCCGGCCATGGCGGCGAGGATCCCGGCGCAATCGGCGGCAACGGCACGTATGAAAAGCACATCGCGCTCGACATCGCGAAGAAGCTTCGCGCGAAGATCGACGGTGCATCGAACATGCGCGCGATGATGACGCGCGACGCCGACTTCTTCGTGCCGCTCAACGTGCGCGTGCAGAAGGCGCGGCGCGTCGGCGCCGACCTGTTCGTGTCGATTCACGCGGACGCGTTCACGACGCCGTCCGCACGCGGCTCGTCGGTGTTCGCGCTGTCCGACCACGGCGCGTCGAGCGCCGCGGCCCGCTGGCTCGCGAACAAGGAAAACGCGTCGTAAAACTAAATCTGCGCCACAACAT
>NZ_JAHACR010000397.1 GCF_018375725.1 Burkholderia sp. | reverse complement strand
ATGCCGCCGTGCTCGCGGGATTCCCGGGCGGCGGTCTCGTCGCGCTCAATTTGCAGACGGGCGAACCGTTCTGGCAGACGCCGGTGTCGTTCCCGAAGGGCGTCACGGAAGTCGAGCGCATCAACGACGTCAGCGGTCCGCCGACGCTCGTCGGCGCGCAAGCATGCGCGGTGACGTTCCAGGGGCAGATCGGTTGCTTCGATGCGAACTCGGGACGGCCGCTGTGGGAGAAGCCATTCTCGAGCCGCAGCGGGCTGGCGCAGGATGATGCGGTTGTCGCCGGCGGCGACGACTGGTCGGTCGTGACGGCGTATGATGCTGCCAGCGGCAATATGCTGTGGCGCAACGACAGACTGAAGAGCCGCGACGTCGGCGTGCCGTACCTGCTGGGCCGTGCGCTCGTGATGGGCGACTATCAGGGTTACGTGCATTTCCTGTCGCGCGAAGACGGCGCGTTCATTGCGCGGATGAAGACCGACGGCAGCCCGATCACGGCGGCGCCGGTTCTCGCGGGCAACACGCTCGTCGTGCAGACCAAGGACGGCGGCCTGTACGGCTTCCGTCCGCGCTGACGCGCAACGAGCGCAGGTGCGGCGCCGCGGGCGAACTCGCCACGAGCCGCACCGGCGCGAATGATGGCGGCCGGTGTTCCCGGCCGCTCGGTATTTGGAAGGCAATCAGAAACGAAAGATTGACGGCGCGCACCGCGTGCCTGGCGCGCGCATCCAGTGCGGCGCAAAATCGTGATAATTTTCACTCAGCGCAGCCGCCCGCAGCAGCGGGCCTCCCGCTGCTGCGCTCTACCGTAGACAAGACAAAATGAAACCGGTCATTGCCCTCGTTGGGCGCCCCAATGTGGGGAAATCCACGCTGTTCAACCGGCTCACGCGCTCACGCGATGCGCTGGTGGCCGACTTGCCGGGCCTGACTCGCGATCGCCATTATGGCGAGGGGCGGGTCGGCGAGCGCCCCTATCTTGTCGTCGACACGGGCGGCTTCGAGCCGGTCGCAAAGGACGGCATCCTGCATGAAATGGCGCGTCAGACCCGGCAGGCGGTCGAGGAAGCCGACGCCGTCGTGTTCGTCGTCGACGGCCGCAACGGGCTCGCGCCGCAGGACAAATCGATCGCCGAGTATCTGCGCAAGACCGGCCGCCCGATCTTCCTCGTCGTCAACAAGGCCGAGGGGATGAAGTACACGGCGGTCGCATCCGATTTCTACGAACTCGGGCTCGGCGATCCACGCGCGATTTCGGCCGCGCACGGCGACGGCGTGACCGACATGATCAACGAGGCGCTCGACGTCGCGTACGCGGGCCAGCCGGAGGAAGAGGACGAGGAGAAGGCGTCGCACGGCATCAAGATCGCGATCGTCGGCCGTCCGAACGTCGGCAAGTCGACGCTCGTCAACGCGCTGATCGGCGAAGACCGCGTGATCGCATTCGACATGCCCGGCACGACGCGTGACTCGATCTACGTCGAGTTCGAGCGCGACGGCAAGGACTACACGCTGATCGACACGGCGGGCCTGCGCCGTCGCGGCAAGGTATTCGAGGCGGTCGAGAAGTTCTCGGTCGTGAAGACGCTGCAGTCGATCGCCGATGCGAACGTCGTCATTCTTCTGCTGGATGCGCGTCAGGATATTTCCGACCAGGACGCGCACATTGCGGGTTTCGTCGTCGAGCAGGGGCGTGCGCTCGTGGTCGGCGTGAACAAGTGGGACGGTCTGGACGAGCATGCACGCGAGCGCGTGAAGGCGGATCTGGCCCGCAAGCTGAAATTCCTCGATTTCGCGAAATTCCACTTCATTTCCGCGGCCAGGAAGACCGGCATCGGCGCGCTGATGCGTTCGGTCGACGACGCGTACGCGGCCGCGATGGCGAAGCTGCCGACGCCGAAGCTCACGCGCGCGCTGATCGAGGCGGTCGAATTCCAGCAGCCGCGCCGTCGCGGGCCGGTGCGTCCGAAGCTGCGCTATGCGCACCAGGGTGGCCAGAATCCGCCGGTCATCGTGATCCACGGCAACGCGCTCGATGCGGTCACCGATTCCTACAAGCGTTATCTGGAAAACCGTTTCCGCGAAACTTTCTCCCTGACGGGGACTCCATTGCGCATAGAGTTCCGTTCGTCGCACAACCCGTACGCGGACAAGAGCTGAGTACTGTTCGTCGCCGCCCGTCGCGCCCTTGCTGCAAGGGCCAGGCCGAATGGCCAGCGCCGGGCGGGGCGAGCAAAATCGGCTATAGTGTAGCGATTGGCGCCGGATTTCTTTTTCTTCGCCGCCAATCCAGATCAACCTGCAAAACAGAAGATGGAGTACGCCATGAGCAACAAAGGGCAATTGTTACAAGACCCGTTTTTGAACGCACTGCGTAAAGAGCACGTTCCCGTTTCGATCTATCTCGTCAACGGCATCAAGCTCCAAGGGAACATCGAATCGTTCGACCAGTACGTCGTGTTGCTCCGTAATACGGTGACCCAGATGGTCTACAAGCACGCCATCTCGACGGTCGTGCCGGCGCGCCCGGTGAATTTCCATCCGGACGCTGAAGCTTCGTCCTAACCTATCGCCGCGGCGGGCATCGGTCGCCGCGTGCGACCGATGCCCGCCACTTTATCTTGACATCAGACAATTTGATCAACGCAGCGCTCGTCGGCATCGATTTCGGCAAGACCGACTTCGAAGCCAGCCTCGAAGAACTCAGCCTTCTCGCATCCAGCGCGGGTGCGCATCCCGCCGTCACCCTGACCGGCCGCCGGTCCAGCCCCGATGCCGCCATGTTCGTGGGCAGCGGCAAAGCCGAAGAATTGCGGCTTGCATGCGAAGCCAACGACATCGAAATCGTCATCTTCAATCACGCGCTTGCGCCGGCCCAGCAACGCAATCTGGAGCGTGCGCTTAACCGGCGCGTGGTGGATCGGACGAGCCTCATCCTCGACATCTTCGCGCAGCGCGCACGCAGCCACGAAGGCAAGTTGCAGGTCGAGCTCGCACAGCTGCAATACCTGGCGACCCGGCTGGTTCGCGCGTGGACTCACCTCGAGCGGCAAAAGGGCGGTATCGGCCTGCGCGGCCCCGGCGAAACGCAGCTGGAAACCGACCGCCGCCTGATCGGCGAACGCATCAAGATGCTGAAGTCGAGGCTCGACCGCCTGCGCCGTCAGCACAGCACGCAGCGCCGAC
>NZ_JAHACR010000396.1 GCF_018375725.1 Burkholderia sp. | reverse complement strand
CGATCCGCTTCATCAACGACATCCTGATGTCGGCGCCGTCGATCGTCGTGGGCCTGTTCGTCTACGCGATCGTCGTCGCGAAGGCGGGCCGCTTCAGCGGCTGGGCCGGGGTCGTCGCGCTGGCGTTGCTGCAGATCCCGATCGTGATCCGCACGACCGAGAACATGCTGAAGCTCGTGCCGAACTCGCTGCGCGAAGCGGCCATTGCGCTCGGCACGCCGAAATGGCGGATGGTGCTGGCGATCACGCTGCGCGCATCGCTCAGCGGGATCTTGACCGGCGTGCTGCTCGCGGTCGCGCGGATCGCGGGTGAAACGGCGCCGCTGCTGTTCACCGCGCTGTCGAACCAGTTCTTCTCGCTGGACATGAGCCAGCCGATGGCGAACCTGCCCGTCACGATCTTCAAGTTTGCGATGAGCCCGTTCGCGGAATGGCAATCGCTCGCCTGGGCGGGCGTGTTCCTGATTACGCTCGGGGTGCTCGGACTCAACATCCTGGCGCGCTCGATCTTTTCGAAAAAATAACGGCGGAGCAATCCGATGAATATGGCAGAGAGCCACCTGAATCCCATCGAATGCGTCGCGTCGCCGGCCGGCACGCACGGCGCGTCGGACGGCCGTCCGCTCGCGCCGCTCAACGCGAAGATCGAAGTCAGCAACCTCAACTTCTTCTACAACCAGTTCCATGCGCTGAAGAACATCAACCTGCGCATTCCCGAAGGCAAGGTGACGGCATTCATCGGCCCGTCGGGCTGCGGCAAGTCGACCCTGCTGCGCACGTTCAACAAGATGTATGCGCTCTATCCGGAGCAGCGCGCCGAAGGCGAAATCCTGATGGACGGCGAGAACCTGCTGACGACGAAGCGCGATATTTCGCTGCTGCGCGCACGCATCGGCATGGTGTTCCAGAAGCCGACGCCGTTCCCGATGTCGATCTACGACAACATCGCATTCGGCGTGAAGATGTTCGAGAAGCTCACGCGCTCGGAGATGGACGACCGCGTCGAGTGGGCGCTGACGAAGGCCGCGCTGTGGAACGAGGTGAAGGACAAGCTGAGCCAGAGCGGCTACGGCCTGTCCGGCGGCCAGCAACAGCGTCTGTGCATCGCGCGCGGCATTGCGATCCGCCCCGAAGTGCTGCTGCTCGACGAGCCGTGCTCGGCGCTCGACCCGATCTCGACGGGCCGCATCGAGGAACTGATCGCGGAGCTGAAGAGCGACTACACGGTCGTGATCGTCACGCACAACATGCAGCAGGCCGCGCGCTGCTCGGACTACACTGCCTACATGTACCTGGGCGAACTGATCGAGTTCGGCGAGACCGAGAAGATCTTCATCAAGCCGGTCCGCAAGGAAACGGAAGACTACATCACCGGCCGCTTCGGCTGATGACGAGGAAAACAAGCCATGCCAGATAAACATTTGTCGAGCCAGTTCGACGCCGATCTGAATGCCGTGTCGTCGAAGGTGCTGGAGATGGGCGGGCTCGTCGAGGCGCAGATCACGGGCGCGATGTACGCACTCAACGAATTCGACCGCAACGTGGCCGAGAAGGTGATCGCGACCGAGGATATCCTGAACGCGATGGAAGTCGAGATCGACCAGGAGTGCGGCAACATCATCGCGCGCCGGCAGCCCGCCGCGCGCGATCTTCGCCTCCTGATGTCGATCTCGAAGACGATCACGAATCTCGAGCGGGCCGGCGACGAGGCGGAGAAGATCGCGAAGCGCGTGCGCCGCCTGATCGACGAGCCGGCCGCCCGCGGGGTCAATATCGCCGAGATCAAGGTGTCGGGCGAGATGGCGGTGACGATCCTGCGCCGCGCGCTCGACGCGTTCGCACGCCTCGATACGGTCGCCGCCGCGCAGATCGTCAAGGACGACAAGGAGATCGACCAGGAATTCCGTGCGTTCGTGCGCAAGCTCGTGTCGTACATGCAGGAAGATCCGCGCACGATCTCGGCGGGGCTCGAATACCTGTTCATCGCGAAGGCGATCGAACGGATCGGCGACCACGCGAAGAACATCGCCGAGTTCATCATCTATATCGTGAAGGGCACCGACGTACGGCACCAGCCGCGCGACACGCTCGAACGCGAAGCCAACAGTTAAGCATCCTATACACTGACGAACCAGAGGTGCCGATGCCCAGCAACATTCTCGTCATCGAAGATGAGCCCGCCATTTCCGAGTTGATTTCGGTGAATCTCCAGCATGCCGGACACTGCGCCATTCGCGCTTACAACGCGGAGCAGGCGCAGAGCCTGATCAGCGACGTGCTGCCCGATCTCGTGCTGCTCGACTGGATGTTGCCGGGCAAGTCCGGCATTGCGTTCGCGCGCGACCTGCGCAACAACGAGCGGACCAAGCACATCCCGATCATCATGCTGACGGCGCGCGGCGACGAGCAGGACAAGGTGCTGGGCCTCGAGATCGGCGCGGACGACTACGTGACGAAGCCGTTCTCGCCGAAGGAACTGATGGCGCGCATCAAGGCCGTGTTGCGCCGCCGCGCGCCGCAGCTGACCGAGGACGTCGTGTCGATCAACGGGCTGCGCCTCGATCCGGCCACGCACCGCGTCGCGGCGACTTCGGCCAACAGCGAGATCAAGCTCGATCTCGGTCCGACCGAATTCCGTCTGCTGCACTTCTTCATGACGCATCCGGAGCGCGTGCACAGCCGCACGCAACTGCTCGACCAGGTGTGGGGCGATCACGTGTTCGTCGAGGAGCGCACGGTCGACGTGCACATCAAGCGGCTGCGCGCGGCGCTCAAGCCCGCAGGCTGCGATGCCATGATCGAAACGGTCCGCGGCAGCGGTTACCGGCTCGCCCGGCACGCATGACGCCCCCGCGGCGCATCGTGCGCCGCGGCAGGCTTTTCCTACTTTCGGGCCTGAATCATGAACATCATATGGGCGCGCTTTCTGGTGTCGCTCGTGCTGCTCGCGCTGATCGGCGTGATCGTCGGCCTGTTCGCGGGCCTGACGGCCGCGCTCGTGTTCGGGCTGGGCATGCTGCTCGCGCAGAGTTTCTTCGGCACCTTTCACACGCAGCGTCTCTGGCGGCTGCTCGATGCGCCCGTCTACGGCGAGGTGCCGAGCGCGCCGGGCATCTGGGGCGAGATCTACTACCGGCTGCACAAGCTCGCGAAGCAATGGCATGCGCAGGTGCGACAGGTCGAGCAGCAGC
>NZ_JAHACR010000395.1 GCF_018375725.1 Burkholderia sp. | reverse complement strand
GCTACGCCATAGTTCTAATGGTGGCGTCTCTCCGGTAGAGTTCGAACGACAGGCCAGTCTGTCAGGCTCGTAGGTGGCTATAGAAATCTGGTCGATTCACTTCCATCGCATCGAACACCGTCAAGACGGTGGCCGAAACATTCAGTCGTGTATTTGATTCAGCACTGTCAATCATTGGCGCTTAAGGAGATCTTCTTCCATGCTTTCACAACAACAATTGCTTGTCGAACTCGATGACCAGATCCGCGCCGGAGGAACGGGGTTTTATATCCAATCCGCAGAAGAAAGACGGCTCGATGACTTGATCGCGCAACTATGCATCCGGCGCACACTGAGTCCTCTCGAGTGGAATCGCGCCTATGGCTGGAGTCGCTTCGACACCAAGCAGCCATTGCGCCCGGGCGGCGAACGTGCCCATGATCTCGCCACTGCGCTAGAGGGAGTATTGGACGAAGGGCTCGACGGTCGGCTCGTGATCATTCGCCATGCACGACTTGCCCTTGAAGACAATGGTGTCGCACTTGCCCGACTCAAGCTGCTCTTGGACCGGTTGACGCGACATCATGCGGGCCGGGCAGCAGTCGTTCTCATTTCCGAGCGCCTTGAGGTACCGGCTGAACTCGAAGCACTATTGATGGTGTATGGACTTGCCCTGCCACGCGGATCTGAGATCGAGACCCTGATTCGCGAACGGTACAGCGTAGAACCGGAACTACTACAGCGACTAACTACTGCCTGTGGCGGTCTCAACCAAGCCGAGATCGAGCACACGTTGTCACTCGCAGATTCGGAAGGTGTTGGCAAACTCGACGCAAGCGCACTCGCTGTCGCACTAAAGCAAAAAGAGCAAATCATCTCCAAGAGCGGCGTACTCGAGATGGTTCATGCCGACACTACGACTGCATCAATCGGAGGACTAATCAATTTAAAAAATTGGCTCGAACGTCGCGCTTCGGTCATGCAGCGCCTCGCTGACGCACACGCCTTTGGCGTACAACCCCCTAAAGGCGTACTTATCGCAGGCATGCCGGGCTGCGGTAAGTCAGTGACGGCCAAGATGACGGCATCGTTGTTTTCTCTACCGCTATTGCGACTGGATATCGGAACATTGCTCGGCAAGTACGTTGGCGAAAGCGAGCACAACATGCGTCGCGCACTTCAGACTGCGGAGGCCATTAGTCCATGCGTACTATGGATTGACGAGCTGGAAAAGGCCTTTGTCGGCATGGGTGGGGCGAATGCATCCGAGGTCACATCACGGTTGCTGGGATTTTTTCTTACCTGGATGCAGGAAAAATCTGGTGCGGTATTCACGATTGCAACTGCCAACGACATCACCGCACTGCCGCCGGAGCTTCTGCGGAAAGGGCGATTTGACGAAATTTTCTACGTTGGCTTTCCAGATACAGAGGAACGCCGGGATATTCTAAATATCCACCTTCTCCGACGCCACCAAGACCCAGGTGCGTTCGACATTGATGCACTGGCTCAGGATTGTCGCGGTTATACCGGTGCTGACATTGAAAATGCCATCAACGAGGCGATGGAAACGGCATTCGTCGACAATGGCATGCTGACACAGAAACAGCTCGAGACAGCCATCGCACAAACGACGCCGCTTCGCGAAACCATGCAGCAGAAGGTCCGCGAGTACGAACAGGCCTTTGAGCGGCTGAGACTTAAGCCTGCATCGCGCTACAACGGCATGAGCGTCGCCGAAATGATCCGACTTGCGGACGACAAAAACCCATTGCGAAGGCTTGACGTCGCACGCGACCCGGACGTTCCCGAAGACTTGCTTACCAAGTTGGCGTCCGATGATGACATCGAGGTACGCAAGGCCGTGTTTAATCATTCGCGCTGCCCGGAGGCACTCCTCGCCGAGCAGATTAACAAGAACGACGGTTGGAAATTGGATTGCGAGGTATTCGCACTGGCATGTGTCCACCGACGGGCACCAGTCGACTTGTTGGCTCGAACGGTGGCTGCAAACAAACTCCCAGATACAGTGCGCCTCCAGATCCTAGCTTCCACCACAGCGCCGGAAGCCATTCTTCGCGCCGCAGGATATAAGGCAACAGGGGACAACCCTTTGGAGGGGCGAGATTTCTCCGTTGCCTCCCCCTTGAGCGACGCCAACCGATTCATGATGGCACTGGCAAAAAACACGCACCTGACTGAAAATCTGCAAAATTTTCTTGCATCGAACGAAGTCCCGAGCGACGTCGCGAGTAAACTTGCGGCTAATGTGGCGATATTGGAATCTGTACAAGACAAGCTGGCTCAGCATGAAGACACCGACGTTCGCGGAGCGATAGCGAGCGCAAAAATTCCGAAATCGATTCAAATCCGCCTGGCCGAGGATCCAAGCGGCCATGTCCGAAATAAATTGGCATGCAATCCGCACTTGGTTCCAGAGGTGCTGCGGCGTCTCGCTGAAGATCAAGACGCTAATGTCCGGAACGCACTGAGAGCCAACCCAAATCTTAATCCAGCTCTCGAGCTTACCCTCGACATGAACGATTTCTGGGAAAGTCAACAGAAAAGCTACGTACCCGTTGAGCCGCTCAAAGCATACAAAAGCACCTTATTTAACTGGTAGGCTTACGAACTGAAACGTGTCGTGCATGACGAGAACTAATAGATCGCCATGCGTCGTGCGCGACACTAGAAGATTGCTCCAGAGCATCCTGTAGTGGTCAACTGATTCCGGACACTGCGTTAAGTTTTTCTTCCGCGACAGCCGGCGCCAGTCCGTCGTTGAACTGATGCGGCCGTATCCAGTTGTACCGATGCATCAGGTAGTGACTGATATCCCGGTGTGCTTCCTGCGCCGACATGTAACCCACTGACGGCAGCCATTCCGTCTTGAAGCTGCGGAACAGCCGCTCCATCGGGGAATTGTCCCAGCAATTTCCACAACGGCTCATGCTCTGCTTTATCCGGTAGCGCCACAGACGCTGACGGAACTTCCGGCTTGCGTATTGGGCGCCCTGGTCCGAGTGAAACAGCAACCCTTGCGGTCGGCCTCGTTGCTCGTAGGCCATTTCCAACGCCCGCACGACCAAATCGGCGTCCGGGCGCGTCGAGAAAGCCCAACCGACAACTCGCCGCGTGAACAGGTCGAGCACGACCGCCAGATAATGCCAACGGCCTTGTGCCCAGACATACGTGATGTCGCCGCACCAGAC
>NZ_JAHACR010000394.1 GCF_018375725.1 Burkholderia sp. | reverse complement strand
CGGCGCGCAGCGATTCGATGAAAGTAAGCGGGGAAGACATGAGGATTCTCGCGGCAAACCGTTGGGAATCGCGTATTTTACCCGCGTCAACGCGCCGATGCCGCAGCCCGTGGCCGGGATCGGCAAAGAGAGAACCGCGTCAGGCGAGGCGCCGAACCAAGATGAAAGGCCCGGCGTGTTTATTCCGAGGGCGGCAGCGCGGCCGTGCCCATGCGACGGGCGATGATCGCGGCGCGTTGGGACTGGTATGCGGTGCCCCGATGCGCATCGAAATAGCGCGGCTTCGGCAGCATCACCGCGAGACGCGCGGATTGCCACGCCCCGAGCCGGCTCGCGGGAACGCGGTAGTAATAGCGGGCGGCCGCTTCCGCACCGTACACGCCGCGCCCCCATTCGACGGAGTTCAGATAGATCTCGAAGATCCGCTCCTTGTCGAGCAGCATCTCGAGCATCCACGTGACGATCAGTTCCTGCCCCTTGCGAAGGTAGCTCTTCTCGCGCGACAGGAACAGGTTGCGGGCCAGTTGCTGCGTGATCGTCGAACCGCCCGCGACGATATGGCCGCGTGCCTTGTTCTTCTCCCAGGCCAGCAGGATCGAGTCGACATCGTAGCCGTTGTTGGTCGCGAAGCTCGCATCCTCCGACGCCACGATCGCGCGCTTCAGATTGCGCGAAATCTGGTCGTACGGCACCCATTGATGCTGGATCGCGCCTCGCGGCGTTTCGCGCGACAGACGCCACGCATCGGTGCGCATGAACGCGGTCGACCCGGGGTTCAGCCTCGACCAGATGCCGATCTGCACGAAATAGAACAGCTGTGTCGCGAGCCACGCACCCGCGAACACAAGCCCGGCATACATGATCCAGCGGGTCAGCCCCGCGGTCGCACGCGGGCGCGGCAAATCGATCGACGCCACCACTTGCGATGCGCCCCGCTCAGTGCGCCGCAAGCGCCTGACGCAGCGCCGCCAGCACCGGCGCGCCATCCGGCCGCACGCCGCGCCACACGCAGAACGATTCGGCCGCCTGCTCGACGAGCATCCCGAGTCCGTCCGCGGTGCGCGCGCCGAGCGACGCCGCGTGCTGCATGAACACCGTCGGTTGCGCGCCGTACATCATGTCGTACGCCAGCGTCTGCGGACCGAACGCGGCCGGATCGCACGCCGGCAGTGCGGCGTCGAGGCTGCCCGCGGTCGCATTGACGATCACGTCGTACGGCTCGGCGAGCATCGCGTCCGGGCCGCCGCCCGCGAGCGTGCAACCCGCATCGTGGGCGGCCTGCATGAACTGGCCGACCAGCATCTCGGCCTTGTTCGCGGTGCGGTTGACGATCGTGATCGACAGCGGTGCACGGTCGAGCATCGGCAGCACGACGCCGCGCGCCGCGCCGCCGGCGCCGAGCAGCAGGATCCGCGCGCCGGCCAGCCGCACGCCAAGGTTCGTCTCGATGTCGCGCACGAGGCCGACGCCATCGGTGTTGTCGCCGTAGATGCCGCCATCGGCATCGAAGCGCAGCGTATTCACGGCGCCCGCGGCGGCCGCGCGCGGCGACAGCGTGTCGGCCAGCGCATGCGCGTCGAGCTTGAACGGCACTGTCACGTTCGCGCCGCGCCCGCCCTCGGCGATGAAGGCGCGCACGGCCGGCTCGAACCCGTCGACGGGTGCGAGCCGGTGTTCGTAGACGATCGGTTCGCCGGTCTGCGCGGCGAACTGCGCGTGGATGAACGGCGACTTGCTGTGCGCCACCGGATTGCCGAACACCACATAGCGGTCGGGCCCGCTCATCGACGCGGCCGGATTCATGATGCGTGCGCCTCCTCGCCATCGTCGCCGGAGGACGCCGCGCCGTCCGGCGACGCCGCCTCGGCGTCCGCTTCGGCAAGCGCCTCCGCCTCGGCCTCGGCCGACGCATCGCCCGCATCGAGCAGCGTGTCCTCGCCGCCTTCGGCGTCCTCTTCCTCACCGCCCTCGCCGCTCGTCACGGCCGGTGCGTCCAGCACGTTGAGCAGACGCACCGATGCCTCGATCGTCAGTTCGTCGATCGACATCACGTCGAGCAGCACGCGCGTCCCGCGCGCATGCACGCCGAGCGCCGGCACGTGCAGCAGCAGCGGCACCTCCTCGAGACGCACGAGATCGCCCTTCACGACACTCGCGACGACCTGCTTGCGGCCTTCCTGGCGGAGCCAGCGCAGGCACCAGAAGTACTCCATCCGGCGCTGGTAGTCGGCATACGCGGAATAGGTGTCGTCGAAGCCCTGCACGACCGCGTACAGATCGGCGTCCTTCGGCTTGAACGGCGCGGCCAGCTTCGCGGTGACGCCGTGCTGCACGCATGCGAGCAACTGCCACTGATTGACAAGGTCGACATAGCGGCGCAGCGGCGACGTGCTCCACGCGTATTGCGGCACGCCGAGGCCTTCGTGCGGCGCGGCGCTCGTCTGCATCCGGGTGCGCTTCGGGCCGGGGCCGCCGAAACCGCGCTGCGACCGGTAGATGCCCGGCACCGTGTGGTCGTGCAGGAATGCGCCCCACGTCGAGTTCGCGAGAATCGCCAGCTCGGACACGATCAGGTCGAGCGGCGAGCCGCGCCGGCGCGGCGTGATCGTCACGCGTTCGCCATCGACGTAGAAGTTGTAGTCGGTGTTGCGCTGCACTTCGCGCTTCAGGCCATAACCGGCGCGCGCCAGCTGGCGTCGCTCGAACAGCGCCTGCGCGAGCGGCCAGAGCACCGCGATGTCGTCCTTGTGCGGATAGTCGCCGCTGCCGTCGGCGAGCGTCTCTTCGGTGACGAGTTCGTCGAGCGTGTTGTGCCGCAGGTTGTTCTTGACGAACACGTACTCGGCGCGCGTCTCGTTCGCGACGATGTCCTGCGTGTCGCGATTGACGATGATGTACAGCGACAGCGCCGGGCGATAGTCGCCTTCCTTCAGCGTGAAGACGTCGACCACGTCGTCCGGCAGCATCGTGATCTTGTCGCCGGGCATGTACACGGTCGACAGGCGCGTGCGCGCGATCGCATCGACGGCGTCGCCGCGCGCGATGCCGAGCGCAGGCGCCGCGATGTGGATACCGATCCGCACGCGGCCATCGGCGAGATGCTGGACCGAGAATGCGTCGTCGATCTCGGTCGTCGTCACGTCGTCGATCGAGAACGCTTCGACGTCGGCGCGCGACAGATCGTCCGGCAGCGCGCCGACCGAGACCGCCGG
>NZ_JAHACR010000393.1 GCF_018375725.1 Burkholderia sp. | reverse complement strand
GAAGACAGCGCCCTTCGGGAACGATTATGCGGAGGAAAGCGCGAGACGCGGCAACGCGGCGCACGCGTTAGCCGAAGTGGATAGCGCAAGCGTCTGCGCATCGATGCCCCGCAGTTCGGCGAGCACCGCGCCGATACGCGGCACCTGATCGGGGGTGTTGCGGGACTTGTAACGCCATTCGGGCGCGATATCCGGCGCATCCGTTTCGACGACGATCCCATCGACCGGCAATTGCGCCGCCAGCCGGCGGATCTGCAACGCGCGCGTGAACGTCACGTTGCCGCCGAAGCCGAGATGCAGCCCTTGCGCGAGATACGCCTCAGCCTGCTGGAAGCTGCCGTTGAACGCATGCGCGATACCGCGTCGCACGCCGAAGCGGCGCAGCCCCGCGAGCACGCGATCCTGCGACTTGCGGACATGGCACAGCACCGGCAAGTCGAACTCGCGCGCCAGTTTCAGCTGGCCCTGGTAGAAGAATTGCTGCCGGTCCTCGTCGAGCCCCGGCACGAAATAGTCGAGGCCGATCTCGCCGATCGCAACGAACCGCGGATCGTCGAGGCTTGCCTCGATTTCCATGCGCAGCCGGTCGAGATCGCCGTCGCGCGCAGCTGGCGTACACATCGGATGAATGCCGAGCGCATAGACCGCGCCCGGCGTGCGATGCGCGAGCTCGCGCACCGTCGAGAAATTGTCGCGCCCGACGCTCGGAATCACGATGCGCGACACGCCCGCGTCACGCGCCGCCCGCACCACCGCGTCGCGATCGCCATCGAACTCCGCGGCATCGAGATGGCAGTGTGTGTCGATCCACATATCAATCGCCGCCGGACCGCGCGAAGCGGGCCGACGCCCCGTCGGGAAGCTGCGGGCGCGGGCGTCGTGGCTTCATGTCAGACCGGAACGGCCGGCTCCTCGTGCAGCACGCCGTCGCGCAGCCGCATCGTGCGGTCGCAGCGCGCGGCAAGATCCGGATCGTGCGTGACGATCACAAAGCTCGTATCGAGCGTCTCCGACAATTCGAGCATCAGGTTGAACACCGTGTCGGCGGTTCCACCGTCGAGGTTGCCGGTCGGCTCGTCGGCCAGCACGCACGCCGGCTTCGTCACGAGCGCGCGGGCGATCGCGACGCGCTGCCGCTCGCCGCCCGACAGTTCGCCCGGACGATGTTTCGCGCGCCCGCCGAGCCCGACGCGTTCGAGCATCGCCTGCGCCTCGCGGCGCGCATCCTCGGTCGTCATCCGGCGGATCCGCAGCGGCATCGCGACGTTGTCGAGCGCACTGAATTCGGGCAGCAGATGGTGGAACTGGTAGACGAAGCCGAGCGCCCGGTTGCGCAGGTCGTTGCGCTCGCGCTCCGCAAGCTGCGTAAACGGCTTGCCGAGCAGCGAAACCTCGCCCGCGCTCGGCTCGTCGAGGCCGCCCAGCACATGCAGCAGCGTGCTCTTGCCGGAACCCGACGCGCCGACGACCGCGAGCTTCTCGCCGCGCCGCACCGACAACTCGGTATTGTTGAGCACCGGCACGTTGAAGCCGCCCTGCACGAACGCCTTCGTGATGCCGCGCGCCTGAAGCACGTATTCCTGCATACCGCCCGAATCCTGGTTGTGTGGTTGTGAATGCACCCAATCGAGTACGCGATCATTCATAACGCAGCGCCTCCGCCGGCCGCACCTTTGCGCCGCGCCAGCTCGGATACAGCGTCGCGACGGCCGACAGCGCGAATGCGATCAGGCCGATCTTGATCACGTCGCTCGCGACGAGATCGGACGGCAGCTCGCTGATGAAGTACACGGACGGCGGCAGGAACTGCACACCGAACAGATGCTCGATCATCGGGATCAGCCACGGAATGCTCCAGGCGATCAGGCAGCCGAGCGCGACGCCCGTCGCCGTGCCGACGAAGCCGATCGTCACGCCCTGCACGACGAAGATCTTCATGATCGAGCCGGGCTGCGCGCCGAGCGTGCGCAGGATCGCGATGTCGGCCTGCTTGTTGGTCACCGTCATCACGAGCGACGACACGAGATTGAACGCCGCCACCGCGATGATCAACGTCAGGATGATGAACATCATCCGCTTCTCGATCTGCACCGCCGAGAACCAGGTCTTGTTCTGCTGCGTCCAGTCGCGGATGTACAGGTTGCCGGACAGCGAATGCGACAGCTCGACCGCGACCTCGGGCGCCTTCTGCATGTCCTTCACGCGCAGCCGCACCCCGGTCGGCGCGTGCAGGCGGAACAGCGCCTCGGCGTCGCGGATGTCGATCATCGCGAGCGTGCTGTCGTATTCGTAATGGCCGGATTCGAAAATGCCGACGACCGTGAACTGCTTCAGGCGCGGCATCATCCCGGCCGGCGTGATCGTGCCCTCCGGCGCGACGAGCGTGACCTTGTCGCCGACCGTCACGCCGAGATTGCCGGCGAGCGCATCGCCGAGCACGATGCCGAACTGCCCCGGCACGAGCGCCGTCAGCGCGCCCGCCTTCATGTCCTTGCCGATCTCCGACACCTGCGGCTCGAGCGTCGGCTCGATGCCGCGCAGCATCACGCCGCTCACCGCGTCCTGGCGCGTGAGCAGCGCCTGCGCCTCGACATACGGCGCCGCGCCGGTCACCGACGGATTGCGGCGCGCCTCCTGCGCGGTCAGCTGCCAGTCGGGCATCGAGCCCGTCGGCGAAAACACCTCGACATGCGCGAGCACCGACAGCATGCGGTCGCGCACTTCCTTCTGGAAGCCGTTCATCACGGACAGCACGACGATCAGCGCCGCAACGCCGAGCGCGATCCCGAGCATCGAGACCAATGCGATGAAGGAAATGAAGCCGTTGCCGGTCGTGCGTTTGCCGGCGCGCGTGTAGCGCCAGCCGATCTGCCATTCGTACGGAAGTTTCAAGCGAATCCTTTCTGCTGGTTGCGGCACAAGTCGCGGCTCGCCGTCGGATCGCCGCCCGCCTGCGAGCCGTCTGCCCGGGCGAGCGCCCGATCGGCCGCCGGATCCGGGCGAGCCTGCCGGCCTGCCCGATCACGCGCGCAGTTTGCCATACAATGCGCACCATCATGCACGACCGACGCCTCCATTTTCTCGTTCCGTTCGCGCTGCCGTCGGCAGCCGATGCGGCCTCGTCCCTGCACACGCTGGACAGCCCCGCGCTCGAAAAGTTGCTGGCGCGCGCCAGCCTCGTCGAGCGGGTGGCCGGCGAAGACTTCCAGCGCACGCTGCCTCACG
>NZ_JAHACR010000392.1 GCF_018375725.1 Burkholderia sp. | reverse complement strand
ATGTGAATTTCGGTGATATAAATCACGCCACAAAAGCATCATAGCCAGTTGATTTTTAACGTGAAATGGCGTTTTTGCGCCTTGATCCGATGGCAATGAACATGCTCGGGCGCTGCTACGAGTTCGGCTGGGGCATCGCCGCGTGCGCCCCCGTCGCCGTCTACTGGTATCGGCTCGCCGCGCAGGCGGGGCTCGACTGGGGCATGTACAACTACGCCACCGCGCTCGCGCTCGGCAACGGCGTCGCGGAGAACCGTACCGAGGCGCTCGCGTGGTTCGAGCGCGCGGCCGCGCTCGGCCACGCGAAGTCGATCAACCTGATCGGCAGCTTCCACGAAGACGGCTGGGTTGTCCCCGTCGATGCGGATGCCGCGCTCAGCCACTACCGTCGCGCCGCGGAAGCCGGCGATTTCCGCGGCCAGTTCAACTATGCACGGCTGCTCGCCGATCGCGGGCGCGTCGACGACGCGCTCGCATGGCTCGCACGCGTGCCCGCGACAGCGACGCCCGCCTTCATCGAAAAGATGCGCGCCTATCTCGCGGCGTCGCCGCGCGAGGCATTCCGCGCGGCGGCAGCCTGCCTGAAGCCGCGCAATCCGGAGTCCGTATCATGATGCTGCACATTCCCGGCGTACTGACCAAGACACAAGTCGCGCAATGCCGCGACGTCCTCGACCGCGCCGAATGGACGGACGGCAACGCGACGTCCGGCCGCCAATCCGCGCTCGCGAAACGCAACCGCCAGCTGCCCGAGGGTTCGCCCGCTGCGCGCGCGGTCGGCGATGCGATCCAGGATGCGCTCGCGCACCATGCGCTGTTCTTCTCGGCGTCATTGCCGCTCAAGATCTTTCCGCCGCTGTTCAATCGCTATGAAGGCGGCGACGCATTCGGCACGCACGTGGACAATGCGATCCGCCTGCTGCGCGGCACCGACTTCCGTGTGCGCAGCGACCTGTCCGCGACGCTGTTCCTCGAAGAACCCGATGCATACGACGGCGGCGAGCTGTGCGTCGAAGATACGTACGGCGTGCATCGCGCGAAGCTGCCGGCGGGCGACCTCGTGCTGTATCCCGCTTCGAGCCTGCATCACGTCACGCCCGTCACACGCGGCGCACGCGTGGCGTCGTTCTTCTGGATCCAGAGCATGGTGCGCGACGATGCGGACCGCACCCTGCTGTTCCAGCTCGATACGCAGATTCAGCAGCTTTCCGCGGAAAAAGGCGCGCATGACCACGCCGTCATCGCGCTGACCGGGATCTACCACAACCTGCTGCGGCGCTGGGGGGATGCGTAGCGCCGCACTTGCCGATCGGCCCATGCTCGCGCACAATCGCAGCACGTTCCCACTTCCCCAATTCCCGCATCGCCGATGTCGTATGTGTCGCTCGCCACGGGCGTCCTCCTCGCCGCGGGACTCGGTCAGCGTTTCGATCCGGGCGGCACGCGCAGCAAGCTGCTCGCCCCGCTTCCCGACGGCACGCCAATCGCGGTCGCAGCCGCCCGGCATCTCGCCACGACAACCGCCGACGTGGTGGCCGTGGTGCGGCCCGGCGCGGGAAAGCTCGCCTTTCTTCTGAACGAAGCCGGCTGCCATGTCGTCTTCGCGCCCGACGCCGAGCGCGGCATGGGCGCGAGCCTCGCGGCAGGCGTGCGCGCGAGTGCGGAAGCGGACAGCTGGATCGTCGCGCTCGCGGACATGCCGTGGATCGCGCCGCGCACATACGAAGCCGTCGCGCGCGCGCTCGACGCACATCATGCGTCGATTGTCGCGCCGGTATATCGCGGCACGCGCGGCCACCCTGTCGGCTTTGCCGCGCGCCATTACGACGCGCTGGCCGCGCTCGACGGCGATACCGGCGCCCGCGCGCTGTTCGCCCGCGAACCCGTGACGCTGCTCGACGTCGACGATCCCGCCATCCTGCGCGACGTCGATACGCCGGACGATCTTGCATACGGCCGCGGCGACCACCGATAGCCGATTCCGGCTGCAAACGCGCGTTCGATTGCCTATAACGGAGACGAGGTGCCGGCGCGTCGCGCAGCCACCGCCCCGATCCCCGCGAGCACGCCATGACCGACCACACCACGCCGCTGCCCGAGCCTCCGGCAGATCCGACCCGCGACCCCGAAGGCGATCCGCTCACGCCGCCGTCGCCCGGTCATCACGACAATCCGCAACAGCCGGAAGGGCCGCCGAGCAAGGATCCGGTCTGAACGTCCCGGCTGTATTCCAGCCGCGTCCTGGCTGCGTCCCGATGCGCGCGCACCGCCGTGGTGCCCCGGACCGCTTTACCGCAGGCCAGATCCGGTCACACGACGCACCCGCACCCGGCGCATCCGCACCGCCCCGCATCGGCCCTTGCGGCCGATCCGGCTTTTCTCCCGTTGTCGCCTAGGGATTTCCCGCCTGCAGTCTCCGCGCGCGCGCGCCGAAAAAGAATTATCCGGTCGCGCCTCGACATGCGCGTTCATCCGATCCACCGACAACAAACCATGCGCAATCTCACCCTGAATCAGAAACTCGCTTCGATGATCGTCATTTTGTGGCTCGGCCTGCTGGTCATCGCCGGCATCGGTGCATGGCAGACGCGCGCGTCGATGATCGAGGACCGCCGCGACCAGCTCGCGACACTGATTGCCCAGGCCGCCAGCGTCGCCGATCACTATTACAAACTCTCGCAGCAACACGTGATGCCCGAGGCGGACGCGAAGCAGAAAGCGCTCGACGCGATCGGGGCCATGCGTTACGGCAGCGACGGCTATATCTCGATCAACGATTCGAAACCGGTGATGGTGATGCACCCGATCAAGGCTGAACTGGTCGGCAAGGATCTGTCCAATTTCGCCGATCCGGCCGGGAAACACCTATTCGTCGAGATCGTGAAAGCCGGCAACCAGAACGGCGGGAAAGGCTTCGTCGAATACCTGTGGCCGAAGCCGGGCTCCGACAAGCCGGTCGACAAGACCAGCGCCGTGCAGCGCTTCGCGCCGTGGGACTGGTATCTGGTGACCGGCATGTACATGAACGACGTGCAGACGGTCGTGCTTGCCAGCATCGGCCGCTGGCTCGCGATGACCGCCGTGCTCGGCGCGATCGCGACGCTCGTGATGGTGCTCGTGCTGAGGAGCGTGCGTTCGAACCTCGGCGGCGAGCTCGAATCCGCACTCGAGGCCGCGCAGAGCATCGCGCAAGGCGACCTCACCGCGCGCGTCGACGTGAAGCAGAACGACCGCAGCAGCCTGC
>NZ_JAHACR010000391.1 GCF_018375725.1 Burkholderia sp. | reverse complement strand
ACCAGACCAGACCAGACCAGACCAGACCAGACCAGACCAGACCAGACCAGACCAGACCAGACCAGACCAGACCAGACCAGACCAGACCAGACCAGACCACGGCTCGGGCGCCGCATGCCGCCGCCAGCCTATCTGGCCTGCGCGTTCGGGCGTAACAACCGCCGCTCCCTGCCTCCGAATCGTTTGGCTGCGTTGCTAACGGCGCGCCTGGCAGTCAAAGCGAACAGCACAAGACTCGGGTATGCAACGACGCGAGTGCGCATAGCCGCGCCAGGAAACATCCGACTAGAGCAATTTGATACGATCGAGATGCTGGTTATGCAATAGCTCGGCAGCATCTGGTGTCGCAGAAGCTGTGACTCGCCCAGAGGAGGGGAAATGAACATCGGCAATGCCTCGCGCGAATCCGGAGTCAGCGCAAAAATGATTCGCTACTATGAGCAAATTGGTCTGCTGACACCCGCCAAGCGTAGCGATGCTGGTTATCGGCTCTACAGTCCGGATGAAATTCATGCGCTACGCTTCATTCGTCAGGCCCGAAGGTTGGGCTTTCCGGTCGATGACATTCGAAAGCTACTGGCGCTTTGGCAAGATCGGTCACGTGCCAGCGCCGAAGTGAAGTCGATCGCGATCGATCATGTCGCCGAACTCGATGAGCGCATCGCCGAATTGACCAACATCCGTAATACGCTGGCTGATCTGGCTGCGCATTGTAACGGCGACGAGCGGCCCGAATGCCCGATCTTGGCGCGTCTTGCCGATGTCACCGGCGACCCAGAGTAGTGCATGTATTCAGCTGCGCATTCGAGGATGAGTCGGGAATTTCAATAAAATCATACGGTTACCAATTTTTATTGGTGGTGTATTCCAAATTGGAATGCTTTCCATGCACCCATTTCACTGGTGTCTTGATGTGTTGTCGCTATAATCAGGGATAACCCTATACGGGAAATCCCTGAATTATTGATTCGCCAGGGTTCCCCTTCCTTGGAGAACATCATGATTGCCTACATCGTCGAAAAGCTGAGCAACTGGTTCGAGTCCGCAGAACGCAACCGCCGGGAGGCTTATCTCGCCGCTTCGTCGGACATCGTCCAACTTGAGCAACGCATCCGTTCGCTCGAAACGAGCGGCTACTCGCTGTAATCGGCGCCGGCAGACGGCGTCATGTGACGCCGATCGAAAAGCCGGCCCGTATCGACGGTTTCAGACTGCTGACGAACCCCACGTTTTTCGGAGCGTGGGGTTTTGTTCTTTTGCGCACACGCACGGAGGAACGCGAGGAGCCAGCAGATCTATCCGCTGCGCAAACCGCTATCGAGGCGTAGTGTTTTTTATACGCCGGATCTGGTTATGTGGGTCGGCAGGCGTTATGGTATGAGCCTATTTTCCGATTGAAAGGGCAAGATCATGCGATTGCGCGTCGATATGCGAGGGGCCACGTTTTTCCGTATTGGCCTGGCTGGACTTCTGCTCGTCCAGGCTTGGTCCGGTTACGCCGCATCCGCATCGCAACCGCTGATTCTCGATACCCAGCGCGGCATCCAGGACGGAAACGGCGGTCTGGTATTGCAGACCGCGCCGCTATCCCGCGAGCCGATCGTCGAGCCGGCGAGAATGCGGACGCCGGTAGAGCAGGCGCCGAACTCGTCGATTCCAGTGTATGTTGCGCCATACATCAACATTCCCGGATGGAGTGCTCCGCAACCGGGACAGCCGTAGCCCCGGCAGCCGTGAGTCCAGCGAGGCTCAGTTCCCGCGGTATTCGACAGTGAACCGTGCGCCATGATCCTGTGCAAGCGTTTCAGCCAGATAGGGCATCGCTTCATTCAGGCTCTGCGAAAGGGTGTAGGGCGGATTGATGATGAACATCCCGCTGCCGTACAGGCCCAGCCCGCCTTCCGGCGGATTGGATACCGACAGCGTCACGTGAAGCCAGTTATCGGGTTGCAGCCGTTTCAGTTGCTCGGGGAACCGCTGGGATTCGACGCGCGTGACCTGCGGATACCAGACCGCATAACATCCCGTCGCGAACCGCTGCAGGCATTCCGTTACGCATGTGAGCGTGCGCGCGTAGTCCTTCTTGTCCTCGTAGGACGGATCGATCAGCACGAGTGCGCGGCGTGGCGCGGGAGGCAGCAATGCCTTGATCCCGTCGAATCCATCACCCGAAAAAATCATCGCCCGACGCCCGGCATCGCGGAAATTGTGACGCAGCACGTCGATCTCCGTGCTGTGCATTTCGAACAATCGCATCCGATCCTGCTCGCGCATCAGTCGCCAGGCGAGATACGGTGAGCCCGGGTAATAGTGCAATTCGCCATCGGCGTTCAGCGCGCGCACCTCGTCGACATAGTCGGCCAGGATGGGCGGCAGGTTCTTTTCCTCCCACAGACGGCCGATGCCGGTGTCGAATTCGGCGGTCTTCGCCGCATAGCCGTCGCGGAGCGAATAGACGCCTGCGCCTGCGTGCGTATCGATGTACCAGTACGACTTGTCTTTTTTGTTCAGGTAGCGCAGCAGCTGGACGACGACGGCGTGCTTGAGCACGTCCGCGTGGTTGCCTGCGTGAAAACCGTGACGATAACTGAGCATGGCGGGCTGCCTGAAACGAATGTGAATCGATGGAAGTTTGTCGATCGTGCGCTGCCGGTGGGGCAGGCCGTCGCGATGCGGTCGCGTATTGTACGCGACTGGCCATGTCCGGACGCGCTCCGGATCGGATCTCGAATCACTGCCTGACGTTGGCGCGCGTTCGATCGGGCGTCGTGCGTGTGTCCTGCGACGATCGGCCCGCTCAAGGGCCAGCCCATGACGAACCCGCCGACGCGCGGATGCGTCCATATCCATATGACCGTCGGCTGTCAGACGCTGCGTTCGATTCCGACGAGATATCGCGAAGGCGAAGCCTCGTGCGAAACTTCCGCACGTTGTGATCGACATTAAGCTTAGGCGTTTTGCGCACGAATATCGGTTGCAGATCATGCACAATAACGCGTGCCCGCCGAGCGGTTGTACGACCGCATGGCGGAAATGGTTTTTCATCGATCTGACTGAAGGAGACGTGGATGGCAGCGGATTTGAGCGGCAAGGTGGCGGTCGTCACCGGCGCGGCGAGCGGCATTGGCAAGGAAATTGCGCTGGAACTGGCAAGGGCGGGCGCCGCGGTCGCGATCGCCGACCTGAACCATGACGGCGCGAATGCCGTCGCAGAGGAAATCACGAAAGCGGGCGGCCGGGCGATCGGCATCGCGATGGA
>NZ_JAHACR010000390.1 GCF_018375725.1 Burkholderia sp. | reverse complement strand
GAGCACCGCCTCGGCCGACGCCGTCGTGCGTTTGCGCAGGCGGCGTATATCGTTGTGCGACAGAGAAAAAAACGAAGTTTCAGCGCCCGACACGAGCGCCGAAACGCACAGCAGGCCCAGCGTCACCGTACACAGTACGGCGATATGGGCCGAAAACCCGTTAAACGTAATCCACGAAGTTGTAGTCTCCTCCAAACCGGCGGTCTATTAGTTAATAAAAAAGCGATCCGCCCTGCGCATCCTGCTGCGCCTGCTGGCCGGCATCGTTCTCCTCCTTCAGCACCTCCTTGCGTCCGCCGGGCATCTGCACGACGAATTTCGAGTTGCGCGACTGATAGGCGGGCTTGCTCAGCAACAGTTCGATGTTGCTGTAACGCGTCGATTTCGCCCCCAGCATCACCTGTTCGGGCGGCCGCTGCACGGCGGCCTTGGGCGGTACGACCGGCTTGATCGGCTCCAGCACGAGCAGCACGAGCGGCAGTTGCACCATGAGCCCGGAGATGATCGCGACCGCCAGCGGCTGCTGCATTGCCGAGCCCTGCCCCAGCGCGAAGGCAAGCGGCAGCAGCGCGAGAATGGCGGCGATCGTTGTCATGGCGATCGGCCGCAGCCGGTTGCGGCCCGCGGCAAGCAACGCCATGCCGGCCGGCATCCCCTCGTCACGCACGAGCCCCTGAAACTCCGACACGTAGAAAACCGCCACCTCGGTCACGATGCCGATGATCATCGTCATCCCCATCATCGCGGAAATGTTGAGTTCGATCCCCGTCACCCACAGCCCGATAAACACTGCGCCCGCCGCGCACAACGGCATCGCCATCACCGCAAGCGCGATGCGGAACCGCTCGTAGAGAAACAGCAGCAGCCCGAACACCAGCGCGATCGCCGCGCCGAACACCGCGAGGAGCCCGCGAAACGCGATCTGCTGCTGCTGATACAGGCCGCCCAGCTCGTAGTAGACGCCCGAAGGCAGCAGGTTCGTTTCGCCGAGTGCCCGCCGGACGTCGGCAATCGTCGAGCCGAGGTCGCGGCCGTCGATCCGCGCCGTCACGGCAATCATGCGTTTCAGGTTGTCGCGGCTGATTTCCGGCTGACCGCTGACCGTGATGCGGTCGCTTACGCGATCGAGCGGAAAGAGGTGGCCATCGGGCGCGCGAATTTGCAGCTGGGCCAGCCCCGTGTCGTTCATGCGCATCGCATCCGTCATGCGAACCCGAATGCCGACCGTCTTCGGCCCCTGCTGGAACTGTGTGGCGACGCTTCCCGACAGCAGATCCGACACCTGCTGCGAAATCGCCTGCGGATCCATGCCTTCGGCCGCGGCCGCATCGGGACGGATGTGCAGGTCGAGCGCATCGCCGGCGGGGTTGATGCCGTTGTCGACATCGACGATGCCGGGAATCGTCGCGATGCGCACGGCCACGCGCTTCGCAGTCGCCGCGAGCCCGGTCGGATCGTCCGAATAGATCTTAATCTGAACCGGCTGCGGTACGGCCGTCAGATCGCCGATCAGGTCCTCCATCAACTGCGCGAGTTCGATTTTCACGCCCGGCACGTTCGCCTCGACCTTCGAACGGATTTCCGCCATCACCGTGCCGATCGGTTCGCGCGGCCCCGACTTCAGGCGAATAAAGAAATCCCCGGTGTTCGGCTCGCTCAGGCCGCCACCGAGCCCGACGCCGGTGCGGCGCGAATAGGTGACGACGTTCGGATTCGCGCGAATGATCGCCTCGACCTCGCGCATCAGGCGGTCGGTTTCCGTCACCGACGTGCCGGGCGCCGTGTGATAGTCGAGCACGAATCCGCCCTCGTCCATCGACGGCATGAAGCCGCTGCCGACGCGCGTGAAGGCGAATGCGGCAACGGCCAGCAGCGGCAGCACGCCCGCAAGCACCAGCGACGGCCTGCGGCACACGCGCTCGACCAGGCTTGCGTAATGGCGATTGATCCAGCGCGCGAAACGCGACTCAGAGTGTTCCTCGGCATCGGCCGGCTTCAGCAGGCGATCGCACAGGATCGGAATCGCGAGCCAGCTGACGATGAACGAGATGAACAGCGCGCTCGCCATCGTGATCGACAGCGCCTTGAAGAACGCGCCCGTCACGCCCGACAGGAACGCGAGCGGCACGAAGATGATCAGCGTCGCCCCCGACGAGCCTGCGAGCGGCCGCGTGAATTCGAGCGCGGCGCTCATCACGCGCCCGTGAAACGCATGTGCGCCCGCGTCCCGCATGCGCCGGGCGATATGCTCGATCATCACGATCGCGTCGTCGATGACGAGCCCGACCGCCGCCGCCATGCCGCCGAGCGTCATGATGTTGAAACCCATGCCGAACACGTCGAGCAGAAGGACGGTCGAGCTCATCACGACCGGCACGACCGCGACCGCGATCGCCGTGATCTTCCAGTTGCGCAGGAACACGAACAGCGTCAACGCCGCCAGCGCGACACCGATCACGATCGCATCGCGCACGCTCGACGCCGATTCGATCACCAGCTGGCTCTGGTCGTACCAGTTCGCGAGATGCGCACCTTGCGGCATCTGCCGCTGGAAATCCGCGAGCTTCGCGCGGATCGCCGCGGCCATCGCGACGCTGTTCGCGCCGGGCTGCTGGAATACGCTGACGAGCACCGCATCCTGACCGTCCGCCGTCACCCGGAACCACTGCGGCATCGTGCCGCGTGACACCTCCGCGACGTCGCCGACCCGGATCTGCGTGCCGCCCGTCGACGATACGACCACATTGCGCAACATCTCGGGCGAGGTGATCGCCGTGTTCGAGACGACGAGATACAGCTTGTAGTGATCCTCGATCCGCCCGTTCGCCATCAGCACGTTGCCGGCGCCGATCGCCCTCGACACGTCCGCGGCCGACAGCTTGTAGGCCGCGAGGCGGGCGGGATCGATCGCCACTTCCAGTTCGTCCTGCGCGCCGCCCGTCACGTCGACGCGCGCCACGCCCTCGACCGACGACAGCACCGGACGCAACTGGAATTGCGCAAGCTCGCGAAGCTGCGAAAGCGACTGACTGCGCGATGTCAGGCTGAATGCGAGCACCGGAAATACGGTCGGATCCATCCGCCGGACGTGCATCGTCGTGCCGGGCGGCAGCGACGGCAGAATTTCCGCGATCGCCGACTGCGCCTGCAGCGTCGCCTGCGCCATGTCGGTGCCCCAATCGAAATTCAGCGAAATCTCGGCGGAACCGCGGCTCGTTTTCGATTCGACGTAGCGCACGTTCGGCACGCGCCGCAGCGCCTCCTCGACCGG
>NZ_JAHACR010000389.1 GCF_018375725.1 Burkholderia sp. | reverse complement strand
TCGTGATCACCGTCGCTATAATCCATTGACCGCGCAACACCACCTTCCAGACTGATCACGTTCGCCGAAACGATTGATCACCATCGCCGAAATCCGCAGACAAGCAGCAGCGGAATGCCGATCCCGATACCCATCAAATACAGCGCCAGCGTACCGCCTGCGATGTCATGACTGTTGGCGATGTAGACCAGTGCGCCTGCCAGTGCCGGTGTGGAACACGGCCCGACAATCAGCGCGGACAACATGCCCATCACGAACACCGGCCCAACACGGCCTCCGGGCAAGCGTCTGCTCCATCCCGCAAACCGCGTCTGCCAGCCCGTCGGCAGTTGCAACCTGAACACGCCGAACATACCGAGCGCGAGGATGAGCATGAGCGCGCCGAACGTGGCCAGTAACCAGGGTTTCTGCGTCACCGCCACAAGTGGAATGCCAACGACTGCCGCAATGGTTCCAGCCGCCGCGTATGTCATCGCCAGTCCTTGTACATAGGCGAACGACAGCGAAACCCCGCGCCATACCGGCAACCGCTCACGGGTACCGTTAATGACCGCCGTGACGATAGGGATGAGCGGATACATGCACACGGTGCCCGCCATCAGCAGACCAGCCACCAGAAAGCCTAGCAATTCGGCGATGCCGATCCCATTGGCAGGACGCAGCGGTAGACCCGGTACGGCGGACTGCCGGCTTTTCTCGACGACAGGGAAGTCCGCTGCATTCGCACTCCCAACGAGCGCTGCGAGCGTCACAGCACCGTCCGCAGCGATCCGAAAGCGGCGCGTCTGCGGCGGATAGCAGACCCCCACGTCGGCACATCCTTGCGATGTAACTGTCAGCATGGCGCTCGACGTGATCGCAGCGGACAACGGAAGACGAATCCGGACGGGCTGGTGATAGACCTGGACCACGCCGAACGTCGGGTCGTTCTTCGACTCGGAGGGCGGCATCGAATCCGGTTTTACCAGTGTGCCGTCAACCGCAAAGCTGATTCGGTCGCGATACAGGTAATACCCGGGCTTCGTCTTGAAGTCGAGCACGACCTCCATCGGGCTCGCGAGGCTGACGGTCAACGGAAATGCCTGCTCAGGCGCAAGCAGTTCGGATTCGTTGACTGCGTAAGCCGAAAAGGATGCGGGTCCGAGCAACAGGACAAGGGCGAAGCGAAGTATGCGACTCAATATGTCCGCTGTTTGGTAGTCAGACTGATACGCGTTGGATGATGTCGTTCGCATGGTGGTCTCCTCGCCCGAACTCCTGGCTGCCGGCGCGCGGACAGAAGCCTGCGTGCCAGCCATCAACGCTTCGTCACAAGCGCTTTTCGAGTTTTACGATGGTCAGGGTGCCGTTGACTTCTTCGACGCGCACCTTGACCTTGTCGCCTTCCTTGATCTGCTTGACCATCGCGGCATCCTTCGCCTTGAACGCCATCGTCATCGGCGGCATGCCGACGTTTTCCAGCGCGCCGTGCTTCAGCGTGACCATGCCTGTCGCCACGTCGACTTTCTTGACCTCTGCGTCGGTGAGCGCATTGTTCGACGACACTTTCATCGCGGAAGCCCTGGTCGACATATCCATGCCGGCCATGTCGTTGCCGGCAAATGCGGGCGTGGCGAAAGTGGCTGCAAGGGCAGCGGACATAACAAACAGTTTCTTCATTGGATCTCTCCAGTTTGGTTGACTGGCACGTTCGTGCCGGAAGGGTTTGTGTGGGGAAAATGGACAGCGCTGGCCTGTCGTGCGCGACGACGCTGCAACAGGAACCACGCTGCGGGAATCACGAACATCGACAGAAGTGGCGCGGTCACCATGCCGCCGACCATCGGCGCGGCGATACGCTGCATGACCTCCGACCCTGCACCGTGCCCGACCATGATCGGAATGAGGCCGGCGAGCACGACGGCCACCGTCATTGCCTTCGGCCGTACGCGCAGCACGGCGCCTTCGCGAATCGCGTCGAACAGCAACGCCTCGGTGAGCAGCTCGCCATCTTCCAGCCGGCGATTGAGCGCACCTTTCAGGTACAGCAGCATGACCACCCCAAACTCGGCAGCGACGCCCGCAAGCGCGATGAATCCGACCGATGTCGCGACCGACACCGCGTGGCCGAGTATCCAGATGAGCCAGAAGCCGCCGACCAGCGCGAACGGCACGGTCGACATCAGCAGCAGCGCATCGGCGGCGGAGTTGAAGGTCAGGAACAACAGCACGAAGATGACAACCAGCGTCACCGGAATGACGGTCCGGAGCCTGGCCGCCGCGCGCTCCAGGTACTCGAACTGGCCCGACCACGCAATCGAGTAGCCGGGTGGCAACTGGACCTGCCGAGCCACGACCTGCTGCATTGCCTTCACGGCGGATTGGAGATCCGTGTTGCGGATATCGACGTAGACGTACCCGGAGAGCCGAGCATTCTCGCTGCGAATCATCGGCGGGCCGTCGGCGATCGTGATGTGGGCGACGTCGCCGAGCTGGATTTGCGCGCCGCGATCCGTGACGATTGGCAGTTGCCGCAGCTTCTCAAGCGAATCGCGGAATTCGCGCGGGTAGCGGATATTGATGGGGAAGCGCTCGCGGCCGGCAATCACCTCGCCAACGTTCTCACCGCCCACCGCCGACGACACGACCGACTGGATATCGGCCACCGACAGTCCGTAGCGTGCTGCGGCGAGCCGGTCGATGTCCACGTCGATATAGCGCCCGCCGTTGAGCCGTTCCGCGAGTGCGGACGTCACACCAGGGACACCTTTGACGGCCGTTTCAACCTGCGTCGCGATACGGTCGATCTGCGTCAGGTCCGGCCCGGAAATCTTGACGCCCACCGGCGTCTTGATGCCGGTCGACAACATGTCGAGGCGATTGCGGATCGGCGGCACCCATACGTTCGAAAGACCGGGCACCTTGACCGTCCGGTCCAGCTCATCGACCAGCTTTTCCGGCGTCATGCCCGGCCGCCACTGGCTGCGCGGCTTGAACTGGATGGTGGTCTCGAACATCTCGAGCGGTGCCGGGTCTGTGGCCGTATCCGCCCGGCCCGACTTGCCGAACACTGTCGCGACCTCGGGCACGGTCTTGATGAGCCGGTCGGTTTGCTGCAGCAGCTCGCTCGCTTTCTCGGCGGAAATGCCCGGAAGAGCGGTCGGCATATACAGCAAATCGCCCTCGTCGAGCGGCGGCATGAATTCGCCGCCAAGACGCGAAATCGGCAGAATCGTCAGCACCAGCGCGACAACTGCGAGACCAATCGCCGCCCACGGCCAGCGCAGCGTCGCCTCAAGCAATG
>NZ_JAHACR010000388.1 GCF_018375725.1 Burkholderia sp. | reverse complement strand
GTCGGCGCCATATTCCAGCGACGGCCCCGTGCCGCGCAGCAGTACGGTCGCGCCCGCATCGGGCGCGCTCAGCTGAACGATCTCGCCGCGTGTGTCCGCGACAGGCGTCGCGCGACGCCACGCGTTGGCGTCCGCGAGCGCGGCAGACAAGTCGAACGGCGCCGCCCGGCAGGCGGCGCGATAGCGGTCGGCATCCGTGTCGCGGGCCAGCAGCGGGAGCGTGACGCCGCGCTCGAAGCCCATCGGCACGAGCCAGCCGGTGCCCACCGCCGCTGCGGTCCACAATGCGCGGCGGTATGCACGCTCGATGCGCTCGGGCGGTGAGCCGCGCCAATCATCGGCAAGGCGCGGGCCATCGAACGTGTCGGGAAACGCGATGGGGGTGCCGACACGACACAGCAGCCGATGCTCGTCGACGAACCACGGCGCACGCAGATCCCACCAGCGCACCGACGAGAACACCGCATCGAAGCCCGCCTCCGTGAGCAGCGCCAGCGCATCGCGCGCATGGCCCGGGACGCCCGCGATCAACGCGATATTCGGCTGCACATGCCGAAGGGCTGCGCGCCAGTCGTGCCACCACGCAGCGGGCAGATGCTGCGGTGCGTCCATGACGAAACCGGCTGCGCCGGCTTCCGCGAGCGCGACGAGGCGCGCGCGCCACCACGCAGCCAGTCCGTCGCATGCCGCCGGCATGGCGAGGTTCGCGTGCGCGAGATCCTGTGCTTGCGCGGCTGAGCGCGGGTCGATCAACGCATCGTCCCGCCTGCGTTCGACATACCAGTCGGGATGCACATGGCGCAGCGGGCTGTCGCGCGCGATCCGGTCGGGCGCGACCTCGACCAGCATGCGCAGTCCATGCCCGCGTGCGGCCCGGGAGAGCAGGGCGAACGTTTCGCACGCATTCGCCTGCGTCGCGAATACGTCGGCTGCGCGGTCGGGATCCGACAGATGGCGTGGGAAGCCGGCGCGACTCGCGGCCCAGAATGCGCCGACGAGGACGTGATCGAAACCCATGTCGGCGACATGCTCGAAAAGCGGCGACCACGCGTCGAGCGGCCCGATCAGACGGGCGTCGCAAAAATAGATGTGCGGGGCAAAAGTCGGTGCTGGGTTCATGGAATGAGGGCGCCTGCATGGCGCGGCAATCGGCATGACACGTGAGTTGCGCAACGCGCGTGCCCGGTCCCTGCCGAGCCGGCGCAGTCCGCGTGGACGCGTGGCGCGACAAGCGGGTTGCATGGCGGGCGCAAAGTTGGCGGCAGACTGGGGCCGATGCGCACGCCGGTGCGTGCGCATTACAGCGACGTTGTAAAAAAGACGCGTGCACGGCGTGCGACGGGCATGTCTTTGCGGTATGGCGGCGGTTTCCGAAATGGACGCATCGGCGTATCCGGGACGTTCGGCGAAAAGGTCGCGTTCCCACGCATCCTCGGCTGTGCAGGAGGCGGTACGACCTGATGAAACCGGCTGTTCCATCGACCGTTATCTGGCTGGACAGACGGAATCGCCAACGGATCGGCCTGACCTGACGCTCATCGGCCGCTCAGTTGTCTTTGAACGTCGACGGTGGCGCTTTGGCATTGCCTGGATTCGAGGCCGGTCCCGCCGGCGCACCCGTCGCGCCGCTGGCCGTTTCCGCGGTGCGGCCGCCGCCTGGCACACCGACTACACCGGAAGCCGGCTTCATATACGCCGGCGGTTCTGCGGCTTTCTTGCGTACGCCCGGCGGCGGTGCGGTAGGCCGCTTTTCCATGTCGGCCAGCATCTGCTGGCACGGCAATGGCTGCTTGTTGCTCGGCTGAAGCAGCGCGATCAGCGATGCGAACGGATTGAGCAACGCCAGGCCGACCGCCACCCCGCCGCGTGCGAGTAGCGCGCCCGCCTGAACGCCGACATGCGGCTGCTTGAACGTCCCACGTACGTATAACGGCGAACGCAGCGAAACCACGCGGAATCCTTTGGTATGCGGGTGTATCTGCAGATTCATCGACTCGTTGCGCATATCGATGTCACCGTCCATGTTGATCACGGCATCGTCGGTGTCGAGCGCGAATACGCGCGACTCGAACACGCCATTGGTCGCAACCAGATCGGCCGCGGCGCAATTGATCTTCACGTCCCGCTTGCCGAAAAGCTTCTCGTACACCACATTCGCGACATTCAGACCCGCCGCCTCCGTAAGCACCCGGCTGACCGCGCCGTCGGTGATCAGCGTCTTCACCTCGCCGTTGGCACTCGCCGCCAGTGCCGCCGGCGAATTGCCCGTCGCCGACAGCGCGGCGTCGCCGTTAATCTCGCCCAAGCTCGTCTGCATGACCGCGAAGGTCGGAAAGAGCTGTTTGAGCCGCAGATGCCGCACCTGCATCGAAACGCGAGCCTTCAGGGGCGCGGCGTTGCCGTCCAGATGCATTGTCGAGGCCAGCGTGCCGCCGGCGACGTCAAATTTCAGTGGCTGCAACGTCAGCACGCCATCACGCAGGACAACGTGCGTGTCCAGTGCCGTGACAGGCAGGCTGGCGTTCTTGATGATGCGCCTGCCGGTGAACCTGACATCCGCATCGATCGCTTTCCATCGCTCCGTGCGAAATGCCTGGACCGGCAGCGCCTTGTCGGCTGGCTGATGCGCGGCCTCACCGCGGCGGGCCATGTTCGCGTTCGAATCCGCGCCGATGATCGGGGCGAGGTCGGCGAACTGAAGCAGATTCGACGCGACCTTTCCCGATAACACGGGTCTCGGCTTGCGTGCCTCGTAGGTCAGGGAACCGTTCAGGTCGCTGCCGCCGACGCGCCCGGTGAAATTCTCATACCTGAAGATGTTTCCCGTTTCACGAAACTGGCCGGCCAGCCGGCCTTCGGTCGCAAACGGGCGGGTTTCCGGCAACGTGACGCCGCTTATCTCATAGAGGTGCGCCATGCTGAGTCCCGCCAGCCACAGGCGCAGGTCGAGCGCCGCCAGGTGCGCCGGATCGGTCAGCGTGCCGACCAGTGCGATACGCGTGTCGCCGATGCGCACGCTCGCCTGCACCGGGAATGGCCGCTTTGCGTCCTGCAATGCGAGTACGCCGCCAACTTTCCCGCTGCCGTTGACCGGCATCTTCCGGAACGTTCCATTGACGGTCCAGCCAATCGCATAGGTGGCGGTCGGACGTTGAACAGACGGTGCGGCCGTACGGCTCGCACCGGACGTCGCGGCGGCGCCGGAGACGGCGGAAGCCGTCGGGGGCGCGGCCGCTGAAGATGAATGCGCCGGCGCGACCGACGATGTGCTGCCGGAAGCGGGA
>NZ_JAHACR010000387.1 GCF_018375725.1 Burkholderia sp. | reverse complement strand
TAAGAACAGTTTCATCATTACTTCTTAAAATTAAGATTTCTTCATCATAGCTTAGAAATTCTATAGTATTAGGATTTTCCTTTGCCAAAGCAGAGCTGGCGCTGTACGTCGGGCTGACGGGTGCGATGCTGTCCGGCGCGGACGCGTTGGCTACGAAGCTCGCGGATCTGTGCGTGCCGTCGTCATGGCTCGGCACGTTCGAGACGCGGCTCGAAAGCGCGAAGTGGGACGGCGGCGTGCCGGCCGCACTGCGCAAGGTGTTCGAGCCGCCGTGCAATGTCGTCCCGCATGCGGCACTCGACAGCCAGATGACGTGGGTCACCCGGCATTTCGACAAGCGCTCGACCGTCGAGCGGATCGTCGCGACGCTCAGGCAGGATCTCGCGCGTGACGAACTGTCGCGCGAGCATCGCCAATGGCTGCAGACGACGCTCGACGCGATGCTCGGCCATTCGCCGACGATGCTGTGCGTCACGCGCGATGCGTTGCTGCGCGGCCGGCAGATGACCCTCGCCGAATCGTTCCGGATGGAGCTCGGTATTGTGATGCGTGCGATCGAGGAGGGCGATTTCTGCGAAGGCGTGCGCGCGCATCTAGTCGACAAGGATCGCAAGCCGCGCTGGGCGCCGATGTCGCTCGTCGAAGTGCGCGCCGAGCAGGTACGCCATTTTTTGACGTCGCCGTGGAAGAAATGGACGCATCCGCTGGCGGAGCTGGGAGTGGCTTGATGTGTCGGCGCGCATGGCGGCCGCGTTCAGGAACGGCGGGAAAATCGACTGCTCTGAATACGTGGTTGCGTGGTGTGGCGTTCGCGTGTGCTGGCCGGCGTTCGGGCGACATCAACAGGCGTGTCGTCGTTTCGGCGCAGACCATGCGGGCGAGCGCCGCGTGGCATTCGACGACCGGCTCCGGACGCGAGCGGCCTGCGTCAAACGCCGGGTCTTGCGCCGCTCCGCATCATCTTTTCCAGGAAGACGCGCTGAGTCGCGCGTAGATCGCATGCGTGTCCATTCAACGTACGTTTGTCGCCGTTCGCCGACACACTGATGATGCCCGTTCCGGCGATGTCGAGTGGCCGGAACGGGTTGCAGATTCAACCGGGCGACTTATCCATTCTTGTCGTACGAGAACTGGATGCCGGCCGTCCCGCCGGTTTCGATAAACAGGTGAATGAACGCCGGTACGGTTTCGCTGCGTGCCCAGTCGCGTTGCAGCTCGCAGAACAGCTGGGCGACACTGATCATCTTGCCGCCCGCCTGTTCGATACGGCGCAGCGCGGCTTCGTGCGCGGCGACGGACGTGCCGCCGACCGCATCGACGACGACATATACCTCGTAGCCGGCCTGCAAGGCATCGAGCGCCGGAAACGTCAGGCACGCTTCCGTCCAGAGCGCGGTCATGATCAATTTCTTGCGTCCGGTCGCCTCGACGGCCTTGCGGAATTCGACGTCTTCCCACGAGTTGATGCTCGTGCGATCGTAGGTCGGATAGTCGCCAAGTACCGCGCGCAGTTGCGGGATCGGCGGCTTGTTCAGGCCGGTCTGCACGTTGACCGTCGAATGGATGATCGGCAGCTTGTATGCGACGGCGGCCTTCGCGGTTCCCACGATGTTGTTAACCAGCAACTGACGATCCATCGACGCAATCGAATTCACCTGGACCGGCTGGTAATCGATGATGACGAAGGCCGCGTTCTGCGGTGTGAGCAGGTGATCTTTTGCGGGATCGCGAATCGGTTCGCTCGCCATGATTGTCTCCAGAAACAGTACGTGAAATGAACAACGGGGCTGAATCGTCGATGCGTGGCGCATCCGCCACGTCGGGGCAATCGTTGCGGTTTGTCCGCTCAAACTGCCGTCATTCGAATCGCGAATCCGACCCGCTCCGGGCGACGCAGATATCTGCGCCGCGTGCACCATCATGCCGCTTGTCGACCCGTTCGCGCCACTGCTTCGCCTGAAAACCGACCGATGCGTTGTCGCGCGACACGCACGATCAGCAAGGCATATTCATTCGAACCCGAAGCTCCGACGCCATTCGCTGCCCATGTTGTCGTCGGTGACGCGCTGCATGCCCGATGTGCGCTCAAGGATATGCGAGCACGCCTCGATAGGACGTAAATGCTTGTTTCCCCCTAGTGCGCGCTGATCCGCACGCACGGACATGGAGAAACCGTCTCGACCACAGATGTCCTGCCAAGGGTTGGCGATCACGCGGCTGATAGGCGGCAACGTCTCGAGCAGGCGTGATTGCGGCGTCCGGCATGGTCTCCTGCGCCGCCGCGTAAGCAATATGAAGGAATGCGTTGCTGAAAGGCAGCAAATCGTCACATTGTGCGCATCTGTCACGTAAACGCATATGCGAATCATTCGCATGTGCGTATGATCGCGGCTATCGCTTCAGCTTCATCATCCTTACCCCGCTTGGATATCCGCGGTGACGCTGTGTGCCGTCACCCAAAGAATCGCTTTACCTCAGGAATGCGTCATCCCATGTTCACCACCGTTTCTCAGCGTCCGTCCGTCAGGCCGCTGCATGTCGCCGTTCGTCATCTGTTCGCCTGCGCGGCGTTGCCATTGACGCTCGGCATGGCCACCGCGGCGCACGCGCAAGCCGGCGCGGCATCGGCCGGCACCGACAACACCCTGCCGGCCATCCAGGTGCAGGGCACGGCGGCGCCGCTGCCCGGCGATTACGCGCCGACCTATTCGGGCGGTCAGATTGCGCGCGGTGGTGAATTCGGCGTGTTCGGCACCCAGAACGCCAGCGACGTGCCTTTCAGCATGACGAGTTACACATCGAAGGCGATCGAGGATGCCCAGGCGCAGACGATCGGGGCGCTGCTCTCGCACGATCCCGCCGTGCGCCCGGCTTTCGGTTTCGGCAATTTTTCCGAAGTGTTCGTGATTCGCGGCTTCCAGCTGAACGGCGACGATATCTCGCTGGGCGGCCTGTATGGCGTCACGCCCCGCCAGCTGATCTCGACCGACGTGCTCGAACGCGTGGAGGTGTTCAAGGGCGCGAACGCGTTCCTGAACGGCGCGTCGCCGACCGGCTCGGCGATCGGCGGCGGCATCAATCTCGGACTCAAGCGCGCCGACGACAAGCCGCTCACGCGCGTGACGGTCGACGGCAGCGCGACCGGCGTGATTGGCACGCACGTCGACGTGGGCCGCCGCTTCGGCAGCGACGGGCAGTTCGGCATTCGCGTGAACGGCTCCATCCGCGGGGGCGAGACCAGCATCGACAACGAATTCCGCCACAGCCAGACCACGGCCGTCGCGCTCGAC
>NZ_JAHACR010000386.1 GCF_018375725.1 Burkholderia sp. | reverse complement strand
TCGAAGTGGTACGGCCCGTTTCAGGTTCTCACCGATTGCACGACCGAGGTGAAAAAGGGCGAGGTGGTGGTCGTCTGCGGGCCGTCGGGCTCGGGCAAGTCGACGCTGATCAAGACCGTGAACGGCCTCGAGCCGTTCCAGCAGGGCGAGATTCTCGTCAACGGCCAGTCGGTCGGCGACAGGAGGACGAACCTGTCGAAGCTGCGCTCGAAGGTCGGCATGGTGTTCCAGCACTTCGAGCTGTTCCCGCACCTGTCGATCACCGAGAACCTGACGCTCGCGCAGATCAAGGTGCTCGGCCGCAGCAAGGACGAGGCGACCGAGAAGGGGCTGAAGCTGCTCGATCGGGTCGGCCTGAAGGCGCACGCGCACAAGTATCCGGGCCAGCTGTCGGGCGGGCAGCAGCAGCGCGTCGCGATTGCGCGCGCGCTGTCGATGGATCCGATCGCGATGCTGTTCGACGAGCCGACTTCGGCGCTCGATCCCGAGATGATCAACGAGGTGCTCGACGTGATGGTCGAGCTCGCGAAGGAAGGCATGACGATGATGGTCGTCACGCACGAAATGGGCTTCGCGAAAAAGGTCGCCCATCGCGTGATCTTCATGGACAAGGGCGCGATCGTCGAGGACGACCGCAAGGACGATTTCTTCGCGAATCCGAAGTCGGACCGCGCGAAGGACTTCCTCGCGAAGATCCTGCACTGAGTGCGTGGGACGGGCGGTGGCCCGGCGCAACGGGTTCGGTGCGGGTGTCGGCTTGGGCTGGCTTGCGGAGGTTCGTCGTTGGAATTCGTTGCCGGAAGCCGGTCGCTGAAAGCCCGTCACCGGCGAAGCCCGTCGCACCAAAAGAAAACCGCCCGGCACTGCCGGGCGGTTTTTTTCATGAACGAACCGTGACGGAGCGTCCGGTCAGAAGTCGAACGCATCCTCGCCGACGTCCGCTGCGACGGCCGGCAACGACCGTGCCGGCGCGGATGCCGACGCGTCGAGCGCCGGATTGCGCAGCTTTTCCAGCACCGACGGCGGGACGGGAATCTGCATGCGCGCGGCGACGTCGCCACACTGGAACATGATCAGCTCGCCCGGCTCGAACGCGGTCCACACTTCGTTGTCGGTAAGCGGCTGCGTCGCGATCACGGCGACGCGGTCCTCCGGCGTCGTGTATTTCGCGAAGTCGATCGACAGATCCTCGTCGACGAGATGCGCGGTCGAGAACGGCCAGCGGCGCACCAGATAATGCAGACGCGTTGAGCAGTGCGCGAACAGCGCCTGCCCGTTCGACATCAGGAAGTTGAACACCCCGTGATCGGTGATGCCGCGGGTCAGTTCGCCGAGCCGCTCGAACAGTTCGGGCAGCGGCGGCTGCGCGCCCGGAAACGCTTCGCGCAGCCCCTGCATCAGCACGCAGAACGCTTTCTCGCTGTCGGTCGTGCCGACCGGCTGATAGACGCTCCCCTCCAGGTCTGGCATGTAGTCGTGCAGGTCGCCGTTATGCGCGAAGATCCAGTGCCGGCCCCACAGCTCGCGCATGAACGGATGGCTGTTTTCGAGCAGGATGTGGCCTTGCGTCGCCTTGCGGATGTGCGCGATCGTGTTCTTCGACTTGATCGGGTAGCGCTTGACCATCTCGGCGATCGGCGAGGTGGCCGATGCCTGCTGGTCGATGAACAGGCGGCAGGCCTTGTCCTCGAAGAAGGCGATGCCCCAGCCATCGGCATGGTGATCGGTGATTCCGCCCCGGGCCGCGAAGCCGGTGAATGAGAATGTGACGTCCGTCGGCGCGGCGCAGTTCATTCCTAGGAGTTGGCACATTTTGCTGGGGCGGGCTGTTGAAGCGAGGTAATGCACCGGACGAACCCGGTACAATGTGTGTTTCTAGCATATCACCGAGCCCAGAGCGGCAAGAAGCGGATTCCGCTGGCCGGCGGCCCCGTGTTGCGGTTTGCCGTCAGCCGGCGCCACGGCGGCACACCGTCCGCGTTCCGGCTTCGCTTGCCCGCCCGTTCCTTACGACGCCACCTATGACTGCCTCGAACGCTTCCTCCCCGGCGACGCTGACGCTCGCTCGTCCCGACGACTGGCACCTGCACGTCCGCGACGGCGCGATGCTGGCCGCCGTGCTGCCGCACACCGCGCGCCAGTTCGGCCGCGCGATCATCATGCCGAACCTGAAGCCGCCCGTGACGACCACCGAACAGGCGCAGGCATACCGCGAGCGGATCCTGGCCGCGGTGCCCGCCGGCGTGAAGTTCGAGCCGCTGATGACGCTCTATCTGACCGACAACACGCCGCCCGACGAGATCCGCCGCGCGCGCGAAAGCGGCTTCGTGCACGGCGTGAAGCTGTATCCGGCCGGCGCGACGACCAACTCCGACGCAGGCGTGACCGACCTCGCGAAGTGCACGAAAACGCTCGAGGCGATGCAGGACGTCGGCATGCCGCTGCTCGTGCACGGCGAGGTGACCGAGGCGTCGATCGACATGTTCGACCGCGAGAAGGTCTTCATCGACCGCGTGATGACGCCGCTGCGCCGCAATTTCCCGGGCCTCAAGGTCGTGTTCGAACACATCACGACGAAGGATGCGGTCGACTACGTACGCGACGCCGACGCGGCGCCGGGCCTCATCGGCGCGACGATCACGCCGCATCACCTGCTGTACAACCGCAATGCGCTCTTCGTCGGTGGTATCCGCCCCCATTACTATTGCCTGCCGGTGCTCAAGCGCGAGCTTCATCGCGTCGCGCTCGTCGAGGCGGCCACGTCGGGCAGTCCGCGCTTCTTCCTCGGTACCGACAGCGCGCCGCACGCGCGCGACGCGAAGGAAGCCGCATGCGGCTGTGCGGGCTGTTACACGGCACTGCATGCGCTCGAGCTTTACGCTGAAGCGTTCGACAATGCGGGCGCGCTCGACAAGCTCGAAGGCTTCGCGAGCTTCCACGGGGCAGATTTCTACGGCTTGCCGCGCGCGACCGAGACGGTGACGCTGCGTCGCGAGTCGTGGGAACTGCCGCTTGAGATTTTCGCAGGCGACACGCCGGTCGTGCCGCTGCGCGCAGGCGAATCGATCGGCTGGAAACTCGTGTGAACGACGCGTCGCCGCGTGCGGCCGGGCAAGCTGCTGGCGTCGACGCGGCGGCGTTCGCCCGGATCGACTGGGGCGCGCCATGGCTTGCGGAATTCGCCGGGGCAGGCCGCATCGCCCAGTCGGCCGCGCTGGCGGGCGACGCCGCATTGCTTGCCGCGCTGAATGGCGCGCTGCGCGATGCGCCGCGCGTCAGCGGCCGCGGCCGGTCGTTG
>NZ_JAHACR010000385.1 GCF_018375725.1 Burkholderia sp. | reverse complement strand
GGCCGCGCGCGCGACGCGCGCCGTGACGCCCCACATCGTTTCGCCGCCAGGATCCTTCGGGTTGTTCGAATATCCGCCCTCGTTCCCGATCAGGGCATCGAATGCATCATCGAAGCTGCTCACATCAATCCCTCCCGAGTACTGCCCGCGCCTTCCGACGCAGCAGGATTTCGATGTACTGCGACCCGACGATGCCGAGCGCGCTGCCGATGCCGAGCAGTGCGAGCGGATCCAGGTTCGGAATCTGCAGCAGCGCGATGCCAGCGACCATTGAGGTCGCGGAACCCAGGAGCGCGCGGCCAAAAACCACGCGAAAGGTCAATTGCTCGCTGCTGACGAGCAGTTTTGCAATGCCGATGAGAGCCCCCATGATGATCAGTTCCAGAATGGTTTTTTCGTGTTCCTGCATCGTCATCCCCGTTTGACGTTCATTGAAACGCTTATCCGTAGATTTGAATCGCTTCCGCGCCCGCGGCCGTGTTAACGAACACGATCTTGAGCATGCGCTGCGCGCCGGAATTAATCTGGAAATTGCCGCCGCTCGTGAGGCCCACCATCGTCACGCCAGCGCCCGGCTGTAGTGTCATCGTCCCGTTGGTTGCGTTCAGCAGCAACAGATCGACCGTCTTGTTCTTGCTGGGGCTGTCTAGAGCTGCCACGAGCTGTGCAGCCGTTGGCGTCGTGTTCGTGAACGCACCCGGCGTGCCGCCGATATAGGCTATGCCGCCCAGCGTTTGGGTTGTCGTGAGCGTTCCGCCAGGAATGGCGGTGAAGCCCTGCGGGTTCGTCTGCGTGGCAGAGCTGATCGGTAGCGAGACGGAGGTCAGGTCTGTGCCCGCGTAGCTCTGCGAATCAGTGCTGTTCCATTGCACCTCTTTCGTCTGCGTACCACGCCAGTTATTGCCAGTTTCGATCGTCCCCGTAGAACCCGCATCGACGAGCAGCCCGTATTGCCAGTTGTTGGGAGTCCCGTAAATGTTGTTCGTGCAGCTGGTGATTGATGTGTTGTCGGAGTTTGGACCGACGTGGATTGCGGGCTGCGTATTCGCCGTCATGGTGCCCCCGGCCTGGAAATCGCAGCACGCGAAGCGCGCGTTGCGAGCATTCGTGTACACCGCGCTTCCCTTACCCTGCCCAATCGAGCAGCCCATGAACGTGATATTGCGCGTGTATGAATAGTTAAGGTCGGGATAGATCGCTACGACATACCCATCGCTCGAGCCCTGCCCCGTCTGCCCGGATGCCTGGATGAGTGCGCAGTCGACGAACTTGATGTTTGCACCACCATTGATCTGTACGGTATTAAGCTTGGCGCCCTCGGTCTGCACATCGGTGAACTGCAGATAGTTCGGGAAGTTGCCCCCCGACTCCGCGCTGTTATAGATGAGGACGTTCACCGTGCACTGCATGATGTTGCATCGGGTCGCAATGAGCGTCGCGACAAGGCCATCGATGACCAGCCCATTCGCCCCCGAGTACATGCAGTTGACGGCCCAGTTGTCGAGGATCAACCAGTCCGAACGGCCCGAACCATCGGCCGCAGCATGCCAGTAGATCCCGTAACCGGTGCTGCTCGTGACACCCTGCATCACGACGTTAGAAATCTGCACCGTGTTGTTCTGGTACAGCTCGATCCCCGTCCAGCAACCGTTGATTTCGAGGTTATCGATGACAATCTGATTGCTGTTCGAGCAGTAGATGGTGCGGCCACCCGTCTTTGCCCCGAACTGGAAGCGCAGGTCACGCAGCTCGAATCCATAGATCTGCTGCGAGAAGCTCGACCCGGAGAAGGTGATGCAGTCGCTCGCGCCGTTGTCGAACGTGATGAGGCTGCCTTGGCGATTCACGCCGACGATGGAGACACCGCCCTGCGTCACATTCAGGGTGCCGGCGATTCGGAAGCCCGATGAGTGCGCCGGGACAATCAGCTTGCCGCCGCCGACCGCCTGCAGCGCGTTGATCGCGTTCTGGAAATAGGCCGTGTTGTCGGTCGTGCCGTCCGCCTTGGCACCAGCCTGCTCGACGGACAGCGAACCGAACCATTGCAGCCTCCATCGGCCGCCGTCGGACGCCACGATGATCGTCACGCCGTTATCGGAACTCGACGTATCGTTCGGGTCGTATTGGTATGCCCCGCCTCCCCCATCGTGGGCAGCGTAGTACCCAGTCACGAACGCGCGCGCGTAGAACTGGTGGCTCGTCGCGCGCAGCGCTGCGATTGAGTCGACGACGCGGTTCAGGTTGAACAGGAGCGTGTTCGCGAACGTGCCCCCATCCGGCGTCCCGATGAGGGATGCGCCTGTATTGCCCGACAGTGCGTCTGACGAAACAGCGGCCGATACGACCTGATCCCAGATCGTGACGCCGAACGTGTCGGCGACAACCTGCCGATACGATCCGCCTCCCCAAATCGTTGCTTGGCCGCGCGAATCGAGAATGATCGGATTCGTATTCGGCTGCGTCATTGCCGCATCCTGATACGTGTCCTTCTTAGTCGTGGTGCCAGGGGAATAGAATGTCACTGCCCCATTGGCCAGCGGCTTCCCGTTCTGGTCAATGAACTGGGTTTTCCCGTTCGGAAGAATGGAGGACATTGCCACCTCAAACAAAAAGACCACCTCGATGGGTGGCCTATAATCGAAAAAGCCCGCACGGAGCGGGCTTAATGGGGATAGTCGTGGGAAAAGAAAAAAACCACTACGAAACACTATCGGTCGCGCGCGGTGCGCCACCTGAGGTTATTCGGGCAGCGTATAGGGCTCTCTCGCAGAAATGGCATCCGGATAAGAATGAAGACCCAGAAGCGGGCCGAATCATGCAAGCGATCAATGCCGCGTATGTAATCCTGTCCGATTCAGCCAAGCGCGCCAATTACGACCGGACGCTCGAGGAGCAAGAGGCGACTCGAACGGCGCACGCCCCGAAACCAAGCACAGAGCAGTCGCCTTCTCGACACGCGGAGCGCCGGCAAGCTTTCGAGGTTGATTGGGATACTGTTGCACGCGCACAGACTGCGCAACAAAATAAATTCCGCGTATTTGGCCGCGACAATTTGTTCGCCGCTGCGCGCACATTCGGATTGCTGCTCGGCGCCATATTCCTGCTGCAGATTCTCACGTCGCATGGATAGCCTACCGATATTAGTTCCTGCCCAGCCTTGAATTTGTGCGCATCGCATCGATAAGCCGATTCGCTTGACCCTGAAGACGTTTTGTGGCAATCCCCGCAGCCAGCTTGTTGCCGGCCCACATACCGGCGCCCGCGCCAGCGCTCGCCGCAGCACCCCCACTGATTTCGCCACCTCCCCCTCCTCT
>NZ_JAHACR010000384.1 GCF_018375725.1 Burkholderia sp. | reverse complement strand
GGCGGCCTCGGCGGCCGCGCGATGCGCGATGGCGACCAGTTGCCGGTCGGCGTCGCTCCGGTTGGTGCCGGCTGCCTCGCCCCCGGCGCGCCGGAGTTCGGCGTCAAGGCGCCGGCCTGGTGCGCGTTCGCGCGCGTCGACGAGCCGCCGCGCCGCCAGCGGGCCGCGCATGCGCCGTGGGCGATGCCGGTGCGGGTACTGCCCGGCCCCGATTACGCATCGTTCGCCGCGGATTCGCAGCAGGCGTTCTGGGATGAGGAATGGCTCGTGACGGCGAACAGCAACCGGATGGGATACCGCCTCGCCGGCATCGAACTGATGCGCGAACGCCCGGTCGAGCTGCTGTCGCACGCCGTGTTGCCCGGCACGATCCAGGTGCCGCCGAACGGCCAGCCGATCGTGTTGATGAACGACGCGCAGACCACGGGCGGCTATCCTAAGATCGGCACTGTGATCCGCGCCGATCTGTGGAAACTCGCGCAAGCGCGACTGAACCTGCCGATCCGCTTTGTGCGCGCGACGCCCGACGTGGCTCGCGACGCACTCGCAGCCGAGCGCGCCTACCTGCTGCAGATCGATGTCGCGATCGAGATGCGGGAAGAAGCGCGCCGGCGTGCGCAATCGCAGGCGGCGTAACGAAGGGGACACCGGCGCTGCGTCCGGGGGGACGCGCCATGACAAGAATGGACTGGGAATCATGGACATCGATCTGAATGCCGATCTCGGCGAAGGTTGCGGATCGGACGAGGCGCTGCTCGATCTGGTGACGTCGGCGAACATTGCATGTGGATGGCATGCGGGCGGCCCGAACGCGATGCGCGACTGCGTGCGCTGGGCCGTGGCGAAAGGCGTGGCGATCGGCGCGCATCCGAGCTTTCACGATCCGGAGAATTTCGGCCGCAAGGAAATGCAGTTGCCGGCGGGCGAAATCTACGCGGGCGTGCTGTATCAGCTCGGCGCGCTGTCGGCGATCGCGCAGGCCGAGGGCGGCCGCATCGTGCACGTGAAGCCGCATGGCGCGCTGTACAACCAGGCTGCGCGCGACCCGATGATCGCGGATGCCGTCGTGTCCGCGATCCACGATTTCGATCCGTCGCTCACCGTGTTTGGTCTCGCGAACAGCGTGTTCGTCGCGGCCGCGCGGCATGCGGGGCTCATCGCGGTCGAAGAGGTTTTCGCCGATCGCGGCTACCGCGCGGACGGCTCGCTCGTCCCGCGCAGCGAACCCGGCGCGCTGATCGACGACGAGGATGATGTGATCGCACGCACGCTGGACATGGTGCGTGAGCGGCACGTACGCGCGATCACCGGCGAATGGGTGCCGCTCAATGCGCAGACGGTTTGCCTGCATGGCGACGGGCCGCACGCGCTCGCGTTCGCGAGAAGGATTCGCGCGGCGCTGGAAGCGACGGGGGTGGAGGTGGTCGCGCCGGGGATGGCACAAGCGGATGAACGGGCATCGTGAACGCACCTGTTCGCATGACGCGCCGCCATCGCTACGCATCACGCTGAAAAAGAAAAAAGCGCCCGCCGGGCGCTTTTCTATAGGTCGAGTCGCATCCACTGCGTAACCGCCGGCATAGAAACCGCCTGTCGACGGCGACCGGAAAGCCATGCTCCGGATCAGAACCGTCTGCCTCCACCCGCTACTGCTTCCCCCGGTTGGACGACGGGACGAAAGGAACGTACTGATCCGCAAGCCGGCCTGCATGCGCTTCTTGTCGAACGGTGGTTGGCCCCGCCGTGCATGCAGCTACTTCGCGGCCGGCACGTCGATCACGTGCCGGCAACGCTAACCCCGCGCTTTGTTTTTCTACCCCGTAGAACGTTGATGTTTTTGCAATTTTTCAGATCGTGTGAAATGAAGAATAGGTGTCGCGCGAAACGGATGTCAATCGACTTAAATGCTATTTTCCGACGATTCGAGGGTTTTCCTTACAGGACACTGCCGGCGCGGCATGTCAATGCCGCAGCACGGTCGTCGACGTGCAAACAGGGAAAGATCTCCGCTGACTGCGCCCCCGATCGGCGTTCAATTCGCGTCGACGCGATAGCCCTGCTGGCGCAGCAATTCGAGCACGCCGCGCCGGCCGCCCAGGTGCAGCGCGCCGATGGCAACGAACAGCGGCCGGCCCGGCGCGGCCATCGCGGTCATCCGGGCGACAAAGCGCCGGTTGCGTTCGAACACGATCTTGTTGTCGATTGAGTCGGACAACGTCTTCGAGCGCGACAGCCGCTCGCCTTTCGCCACCGCCCACGCGGCGAGCGCATCGGCATCGCCGATCCGCCACAGCCGGTGCAGCGTCTTCACGTCGTCCGCGTTCTGCGCGGGCGTCTGCACCATATCCTGCGCCAGCATCTCGCGCTGCTCGGCGAGCGTGAGGCCGGTGAACGCGCGCATCTGCTCGGCCAGCGTCTCGAGTCCGACCATCTTGCCGCCCCGCTTCTTCAGGAACACGTTCTGCAACTGCGCCTCGGTACCGTACTCGGTCTGCAGGCCGGCAGACAGCGAGTCGTATGTCTCGACGACGAGCGCGGCGAGCCACGGCCGCATCTTGCGGATCTCGGCGAGCGCGGTCGGGTTGCCGCGCAGCCGGCCGGCGAGCCGCTGCCACAGCGGCGCAGGCAACAGGCGGGGCAGGCACGGGTAATTGCAGACGCCGTATTTCGACACGTCGTCCTGCGATTCGAGGAGGTCGTCCGGCGACAGCTCGAGCGCGAGCGTCGGCGATGCGGCGAGCGCCGCGAGGATGCGCGGCCGGAATGGCTGCGCGGCCGGATAGTCGACCGGATCGCCGATATGCAGGGTGCCGAGCACGTAGATCGTCACCTTGCCCTTGGTCGCGACATAGAACGGCATGCGCGCCGGCTGCGCGCGCACCGCGCCGCGCGCGACCGTGCCATCCGACGCGGCGGACGGTGTGTGGAAGCCGGGCAGGCTCATGCCGGGCGGCGGCACCCGGGACGGATGAAGCGGTGCCGTTGCCGGCGCGCGCCCCTCGGCCCGCACCGCCTGCACCGGCACGCCCACGCCGGCCACGGCCCACACCCAGGCCAGCGCGACGCCGGTCATGGCGCGCGCGGCCCAGCGGCGTGCTGCCCGGCTCATGCGTTCGACGCGCGAGCCGGCGGTGCGCATGCCGCACGCACCGGCATCACGCGCCGCCAAGCCTTCAGGCATCCGCCTCCCCCACCTCCTCGGCACGATGGCAGGCCACGCGCCGTCCGTCGACTTCGCGCAGATGCGGCTCCTCGACCCGGCACCGCTCGATCGCGTACGGGCAACGCTGGTGGAACGCACAGCCCGACGGCGGATTGAGCGGCGACGGCAGTTCG
>NZ_JAHACR010000383.1 GCF_018375725.1 Burkholderia sp. | reverse complement strand
GGTCGATCATACGAAGTTTCCGAAGTTTCAGTCTGGGCAGGCCTGTGCGAACTGCCAGTTCTTCCAGGGCAAGACCGGCGACGCGACGGCTCCGTGCACGATTTTCGGCGGCAAGCAGGTCGATGCAAAAGGCTGGTGCAGCGCCTATATGAAAAAAGCATAGCGGGCCATCGCATGCGCGCGCGGAGCATAGCGCCCCTCCCCGCCTTGGCCGGTAACCGCGCGCCCCTATGACCGAGCGATTTTTCCCTTGGCGCGATCCATTGCCGCTCGAAGCACGGCAATGCGGCACGTCGCCATCGCAGTTTCCACAATTTCAGGGACGACCTCCGGAAGCGCTGGCATAGAATAGAAAAGCATCCCTCGAGGATGAGCTGACGGTAAAAAAGGGGTGCCAACATGAGACGCCTTTATTTCCTCGTACCCGATACGCAGATGGCGAAGGCGATCGTCGACGACTTGTTGCGCGCGCGCATTATCTGGCGCCATATCCACATCCTCGCCAATCACAGTGTCGCGCTCGATCAGTTGCCTGAAGCATCCTTGCTGCAAAGCAGCGATGTCGTGCACGCGCTCGAGCGCGGCGTCGCACTCGGCGGCGCGACCGGCGCGCTGGTCGGTCTCGTCGCGCTTGTGTTCCCCCCTGCGGAGCTCGTGATTGCGGGCGGCGCCGTGGTCGCACTGACGTTGGCAGGCGCGGGCTTCGGGGCATGGACGGCCGCGATGATCGGCATCGCCGAGCCGAACGCACGACTCGAGCGATTTCGCGACGCGATACAGGAAGGCCAGATCCTGATCATGGCCGACGTGCCAGGATCGCGAGAGCAGGAAATCGAGCAGATGGTCGCCCAGCATTTCCCGAAAGCCGATCTGGAGGGTGGCGAGCCGACGACCCCGATCTTCCCCTGAAACTCGAAAACCCGCACACGCAACAGCCGCGGCTGCCTCCCAACACGGCGTGCCCTTGGCATCAGCCTCGTAGGGGCGTTGTTGGAGGGCTTCCGCGGTTCGGCACTGCTATCGCATTGCCGCGCCCAAGGGCGACATTCCGCTTCTCGTCATCGACGTCCGCCGATGCCGAACGTCGGGCAGAACGCCGCGGTGCGACGCCACACGCCGGGTTTTTATACCTTGCGTTGACATCCGTATCTGCCATTCTGGATCGCACGAGGGGCGCACTTTTGACGCGAGCGGTGCTTTCGGTACCTGAGTGCTGAAGCTGAACTGCCAGCAAGGAGGTCGTATGGAACTGCACATTCAATCGCACCATTGGGAACGGCGCATGCCCGACTGGCGCGCCGCCGCCGTGGCCGGTTTGGTGGGGGGCGCGCTGGTGATCGTGCTGGAATTCTTCTGGTCGACCATGGTGCTCGATGAAAGCCCGTGGCAACCCACCCACAAGATCGCGGCGATGGTGATGGGTTCGAGTGCGCTCGAACAGATGTCGGACTTCAGCTTTGGCATCGTGACAACGGCGCTGGTACTGCACTACGTGCTCGGCGCCATCATGGGGATGATGCTCGGCGCGCTCATCGCGCCTTTCCGCTTCGATTCGAGCGTGGGCATGGAAGCTGTCATCGGCGTGTCCTTCGGGATCGTCGCGTATGTATGGAATTTCTATGTCATGACGGCCGTATTCCCATGGTTCGTCTCGGAGCGGGGTTCCGGGCCCTTGCTGGCAAACCTGCTGTTCGGCGTGGTCACCGCCATCGTCTACGGGATGCTGGAACGACGCACTCAGGACGCGATGCACTGACGCGCCATTTTTCCTGCCGCGCCGATCGGGTTTCGGGCCCCGAACGCCCGGCGCGCTCGAGTGACGGTCGCCCCGGCCATCCATGCCGGAGGCGGCCGTTTTGCATTGCATCGCAGCAAGTGCCGCTCCATTCGCGCGACCGCCGTAAAGGGCGCGCGCGTCCTCCTTGCGCTGCCTTGCACGATGCAGATGGGCGGACTACCTTTTCTTTAGAGCCGCTTGCAACGCCCAGTGAAGCGGTCCTGGCAGACGTGCCGGCGCAGGCAGGATGAAGGACGGCAAGGCGCGCCACGATGCCAGGCGTTTTTTTGTTGACGGCTCCAGCAAGTGACGCGCAGCGAGGTGGCCTTCTATGGCGCTTGCGATTGCCCTGAGCCTGATCATCGTATTGGCGGTGGGGTTTCACTTTGCCAGTCCCTGGTGGATCACGCCGATCGCGTCGAACTGGGTGCGCATGGACGACATGTTGACGATCACGATCGTCATTACCGGCGCGCTCTTCATCGCGATCAACCTGTTCATCGTGATCGCGCTGCTGCGCTACCGCCACCGCCGCGGTCATCGCGCGGCTTACGAGCCCCACAACAAGCGGCTGGAATGGTGGCTGATCGGCCTGACCTCGATCGGCGTGGCAGCGCTGCTGGCGCCGGGGCTCTTCGTCTACGCGGACTACGTCCGGCCGCCGGCCCACGTGCTGCAGATGGAAGTGCTCGGCCAGCAATGGCAATGGCGCTTCCGCTTCGCCGGCCCCGGGGGCAGGCTGGGCAAGACGGACGTGCGCTATATCAGCAGCGACAACCCCTTCGGCCTGAACCCCGGCGACCCGAACGGCCGTGACAACTACCTGATCGAGACGCCCGAGGTACACCTGCCGCTCAACCGACCGATCCAGGTTCTGACACGGTCGCGCGACGTGCTGCACGACTTCTACGTCCCCCCGTTCCGGGCGCGCATGAACATGGTGCCCGGCATGGTGACGACCTTCTGGTTCACGCCGACCAAGGCGGGTCGTTACGACATCCTGTGCGCGCAGCTTTGCGGTCTCGGGCACGCCGGCATGCGCGGCGTGGTCGTGGTGGAAGACGAAGCCTCGTTCTCGCGCTGGCTCGCGCAGCAGAGCACGTTCGCGCAGCGGCAGCAGGCCAAGGTGCAGGCAGCCCCCGCCGCGGCAGGCGGCAGCGCCCAGGCGCTGGCTGATCAGGGCAAGGCGCTCGCCGCGGCCAAGGGCTGCGTCGCCTGCCATTCCGTGGACGGCAGTCCACGCGTGGGCCCCACCTGGAAAGGCCTGTACGGCAAGACCGAAACGATGGCCGACGGCAGCACCGCGAAGGTCGACGAAGCCTATCTGCGCGCCTTCATCCGCGACCCGAAGGCCCGCGTCGTGAAGGGCTTCGCCCCCATCATGCCGACCTTCGACCTGAGCGAGCAGGAACTGACCGCGCTGGTGGCCTACATCAGGTCGCAAGGCGGCCCGGCCGCCAGCAGCGCAGCCAATCCCTAGCGGAGCAGACGCAATGTCCTACGCGCACACCGACCACGTCCCGCAAAGCTTCTGGACCCGCTATGTCTGGAGCCAGGAACACAAGGTCATCGCAGTGCAGT
>NZ_JAHACR010000025.1 GCF_018375725.1 Burkholderia sp. | reverse complement strand
ATAGCGCGCTGAAATACCGCTCGCCTCGCGAGTTCCGGCGCTCGATGGATTCAGCAACCTTAGTGTGATGCCGTGTCCGGTATTACAGGGGCAACTCCAATCTGAAAGCTCGTCTGAAAGCGGAGGCGGATGCAAGATCAACGTCTGTTTCGGCCGTGATGGCGGTAGCGATCGAGAAGTACCTAGCCAATGAATCGATCGTGGAAGAACTGCACGCAATGGAGGGCCGTCTGGCCGCAACCATAGTTCGTACGCTGACGGAAACGGCTCGCGTGGGGGATGATGTCCAGTTGGTGATCGCGCAGGTCGATCAGCTGATCCGCTTCATGTTCCAGGCCACCCCTGAGATCTTTGACAAGGAAGCGGCAGCCATCGTTGGCTCACGCCGATATACCGGATTCCTTGAATCGTTCGCGAAAGAATTTGTGGGCAGAAAACGCCGGGCAGTGTTTGCCGGACACGTTGACGATGCCCTCGCAAGCGAGGGCGGAAACGACGCATAATGCGCAATCTCGCCACCTCGGTGGCGACCAGGTCTCAGTCACCAGGGCCATTGATGGGGTCCATACCATGTCACTCAACGCCGTTTTCTTCGACGCCTTCGGCACCCTCTGTGACATTCGCATCAAACGTCGGCCATTTGCCCAGCTTGCCCAGTTTTCTCCGGATCGTCGGCGCGCGCGCGAACTGGTCATGACTCGGGCGCTCTCGCTGCGCGATGCCGCGCACGAACTGCATGTGCAGGGCGTCGATCTGGCCAAGCTGGAGGAGGAGCTTGAGACTGAGCTGGCGAGCATTGAACTGTATCCGGAAACCATCGAGGTGCTGGAAGCCTTGGGGGCGGCTGGCTTCCGGATCGGTATCGTGTCAAATCTGGCCGCGCCATACGCGGAACCGTTGTTACGGCTGTTGCCGTTTGCGCCGGATGCCCACGCATGGTCGTTTGAAGTCGGCCACCTGAAGCCGGATCCGCGCATCTTTTGGTCCATGTGTGAACAGCTCGGCGTAACGGCTAGCGAAGCACTGATGGTGGGTGACACAATCACTGACGACTATGAAGGCGCATTGGCAAGTGGCCTGCACGCACTGCATTTGAACCGGCGTGGACGGGAAAATCACCCGCAGGTCGCAGCAACCATCCGGACGCTGGCCGAGGTTCTTCCAACACTCCGTGCTAATTCAGATTCCTTGCCAACGAGCCAGACGGGATCGGTCGAGCTGTCGTAACGCAAGATCAAGCCGCGCAGCTGTCCAAGTGGCGCAGTTGCCTCGACCGAGGCTGCCGCTTCGTCAAGCGCCTGCATTGCTTCATTGAGCTTGCGGCGCACCGTACGTGAAACGACGACACGCACGAGCACGATGCCGCTCCGACAGCTGCTGCCAGATGAACCAACCTGCGTTCGATCATGACCGTCCCCTGACCGGTTGAAATGTTGCCAGTGTAGCGGGCTGAAGCTGGGAAAAGAGCAACGCCAGCGTGCGGCCATTCGGCTTATCTCCCCGAACACCAATCTGTCGCCGCCATTCGATCGCTTCCTGATTTCCGCCGCGCCCCCGTCTTCCATCTTTCTTGGCGCCCCATTTTTCGGCGTGTCGCAGCCTGAGCCCCGTACGAGGCGCCCGGCGCGTCAGGCACACACCCATTGCCATGGATGTACTTATTTGCGACAATCAGGACTCAATTACGCGCGGTAGCAGATATTTCGCTATCAATTGTCGGGCGTTTCGCCAGACTGAGCTGCAGTGGACTACATTAACGGCACGAAACCGGCATGCGCCGAATCCGTGTCCAGTAGGTCCCGATTCGGCGCATGCCGGTTTCGTGCCTAATTTAGGTAATTGACCTTGCTTGCTGACGCATTACAAAACTTCAAAAATAGTGTTGCGCCAGCTAAGACGCGGCTTCGTCGTCGCCCGAAAATCATCCTGATTTTCGGCGGAGGCCCGATCGGCATCGAGCCAGAGCATCGAAATTCCTCGTTCAGAAATGCCTTCCTTAACTGGGCGAGCGATAATTCACATCCTCTTGTTGAGCAATTTCAGCTTCCGGAGTATTTCCCAGAATGGAATCGCTTTGAGGGGTATCAGAATCTCGTTGAATTCGAACGTGATGCCGGCGCCCTGTCAGGGGCGATTTTGTTATTTTCCGAAAGCCCAGGTTCGCTTGCAGAGTTGGGAGCGTTTTGTATGGACGACGTCCTATCTGAGCGTTTACTTGTTGTAGTTAGCAACTCGTATTTCCAGCAAGATTCGTTCATTGCGCATGGGCCACTTAAAAAACTTACTGGAACTCATTCAGACGCATCTGTGTGTGTTATTGATTCCAATTCAGTTGAAAAATTTTACGACGAGGCGTCAATCGTCGCCGAGGCTCTTGAGGCAAAGGTCAATGATCATCCGAAGCGAGAATTGCTTTCTCCTCTTCGGATTAGAGATCAACTCCTGTTAATTGCCGATGCCATCGAATTATTTGGCGCACTCACTGAAACTGAAGCGCTCGGAATTTTGGAATTCATGGGTGTCAGCATCGATCGAAACACATTTCGCCGACTCGCTGGCCAGCTCAAACTTTTTAACTTGATTGCCGAACGTCAGCAATATACACAGAAATATTTGATCGCTCCGCGGCAAAATCGGCAGTTCTATCTCGATTATGATTCCGCAAATCCGGAAGAGAAATTTGATCGAACCCGCTTCAAAATGGCCACCTTTGAGCTGTTAAAAAAAGAGACGGCTCGAAGGAAGGCTTACGAACAAATCCATGGGGAGGTGCCGCATGAATCTAATTGATCGATTGCAAGCGGCCTTCCCTCTTTCGCGCGCAGAAGCTGCGTCGATGATCGAAACAGCACCTCGTCGTTACAAAATTCACTTAATTGAAAAGCGTAATGGTCGTGGCCTGCGTCAAATAGCTCAACCGACTGCCGAACTCAAACTCGTGCAGCGGTGGATAGTGGCCAACTATATTAACGCGCTGCCTGTTCATCAGGCCGCAATGGCTTACCGACCCGATCTGGGAATTAAAGATCATGCCAAAGAGCATGCAACCAAGAAATATCTTCTAAAATTGGACTTTAGGGACTTCTTCCCATCTATCAAAGCGAACGACTTCAGGCAGCACTTGACGCGGCATACTGAAATCTCCGAAGCGGACAAGGTAGCAATCACGAGGCTGCTTTTCCGATATGATAGCGAAAATCAGGATATGCGTCTCTCTATCGGAGCACCGAGCTCTCCGTCGGTATCGAACACCGTCATGTTCCATTTTGATACGATAGCTTCAGATTATTGCAATGCCGCGGGCGTTCAATATACGCGATATGCTGATGATCTCGCGTTCTCCACAAATACTCCGCACATTCTCGACGAGTTGCAGAATTTTGTTAGGGAAACGTGTCGTCAACTTGACTATCCAAGACTGACTCTAAACGAAGAGAAGAGTGTTTTTACTTCGAAAAAATTTCAGCGACAACTAACTGGACTCATTTTAACAAACGAAGGATCTGTTTCTCTGGGTCGCGAAAAAAAGCGGCTAATGAGAGCAATGGCGCATCGCTTTAACCTCGGCACTCTATCGCTAGACGACACGAAGAAGCTGCGAGGGCTATTAGCATTCGCGATTTCGATTGAGCCGGAATATGTCAATTCCATTATTCGAATGATTGGCGAGCCATCTTACAAAAGCCTTATGCGCGGCAATTAAACACATCTCTGGTCGTCCGATCAAGCACCGACGAAGGGTTGTAAATCCTCCTTGATGGCCGCGTCATTGCAATCCGAAGCTCGCTCGCGGGAATATCTGGACACCTTCCCACGTTCGAGCGAAGTAGCATCGATTACCAAAACAACACTACCCCGTTTAGTTGGCTGAGTCACCAGTCCTGCTGACCTGCCCCCCGGTTTTAGTCCGAACTGCAGTTAGAGTCCGAGGTTAAAAACTGCTGCTTTGCTTCGTGCGCCCGAGCGAACTGCGCAGGCGTCAGATACAGGCCAGCACGGTTTCGGATGATCGATACCGACTCGCCGACGTTCGCCGTCACGCTCCGCCGTCAGTGCCATAAGCTGCATGGTGATCCAGCCGAGGCCGACGCTATTGGCGTCGGGTAACCCTCTAACGGCCTCATTGAAAACCGGGAATGACTTGGAGGGAGCCCGACTTGGATGCGAAAGGTTGATTGGCAATAGTGCGATTTCTGCCCACTACACAAGCATCGCATGAATCCTTCTAAGCCAACCCGACACCTCGCCAGCCACGTCGACCTCTGCAAGCCTGGCGGCAGTCATTTTCGCGGCCGCGTCGCGGTTGAGGCGCTTCTTTGCTCGATTTACCTTATCTGATAATTCCTTGGCATCAGCCAATACGTCTGGCCACAGCTTCGTGCTACCTGACGACTCGTGAACGGCCTTCGCCACGATTAGCGGAACGTCACAGGTATCGGTGTACGTAACTACGATACCGTTCATGCCTTCAGCGATGGCGTCGGCGTGCAAATAGTTCTCAAGCTCCCGCTTCGCCGTTACGACGGCCCAAGAACCATCGGTGCGTGCGTTGACGGTGTCGCATTCCGCCTGATACTTCGGCGGCACGGCATCGTCACGATCATAGATGTGAACCTCCGGTAGGTTCAGGTTTCGCAGATAGTGCTTGGCAACCCATTGTTTGAGCGAGCCCCCGCCGAGAGGGACGAGCGCCACGCGGTTGTCGGCGGCGAAATCGACGACATCAGCCATGCCTGGTTTCAGCATCGAGCTGATACGCTCAAGGAACTCGATATCGTTGGTCCCTTCAACGAAGACCAGCGCTTGGACTCGCCGATCAGGTAGCACGCCGAGTTCGTTCGCAATCCTGGCCAAATCGTCGTCCGTGCAATGAATGACGGTCGCCGTACCATCGGGCTGTTTGCGCACGCACCGCAGGCTATCGCTAGGCAGCAGCCCCGCCAAGCCCGGCGTATGCGAAGTGACGAGAACTTGCGTGTTTTCGTCAACAGCAAGTTCCTTGAGCGCCTGAACAAGCAGCCGCTGGTTGTCGGGGTGTTGCGACGTCTCCGGCTCCTCAATGGCATAGATGACGCTCAACGCTCCCTTTTCTGTACGTCGCCTCTCCGCTTCAGCCCGAAAGAAGTTCAGAAGAATGAGACGGCGAACGCCGCTCCCGCGCTTGTTGATGGGTATGTCGTTGTCTCCCACGAGACCGAATTTGAAGACATCCCATTTCGGATCGGTCTTGAAAAACGGCTTAAGCTCACTTGCCAGGCGACCGTCCATCTCATTCAGTTTTTCCAGCGTCCGCTTCGCAACATCCTCTGCCCGGAGCCTCACCGCATCCTCGATCTTCTTCAGATCGTCCGCCATCTCCTTGAGCGCTTGCGTGATCGCGAACTTAAGCGGGCTTTGAACCTCCTCATCGCCGTCCTGGCTCGGCCGATCCGAGCGGAACAGCGCGTACATTGGGAGCTGCGGCTTGAGCTGTTCCCAGACCTTTTTGGCATCCTCCTTGTCAAGCGGAAGCAGCCGGCGCTCGAAGGTTAGTGGTTGACAGGCATCGCGGATCGCTTGCCGCATGCTGCCATTCACCGTCAAATTTACGGTCGATTCATCTATGCCCAGCTTCTTGACTCTGGCTTTCAGGTCTGTATTCTTGAGCGTGAGCAAGTCGGCCGCATCGGCATTGGTCGGATGCAGAGCAACCGCGAAGACAGCCTCTTTCGGAGTTTTTCCCGAGCAGTCCCACTCCTTAGAAATCTCCAGCTCGCCCTTTTCGTTCAGCAAGTGCTCAGTCGCGAGAGAGGTGCGTGCCGCGGTGTCGAGAACTATCTCGGCAGGGAGGCTGGTGAAAGCGCAGCCGATGCGGATCATCGTGCCAGTGCCATGCACACATGCATCACCACGTTCTGGCTTGCCATCGTTAAAGAAAATTTCGAGTGCTTCGAGGATCGTTGACTTGCCCGCGTCGTTCTTGCCAATGAACGCCGTCAGATCGTCGATCTCAATTCGAGTACTTTGAGCATACCCACGAAAATTTTCAAGAATCACCGCTGCGAGTTTCACACTGCCCCCCCGATGAAATGTGGTCCGGCCGACGACGTTAGCGCTGCTCTTATCGACACTTAGATTGAAGCGACTGCGATATATCAACGAAACATTCACCGTCGAGGCTAAGGGGCGTCCCGATCTTGTCCGCACGCTCGCCTAGACCGAGTTGTTGACACTTGGGGGATCGAGCGTTGACTCACACCGCGGGTGCAAGCCCTTACGCCATCAGTGAGGCGCCCAAGGCGGCCGGCCGGCAATCAACGTCCCCCACCTGTCAACAACCCAAAGGGCTTCACCGTGGTACGACGCGGCAAGCCTGCTTGGCTCCCTGGCGAAATTCAGCCGAAGACTGCCTCTGATCGACGTATGTATTGAACGAAGTCGATGCAAGGAACGGCAACCTCACGCATGGAACAAACGGACGGTATCTTTCGCTTCGAGTTCACGTCCGGTGGATTGTTTTGCTGAGCCTCATTTGACACGAGTTCTCTCCCGTGGGCCCGTGCTGTCGCAATGATGAGCAAATCGTTCTCGCCCACGCCCTTAGGGTGATAGTTATCGCCGACGATTCCAAGTAGCCCCTTAATGCGCATAGCGTCCTGCGCAATTTCGTTCGTGACTTCCAATGGCTCAAGACCGGCCGTCACAAGCCAATCGCCACAGTCCGGCGTCCCTGCGCATACCTCTCCATAAGCCACGATAGACATCATGAGCCTTCGGGCATTGATCTCAGCCGCCATCCATGTCCAGAGTCCCGGAAATTGATTCGCGGGATAGTTATCCCAGGCGTAAATCATCGAAGATGCGTCAAACACCTGCATAGAAACGTTCCAATTGATGCAGGTCGTTGATCTTCAGGCCATCGAGATACCGACTCGCCTTTGCCAACGTGATGTACCGCCCATCCAGTGCGTCCAGTACCGTCCGCACGAATCTGTCGCCAAAAATATGCGAGGGCTCTCGATGGCGGTACATCCGAGTACCGCGGTCCTGCTCCGGGGCAGGCTGCGCGGCCCGCCAGTGTCGATAGGCAGCGTATTGCGCCTGTGGCAACCGGCCAGCATCAAGCAGTCGGCGCAGTATGACCTCCGTGCTAACGCCCCACTGTCGCCGCAGCGGTCTGAGCCACTCGTCGTACTCAGTAACTTGTCGCGGGCGCCCCAGATCGTCCACTCTTGCCAAGAACGCCGTGGGCACAAGCAAGTGACCGGCGAAAGCATTCGCGTCCCGCTCATTACCTTGGTGGGACTGCATATCCTGCTCATCGTCGATCGAACTGCTTCGATGCAGCAACAGATGCCCCAGCTCGTGCATCAGTGTGAAGGATTGCTGGGATTCGTAGGTCTGCTTTTTTACAACGATGACCGGACAATCAGGACTGTAGATGCTGAAGCCTAGGATTGGGCTCTCTTTGGCGATCTGCCACTTTCCGTTGTATCCGTTGCTACGGAATACCAATACCCCGCGCGCTTCTACCGCCGCCCTGTAACTGTCAAACGTGTTGTCGTCGCCAAGGCCAAGCCACCGGCGCGCGAGTCTCGCTGCTTCAGCCGGGTTGTCGCGCGGGAGATCCGGCTCCTCAAATCGAGGCAAGTTTGCGTCATCCAAATCTTCGCGAAGGCTCAGATATATCTCGCGTTGTCTCTCGACACGCTCTATGAGCATCTTCAGCCTCGCAGTCAACTCCGGCTTTTGATTCGCCAAGGTCCGGAAAGCCGGGGTATGTACCTGAGCTTCATCGACCGGCCCTGGCTCCAGGAAGAAAAGCGCCCCCCGACCAAAGAAGCTCGCCACCTTGCTGAGCTGAGGAAACGTCAAGCCCCCCTCTCCCGCCATAAGACGGTCCATCGTCGTCTGCGAGATGCCAACCGCGGACGCGAGCTCGCCTGGCGTCGTGCCGTGATCGGCACAGCACCAAGCTATCCGCTCGGGGTTGATCGACTGTATGCGCTCCATAGCCGTTCATTATACCGGTGGGGTGCCCGCTTGCTGTGCTTCCACAGCCTCTCCGAAGTGCATGAGCGGTGCATAGCTCAGCTTTTCTAGACCGCCCGAAATTACGGTAAACTACTAATGTTAAACAACTTTTGACTTCGGTCGTTTACGGTCGAATTCTCTTAGTTTTCAGTAACTTACCGCGTCACACGCCGAATCATAATCCGCAGGTCCGGGGTTCGAGTCCCTGATTCGCCACCAAATACAAAAAGCCGCTGCTCCGAAAGGTTCAGCGGCTTTTTCATTTTCAGCATCGGCAATGCGTCCGGCACCCGGGCGATACTGCTTGCCCAGCGCCCAGGAAAAATGCGGCCGGCTTGCCGGGGCCTGCGTCATATGCAGCGGCGCTCCCCCTTGCGGCAAGCCTCCGATGCAACGCCTCCTCCGGCCACGCACCGACTCGCGCCGCGCGCTGTCGACTGCCGGCACGGCGCCCGGCCCAAGTTGCGCCTCGGCAGACCGGCCCGGCCGGCGATACGCCCGAGCCCCGCCTCAGCCCGCTTAACGACGACGAATCGGAGCGCTACGTGCCGCGCCGCTGCTGCGCTCGTCCTTGTGACGGAAATTGATCCGCCCCTTCGTCAGATCATAGACCGACAGTTCGAGGGTGACGCGGTCGCCCGCGAGAATGCGAATGTGATTCTTGCGCATGCGGCCCGACGCATAGGCACCGACGACGACGCCGTTATCAAGCGTGACGCGGTAACGGCTATCCGGCAGGACTTCGTCGACGATGCCATCAAGTTCAATCAGTTCTTCTTTAGCCATACATAACTCCTGTTCTCTGGAAATGGGACTGGGCGTCGATCGCCCGTGCGCTCGTGATGGATACCGCACCGACATCCCGTGCGCCGACGTCGAAGCCATCATGCGCGAAAATCAGCGACCCGTCGGCCTCACCGGTCATGGGTCCGGCGTACGCACGCTGCGCGCGAAGTGCATTGCCGGCTACCGCGAACTTCGACCGACGGAACGGGCGACGTGGACAAGTGCGCGCGCAACGTGGCGCGGCAAGCCGAATGGCGCACTGACCGGCACGCGCAGCCGGATGAAAAGGGTGTGAGACCGACTTGAACGGAGCGCACGACGCGACGCCCCGACACGACGGATTCGATGAATGGAAACACGCTGACGCCGCATCGGCGTCAGACGCCTGGAGGCTGCCAGATCCGCTGGCGGCAAATGCGGCGTGCATCGCCTGCAACGCTGCTGCCGGTGGAGGAAAATACTGCGAGGATGTCAGCACATGCTGACAATGATTTTACTTCCGCACCTCTGACAAGGCGTAAGTATGCGCCAAATATGCGCTTTTGAGTTGCAAAAGTGACTTGCAAATGTGGCATCACCGGCGAAACAGCTTTCTTTCGGCCGACAAATGTCCTCTCTGGTCGCTATTCGTCCTTGCCGCCGTTACGCCGCAGCCGGAAGCAGCGGCTCCACGATGGCGCACCACGGAAACGGCCAGCCCGGGCCCGAACAGCAGCAGTCAGAGAATCGCCGCACCGGACAGCGCGATGAGATGCACAGGCACGGGACATCGCGCAGACGCGGAAGGACGTTTCGATCGCCAATCATCCCTACTCGCCGGCGGCCGCCGGCGCATCATTGTCATCACGCCGCCGCGTAAACGGCAAAACGGCCGGGCGCCCGCTTTCGAAGCGGGCACACCGGCCGTTACGGCAAGCGGTGAAACCTTGCGTTATACGCGCTCGCGCGCCACATCCTTGCGGATCTCGAGCGGCGCCGCGGCGGCAGCCGCTACGGTGCCGTCGTTCTCCTCGCCGAGCTGCCCTTCCCACTTCGCGATCACGGCCGCGGCGATCGAGTTGCCGACCGCGTTGGTCGCCGAACGGCCCATGTCGAGGAACGTGTCGACGCCCATGATCAGCAGCAGACCCGCTTCCGGCAGGTTGAACTGGTTGAGCGTCGCGGCGATCACGACGAGCGACGCACGCGGCACGCCCGCCATCCCCTTCGACGTCAGCATCAGCAGCAGCAGCATCGTCAGCTGCGTGCCGAGCGGCAGATGGATGCCGTACGCCTGCGTAATGAACAGCACCGCGAACGTGCAGTACATCATCGAGCCATCGAGGTTGAACGAGTAACCCATCGGCAGCACGAAGCTCGAGATCTTGCGGTTCACGCCGAAACGGTCCAGCGCATCGAGCAGCTTCGGATACGCGGCTTCCGAGCTGGCGGTCGCGAACGACAGCAGGAACGGCTCGCGGATCAGGCGGATCAGCGAGAACGTGCGCTTGCCGAGGAACACGAGGCCGGCGAGCGTCAGCATGCCCCACAGCAGCGCGAGCGCGAGGTAGAAGCTGCCCATGAACTTCGCGAACGTGAGCAGGATGCCGAGGCCTTGCGTCGTGATCGTCGATGCGAGCGCAGCGAAGACCGCAACCGGCGCAAACCACATCACCGCGCCGGTGACCTTCAGCATCACGTGCGCGAGATCGTCGATCACGGCCGTCAGGCGTTTGCCGGTGTCGCCGAGCGCGGACAGCGCGGTACCGAAGAAGATCGAGAACACGACGATCTGCAGGATCTCGTTGTTCGCCATCGCCTCGGCAATCGACTTCGGCACCAGGTGCGCCACGAAGTCCTTCAGCGTGAACGCGCCGGTCTTGAGGTTGGTCGCGGCATCCGTTCCCGGCAGCGGCAGGTTGATATGGCTGCCCGGCTGCAGCAGCGTCGCGGTCAGCAGGCCGAACAGCAGCGACACGAACGACGCGATCACGAACCAGCCGAGCGCCTTCACGCCGACACGGCCCACCGCATTCGTATCGCCCATGTGCGCGATGCCGACAGTCAGCGTCGAGAACACGAGCGGCGCGATGATCATCTTGATCAGACGCAGGAATACGTCTGACAACAACGACACGTAACCGGCGATGTCCTTCGTGACCTTCGGATCGGGGAACGTGCTGTGACAGACGTAACCGACGGCGATGCCGAGAATCATCGCGATCACGATGTAGGAAGTGATATTCCGTCTCTTTTTCATGAAGAATCCCATGCCCGAGCGGGGGCGTTGCGGGTAGCGGATGGCGGCGCACGCGCTGGCGCGCGGTCTGAGGCCTTGACGTGGCTGTTCGGCGCATGTGATCCGGCACGAATTGCCGGGCGGTGTCGCACCGAACGAACAGGCGCGCAGGGTATTCAGTCGCCCCCTCCTCACCAAGAATCATGCAAATTTCGAATACAACCGAACGAAAACATGCATGACGGGTGCGGAGCATTTTCGGCGCCGCGCATCCGCGGTGCACGGCGCCCCGGCAAGGCGCACGATGCTGCACCGCCGTTGCGCCCGCGCATCTCCGGGTCGAACGCCCTTGGAAGCACGCGGTTCGGGACTACACTAACCCTTAATGGGGGGCGGCCGGAGCCCGCCCCCCGCAGGGAGACGCCGTCATGAATCGGCCGCTGATTCGAACCCCGCCACGCGCGACCGCCGCAGCATCGGTCTGGAAGTGGATCAAATGGACGCTGTTCGCCGCCACGCTGGTGACGATCGCGATCGTTGCGCGGCTGTTCCAGGCCGAGTTCGAAACATCCCGCCTGCAGGCCCGCTATTTGTCCGAGCTGACCCGCGACGTCGGCTATACGGTCGAAACCGGGCCGAGCGACCACATCCACTTCCCCGGCGACGGCCCGTACGACATGCGCCTCGGCTACGCGATGATCCCGTCGTTCCAGGAACGCCTGCTCGCACGCGGCTTCGTCGTCAGCAAGCAGGCGCGCGACTCCGAGCGGATGCTGTCGCTGGCCGCAGACGGCCTGTTCCCTCCCTACGAGGAAAAGGACCAGACCGGCCTGATGCTGTTCGACTCGACGGGCGCGCCGCTCTTCGCCACGACGTTCCCGCAACGCATCTATCGCGACTTCGATGCGATTCCGCGCGTGATCGTCGATTCGCTGCTGTTCATCGAGGATCGCTACCTGCTCGACCCGAACCAGCCGAACCGCAATCCGGCCATCGACTGGGGGCGCTTCGGCCGCGCGGTCGCCGACCAGGCGCTGCACGTCGTGAACCGTCACCAGGCGCGGCCGGGCGGCAGCACGCTCGCGACGCAGATCGAGAAATTCCGCCACTCGCCGGGCGGCCGCACGGCGACGCCGCCCGAGAAGCTGCGGCAGATCGCATCGGCATCGGCGCGCGCGTACCTGAACGGCCCGCAGACGATGCCCGCCCGCCGCGCGATCGTCGTCCACTACCTGAATTCCGTGCCGCTCGCCGCGCGGCCGCACATCGGCGAGATCACCGGCATCGGCGACGGTGTCGCCGCGTGGTACGGCCGCGATTTCAACGAGGTGAACCGTCTGCTCGGCGCGCCGGCCACATCCGACAACCTCGTCGCGCAGGCGGTGGCATTCCGTCAGGTGCTGTCGCTGATCATCGCGCAGCGCGCGCCGTCGTACTTCCTCAACAGCGGATATCCGGCGCTGCAGCGGCTGACCGACAGCTACCTGCGGCTGCTCACGACCGGCGGCGTCATTTCGCCGGCGCTGCGCGATGCCGCGCTGGATGCGCGCATCCAGCGCAGTGCGCCGCCCGCGGCTGCCCGCGTGCAGTCGTTCGTCTCGCGCAAGGCGATCTCGTCGGCGCGCGCGTCGCTGCTCGCCGCACTCGGCGTCGGCGACATGTATCAACTCGACCAGCTCGATCTGCAGGCCACGAGCACGCTCGACAATGCGGTGCAGCAGGCGGTCGCCGAACGGCTCGCGAAAGCGTCGACGCGCGACGGCGCGCAGGCCGCGGGACTGTACGGCTACGAGATGCTCGCGCCGAGGGACGATCCGGCGCATCTCACGTACAGCTTCACGCTGTACGAACGGCGCGACGGCGCAAACATGCTGCGCGTGCAGACCGACAGCGTGAACCAGCCGTTCGACATCAACCGCGGCGGCCGCATCAACCTCGGTTCGACGGCGAAGCTGCGCACGCTCGTCACGTACCTGCAGCTCGTTTCCGATCTGCATGCGCGCTACGGCGCGCTGCCGCCCGCGGAACTCGCCCGCGTGAAGCCCGATCCGATCGACGGTCTGACACGCTGGGCGCTCGACTACCTGTCGCATACGCGCGACCGCTCGCTGCAGGCAATGCTCGACGCCGCCGTCGAACGCAAGTATTCGGCAAGCCCGGGCGAACTGTTCTATACGGGCGGCGGCGCGCAGGCGTTCAGCAACTTCGACAAATCGGACAACGGCCGCATCCTGACGCTGCACGCGGCGTTCGAGCACTCGGTCAACCTCGTGTTCGTGCGGCTCATGCGCGACATCGTCCACTACCAGATGATCCAGACATCCGGACCGTCCGCGTCATGGCTCGGCGATCCCGAGCAGCGCAAGCAGTACCTGCAGCAATTCGTCGACGGGGAAAGCAAGGTCTACGTGAAGCGCTTCTACACGCGCTATGCGGGCAAGCCCCCGGACGACGCGCTCGCACTGATGCTGAAGGACGTCCGCAAGTCGCCGCCGAAGATCGCGACCGTGCTGCGCAGCGTCGCGCCGAACGAACCGCGCGCCTGGTTCGACGCGCAGATGCGCGCGGCGCTCAAGGGGACGCCCGCCGCGACGCTGTCCGACGACGATCTCGCGGCGCTCTATGCGAAGTACGCGATCGACCGCTTCAACCTGAACGACCGCGGCTATATCGCGAGCGTGCATCCGCTCGCGCTCTGGACGCTCAACTATCTGCGCGCGCACCCCAACGCCACGCTCGCGGACGTGCAGCGCGAAAGCCGTGACGCACGCATCTACACGTATTCGTGGCTGTACAAGACGCGCTACCACGGCACACAGGATCGGCGTATCCGCCGCATGGTCGAGCTACGCGCCTATGCGGCGATCAGCAAGTCGTGGCGCGCGCTCGGCTATCCGTTCGCGGAAGTCACGCCGTCGTTTGCGGCGGCGATCGGCGCGTCGGGCGACCAGCCCGATGCGCTCGCGAAGCTGATCGGTCTGATCGCGAACGGCGGCGCGAAAGCGCCGACCGAAACCATCTCGCGGCTCGATTTCGCGAAGGGCACGCCGTACGAGACGCGCTTCGTGCGTGCGCCGGCGCAGCCGCAACAGATCCTCGCACCGGAAATCGCCGGCGTCGTGCATCGCCTGCTGCATGACGTCGTGCAGAACGGCACCGCGCGCCGGCTCGCGGGCGGCATGACGCTGCCGGACGGCAGGACACTCGATGTCTACGGCAAGACCGGAACCGGCGACCAGCGCTTCAACGTCTATGCGCGCGGCGCGCGGCTGATCGAGTCGCGCAAGGTGAATCGCAGCGGCACGTTCGTGTTCGTGCTCGGCGACCGCTTCTTCGGCGTGCTGACGGCCACCGCGCACGAGCCCTACGCGGCACGCTACGACTTCACGAGCGCGATGGCGGTGCAGTTGCTGAAATCGATGGCGCCGGCGCTCGCGCCGCTGATCGAAAAGCCGGCGCCGGTCGGCCCGCAGGCCGAGGTCGCAGCGCCGAAGGCGGCCGGTGCGAAACCGTCGTAGGCGCGGTGCGGATGGCGCGCCGCGCAGTCGGCTCGATCCGCGGCGGATCGCCGACGCCCGCGCGCATCCTTCAGGCCGGCGCGCGCCGGGCGCATGACAGCGGGACGCCCGGCGTCGTTGCGATGCCGGCGGGACTCAGCCGAGCGCGGCGAAGCCCGGCACGCTGAACGACAGCACCGCTGCCGCGACGACCACGCCGATCATCGTCAGCGCTTCAAGATGGAGGATATTGCGGAACGTGTGTGCGTCCTCGGTCGACGCCGTGCGGCGCAGCCGCGGCAGCGCGGAGAACCGGTTCAGGCCGCCGAGCACCAGTGCAAGCGCGACCAGCAGCATCTTCAGCAGCAACACGCGGCCCCACGTACTGCCGTCGAGCGGCGCGAGCGCCCCGCCGAGCCCGCGCACAGCATTCAGCGCGCCGGTGCCGAGTACGAGCACGACCGCGACGATCGATGTGTGCGACAGCCGCTGCGCGACGCGGATCAGCGCACCGCGCGCGACCGACGCGCCAAGCGCGGGCAGCACCGCAAGGCCGCCTGCGAGCACGAGGCCGGCCCACACCGAAGTGACGAGCAGATGCAGCGTCTGCACCCCGATGGCGGCCGAGAACGATCCGGTATCGGCCGCGTGACCGGCCGACGCCTTGCCGGCCGCGACCACGATCACCGCGATCCACAGCACCGCATATGCGAGCGGCCCTTCCGGGCGCGCGAGTGCGGTCGCGAACAGCAGCAACGCGCCGGCGAACGCCACGCACCACGCGAGACCGACATGCGTCTGCATCAGCATCGCCGGCATCGCCCCGAATGCGCCGGACAGCCCCGCGCCGCTCATCGACGCGGCCTGATAGACCAGCCAGCCCAGATCCGCGAGCACGAGCGCCGCCGCCGCGGCCACAAGCGAATGTTGCGCACGCAACCACGAAAGATGCGATGGCGACACGACCGCACGCGCACCGTCTTTCGCGAGCCATCCTTTCAGGAGCGCCGAACCGGCCGCGGTCGCGAACGCAGCGTCCATCAGCGCGGCGAGCGCGACCTGCCCGATCCACAAGCTGTCGATCTTCATTGCGCACGCCCTCCGCGACAGCACGCGCGGAACGTCGCAGCAGCAGCCTGGAGCGGGAACGGACAAGGGAAATCGGGCAACGGCACGGTAAAAAGCGTCATCGATGAATCCGGAAAACGAGGAGTGGCAAGGATTTGCGACGGAGGCGGCGCCGCGCGACCCGCGAGTGTACGGTCTTCGATGGACAAAACGCATATCGGTTCACGACTGCCCCGCCAAATACGCGACAAATTGTCGCAACAGACGCGAAGACACGGGACAGTGTCACTTTGTCAAATAGCCGACACCATTCATCGGTGATAGAATGCCGCGGCGCAGCAGCCCGGCTGCCCCTGCCGACATGCCGAGCCGATCGTAGCCCGGACAGGTCCCCGACGAATAATCATGGAGTCTCGTGTGTCTTCAAGACGCCTCTTCCGTCCGCTGCTTGCCGTTCTCTTGATCGGCGGAGCGGGCCTTACGAGCGCTGCCCAAGCGCAGACCAAGCCCACGGAGCAAGCCCACGCGCAGCAAGCGCCGCTCAAGGCGCCCGATACCATGGCCGAGCGTGTGCGCGGCTGTACGGCCTGTCACGGCGTCCACGGCCAGGGCACCGACAACGATTATTTCCCGCGTCTTGCCGGCAAGCCGGCCGAGTACTTGTACAACCAGCTCGTCAACTTCCGTGACGGCCGCCGCAAGTACCCGCCGATGAATTATCTGCTGACGTACCTGAACGACGATTACCTCCGCGCGATCGCCGAGCACTTCTCGGCCGAGCGTCCGCCGTACCCGGCGCCGGCGAAGCCGTCGCTGCCGGCCGCGACGCTCGCGCGCGGCAAGCAGCTCGCGGAACAGGGCGATCCGTCGCGCAAGCTGCCGGCCTGCGTGGCCTGCCACGGCGCAACGCTGACCGGCATGCAGCCGGCGATCCCCGGTCTCGTCGGCCTGCACGCCGACTATCTGAGCGCGCAGCTCGGCGCCTGGAGTTCCGGCAACCGCCACGCCAAGGCTCCGGATTGCATGCACGACATCGCCGCCAAGCTTTCCGACGAAGACGTGACCGCCGTGACGGCATGGCTTGCCGCCCAACCGGCGCCCGCCAACCCGGTGCCGGCTCCGGCCCGTTCGATGAAGACTCCGCTCGCCTGCGGCAGCGAACCGCAATAAGGCAAGGGAGACAGACTAAATGAAACGCAAGTCCCTGTTTGCACTCACGGCTGTCGCGATCGTCGCGGCAGCGGCCCTCGTGCCCGTCCTGTGGCCGGGCAACGACACGCTGCACGGCAATGCCGCCGTCGCGGCCACGCCGGCCGACCAGGCCGCGCTGGTCAAGAAGGGCGAATACCTCGCACGCGTCGGCGACTGTATCGCCTGCCACACCGTGCGCGGCGGCAAGCCGTTCGCGGGCGGCCTGCCGATGGCGACGCCGTTCGGCACGATGTATACGCCGAACATCACGCCGGACGACCAGAACGGCATCGGCAAGTGGACGTCGGACGACTTCTATCGCGCGATGCACACGGGTCGCTCGAAGGACGGCAGCCTGCTCTACCCGGGTTTCCCGTTCGCGAGCTACACGAAGGTCACGCGCGCGGATTCGGACGCGATCTACGCGTACCTGCGCTCGGTCGCGCCGGTGTCGGTGCCGAGCCGTCCGCACGAGCTGAAGTTCCCGTTCAACAACCGTAACCTGCTGATCGGCTGGCGCACGCTGTTCTTCAAGGAAGGCGAATACAAGCCGGATCCGACCAAATCGGTCGAATGGAACCGCGGCGCCTACCTCGTCGAAGGCCTCGGCCACTGCAGCATGTGCCATACGTCGATCAACATGATGGGCGGCCCGGTGAATTCGGCAGCGTTCGCGGGCGGCCTGATCCCGCTGCAAAACTGGTATGCTCCGTCACTCACGAACGACAAGGAGCTCGGTCTCGGCGACTGGCACGTCCAGGAACTGTCCGACCTCCTGCAAGCCGGCGTATCGAACAAGGGCGCGGTGTTCGGCCCGATGGCGGACGTGGTCCACAACAGTCTGCAGTACATGACCGACGAGGACACCCGCGCGATGTCGACTTACCTGAAGTCGATCCCGCAGAAGGCCGAAGCCCCGAAGAACATGCAGTACGAGCCGTCGAAGCAGTTCGGCAACGCGCTGTTCGATCAGGGCAAGAAGATCTATGCGGACAACTGCGCGACCTGCCACGCCGCGAATGGCGAAGGCAAGGCGCCGGCCTACCCGCCGCTTGCACAAAACCATTCGATCGTGATGGAATCCGCGGTCAACCCGATCCGCATGGTGCTGAATGGCGGCTATCCGCCGAGCACCTTCAAGAATCCGCGCCCGTACGGGATGCCGCCGTTCGCACAGTCGCTGTCGAATCAGGAAGTTGCGGCGGTCGTCACGTACATCCGCATGTCTTGGGGCAACAACGGGACGCCGATCTCGCCGCAACAGGTGAGCGACCTGCGTTCCGCGCCGCTCGACTAAGCATCGGGCGACGCTATCGGGGCGCGGCTGCGGGAAACCGCGGCCGCGCCCTTTTGTTTTTTTGCGATGCACCTCGCGCCGGCCGCGCGACGCATCGCCGATCATAAAACTCAAGAGTCGTATTTATGTCATTTGCATCTCTCGGCCTGGCCGAACCGCTCGTCAAGGCGGTCAACGAGCTGGGCTACACGTCGCCCACGCCGATCCAGTCGCAGGCGATTCCCGCCGTGCTCGGCGGCGGCGACCTGCTCGCGGGCGCGCAGACCGGCACCGGCAAGACCGCCGGCTTCACGCTGCCCATCCTGCAGCGTCTCCACACGTTCTACGCCGACAACCGCGGCGCGAAGCGCGCGGTGCGCGCACTGATCCTCACGCCGACGCGCGAACTCGCAGCACAGGTCGAGGAAAGCGTGCGTGCCTACAGCAAGTACCTGAAGCTGCGCTCGACCGTGATGTTCGGCGGCGTCAGCATCAATCCGCAGATCGACGCGCTGAAGCGCGGCGTCGACATCGTCGTCGCGACGCCGGGCCGGCTGCTCGATCACATGCAGCAAAAGACGATCGATCTGTCGAATCTCGACATCCTCGTGCTCGACGAAGCCGACCGGATGCTCGACATGGGCTTCATCCACGACATCAAGCGCGTGCTGGCGAAGCTGCCGCCGCGCCGCCAGAACCTGCTGTTCTCGGCCACTTTCTCCGACGAGATCAAGGCGCTCGCCGATAGTCTGCTCGATTCGCCCGCACTGATCGAAGTCGCGCGTCGCAACACGACGGCGGAAACGGTCGCGCAGAAGATCTATCCGGTCGACCGCGACCGCAAGCGCGAGCTGCTCACGCACCTGATCCGCGAGCACAACTGGTTCCAGGTGCTCGTATTCACGCGCACCAAGCATGGCGCGAACCGGTTGGCCGAACAGCTGACGAAGGACGGCATCAGCGCGATGGCGATCCACGGCAACAAGAGCCAGTCGGCGCGTACCCGCGCGCTGGCGGAATTCAAGAACAGCACGCTGCAGGTGCTCGTCGCGACCGATATCGCCGCACGCGGCATCGACATCGACCAGTTGCCGCACGTCGTCAACTTCGACCTGCCGAACGTGCCGGAAGACTACGTGCACCGGATCGGCCGTACCGGCCGCGCGGGCGCGACGGGTGAAGCCGTGTCGCTCGTGTGCGTCGACGAGAAGCAGTTGCTGCGCGACATCGAACGGCTGATCAAGCGCGAGATTCCGCAGGAAGTGATTCCGGGTTTCGAGCCCGATCCGAATGCGAAGCCGGAGCCGATCCAGCAGCGCCGCGGCCAGCGTGCCGGCGGCGCCGGCGGCGGCGGCCATCGCCCGCCGCGCGGCGGCGCGTCAGGCCAGCCGGCCGCGAAACGCGAAGGCGCGGCGCAGCCGAAGCCGGCGCAGCAGAAGGCCGCCAAGCCGCGCAACCCGGGCACGGGCGGCAATGGTGCGCGTCCGGCCGGCGGCAGCGGCGCGCGTCCCGCGGCCGCCAACGCCACGCACGCGAACCGCAACCGCTCGTCGCGCAGCGGCCAGCGCGGTCACTGAAGCCGCGCGGCGGCGCGCCGCAGGTGCTCGATCTGGCATTGCCAGCGTGCGAGCACCGCGGCGCGATCGCCTGCCAGCTCAAACGTCACGCCCGTTGCGAGACGCGCGTAGCCGACCCGCTGCGCATCGCCGTGCTCGATCGTGGCGGCGAACCCCGCGAGGCCGCCGAAGTCGCCTTCGAGCGGCTCGACCTTCAACTGAGCCTGAAAGAACGCGCCGTCCGCGACGAGCGTCAGCGCAGCCATGCGCCGTTCCGCCAGCGCCTTCGCCGCACGCGAATGCGGCCAGAGCGCGAACAGCAGTCTGCGCGCATCGTGCGCCAACACTTCACCCGCACTCAACAGCGTCGTGCGCAACTGGCCATCGCCGGTAGCAACGATCAGCGATGCCGCGACGTCGGCCTTGTGGTCGAGCGCGGTGCCATCGAATAACGAGAGGACGGCCGGCGGCCACGCATCGAACGTCCATTGCTCGAGCGCGTGGCGATGCGAATCGGTCATGTGCGGCCTCGGCGAGTCGGAAACGCGAAAGCGTACCAGCGCAGCGCCGCAGCGTGCGCGGGATCAGCGAAAGAATACGTGCTGCGTGATCTTCGCGAGCGGATAGTGGACGCCCGGCTGGATTTTCGCGGGCAAATCGAGCGGCTTGAGCAGCATCTTCACGCACATGTCCGCCGACAGATTGCGTCGCACGAGCGCACTCACGCGCGCCGTGCGTTCACGGTGGTAGTGGCTGTCGCCGACGCGCTCCGGATAGCGGATCGCGAACACGTGGCGCAGCGCGATCTCCGAATCCTCGTTCTTGATTTCCAGCACGCGGCGCATCAGCGCACCCAGCACGGCGAGCCGGCCATTCCCTTCGAGTCGGTTGTATTTCTTGAAATATTTGAAAAAGTGCTTGTAGTGACGCACTTCGTCGGTGCGGATGTTGTCGGTGATTTCCTTCAGCACCGGCTCGTCCGAGCATTCGTTGATCGCGCGATACAGCGTGGCCGTGCCTGTCTCCACGACGCAGCGCGCGACCATCTCCAGCGCGCGGGTCTTCTCGAACGCATCGACCGAGCAGGTCTTCGAATACTCGTCGAAGAAATTGGCGAAAGCCGTATCCCAGTCGAACTCGGGCCACACGTGCGCGATGTACGCCTTCAACGCGCGGCCATGCTGCAGTTCTTCGTGCTCCCATGCATGGTTGAGCCACGCGGAGACTTCCGGATCGTCGTTGAAGAACTCGCTCAGATTGCTCGTGTAGAGATCCGAGCCGCTTTCGATGAAAGACGCCGCGCACAGCAACAGCAGCAAATCCTCGTTCGCCGCCGCACGCTGACGATCGATCCGCGTCAGGTCGATGTCTTCGATACGCCACGGCATGACATGCGCCGTTCTCGTTTGCATGGTATTGCACTCCCAGCCGCCGCGTGAGGCCGCCGTCCACGCGTGCGGCGCGCGCGACGACCGCACGGAATGCGGCGCATTGCTAACCGTTATTCGAGTCTGTCCGGTCGGGCCCTCCCGGCCGAGGCAGTCCAGCCGGGCCTGCCTCGCTTGCCAGTGTCGAACACGACCGGCCATGCCATTCAGCCATCTTAGCCGGACTTTTATGATCCTGCTTCAAAGCACTGACCATGCCGGACAAGTGCAGTTCCGTACCGCATTGCCTGTCGTTTAGACGCGCCGCTCGAATACGCGCCGCAAAAAAATGGCGGCCCGCAGGCCGCCCTTCCCCATGCGACTGGGAACGAATCGTCAGAAACCGGCCGCCAGCCCGTCGCGCCGGCTGTCACTCGCCGCCACGTAGCCGCGCTCCGGATCGTCGCGATCGAGCCGCCAGACGAATTGCCCGGAGCCGAAATCCATGTAGGGATCGTCGATCGACTTGATCGTGTGGCCGCACGCGGCGAGCGCGTCGACCGTTGCGCGGCGCATGCCCGGTTCGACGTCGAGCGTGAAGTCGCGATTCACCTTCCAGCGTGGCGCATCGCACGCGGCCTGCGGCTGCTGGCCGTAGCCGAGCATCCGCACGATCGTCTGCAGATGCCCTTGCGGCTGCATGTCGCCGCCCATCACGCCGAAGCTCATCACGGCTTCGGTGCGGCCGTTCACCGCTTCGGTGACGAATGCCGGAATGATCGTGTGAAACGGCCGCTTGCCGCCCGCGACAACGTTCGGCGACGCCGGATCCATCGAGAAGCCGTGCCCGCGGTTCTGCAGCGCGATGCCCGTGCCCGGCACGACGAGGCCCGAGCCGAAACCCATGTAGTTCGACTGGATGAAGCTCACCATCATCCCGCGCTCGTCGGCCGCAGACAGATAGATCGTGCCGCCCGAACGCGGACGGCCCGAGCCGAAGTGCGTCGCCCGATCCGGATCGATCAGTTTCGCGCGCTCGGCGAGATACGCATCGTCGAGCATCTCCTCAGGCGTCACGTCCATCGCGCGCGGATCGGCGACGTAACGGTAGACGTCCGCGAACGCGAGCTTCATCGCCTCGATCTGCAAGTGCTGCGACCGCGGCGAATCGACGGGCCATTCGGTCACGCCGGCATGCTCGGCAATTCCCAGTGCGATCAGCGCGGCGATCCCCTGCCCGTTCGGCGGAATCTCGTGCAACGTATAGCTGCCATAGCGCTTGCCGATCGGCTCGACCCACTCCGGCCGGTACGCGCGCAGGTCGGCTTCGGTCAGCGCGCCGCCGCCATCGCGCGCGAACGCCGCGATCCGTTCGGCCAGCATGCCCTCGTAGAATGCACGCGCGCTATCCTTTGCGATCGCGCGCAGCGTCGTGGCATGGCCGGGCAGGCAGACCCGCTCGCCGACTTCCGGCGCGCGCCCGCGTGGCATGAACGTGTCCGCGAAGCCCGGCAGCCCGCGCAGTTCAGGCACCGCGGCCGCCCACTTGTGCGCGACGATCGGCGACACCGCGTAGCCGCGCTCGGCGATCTCGATCGCCGGCTCCAGCAGATCCGCAAACGGCAACGAGCCGAATTTCGCGTGCAGCGCCTCCCAGCCCGCGACGACGCCCGGCACCGTGACCGTATCCCAGCCACGCATGGGTTTGCGCGCGATGCCGTGCGCATCCTCGCCGTGGCGGCGGCGGAAGTAATCGACGCTCCATGCAGCCGGTGCTACGCCCGACGCATTCAATCCGTGCAGCTGCCGGCCATCCCATATGAGCGCGAACGCGTCGCCGCCCAATCCGCATGACACCGGCTCGACGACCGTGATCGCAGCGGCGGCCGCCAGCGCCGCATCGACCGCGTTGCCGCCTTTCCACAGCATCCGCAGGCCTGCCTGCGCGGCCAGCGGATGCGACGTCGACACCACGTTGCGCGCGAACACCGGAATGCGCGTCGTCGGATACGGGTTGTGCCAGTTGAAGCGGGTCATCGGATACACCTCGTCGAAAGCGGAGTGGGCGCGCGGATGCGTGCGATCCGCCATTGCAGCGCGATCGGTGCGATCACGCAAATTCATTTGTTACATGAATCCAGACGCCGGCCGCATGAATAGGCTCCCAACCCGTGCCCGGCGTGCCAGCCGAACACCCTTACAATACCCGCTCCGTCTTTACGACTTTGCAGCCGAGCCATGACCCGAGATCCTCGCCTCACCCTCAACGCGCGCCAGCAGGAACTGCTCGAATGGGTGCAGCGCGACGGCTTCGTGACCGTCGACGATCTCGCCGCGCATTTCGCGGTGACGCCCCAGACGATCCGTCGCGACGTGAACTGGCTCGCCGACCTGAACCTGCTGCGCCGCTATCACGGCGGCGCGAGCCTGCCGACCAGTTCGGAGAACGTGTCGTACACCGCACGCCAGCGGATGTTCCACGACGAGAAGCGGCGCATCGCGGCGCTCGCCGCCTCGCATATCCCCGATCAGGCATCGCTGTTCATCAATCTCGGCACGACGACCGAGGAAGTTGCGCGCGCACTGAACCGTCATCACGGCCTGCGCGTGATCACGAACAACCTGAACGTCGCGTCGATGATGAGCGGCTACCCGGAATGCGAAGTGCTGATCACGGGCGGCATCGTGCGACCGTGGGACAAGGGCATCGTCGGCGAACTCGCCATCGACTTCATCCGCCAGTTCAAGGTCGACTACGCAATCATCGGCACGTCGGCGATCGAGACCGACGGCACGCTGCGCGACTTCGACACGCGCGAGGTGCGTGTCGCCGAAGCGATCATGCAGCACGCACGCACCGTCTACCTCGTCACCGACCACTCGAAATTCGGCCGGCCGGCACTGGTCCGCCAGGGTCACCTGAGCCAGGTCCATGCGCTCTTCACCGACAAGCCGCTGCCACCGGACATGGCGGAAACGGTCGCCGCGGCGGGCACTCAGGTGTACGTCGCCGAGTAATCGGCGCGATGCTGCGCCGCACCCCAAAGTTCAAGTGAAATCAAGAAGTTGGCTACAATGCCGGACCGCTTCTGGCGGGCGCGGCTGTCAATCGGAAAATTAACGGGGCACGATTTGGCGTTGCCCGCGCACTCGACTAGACTCCAGTTCCCCGGCCCGTTTGCCCGTCTCGTCCGCGCCCCCGAAGTGTGCGCGAACGTGAGGCCGGCGAAAGCAGCTTTCCCCCCTGAGTCACACCTCGCTGGGTATCTTGTGCACCGGTCGCTCGAGCCGGATGCATGAGCAGTCCGGTTGTCATGGAGAGAAACAATGCTGAGTCCGCATGAATTCGCCACGCTATTGCTTGTGAAGGATGCTCCCGATCAGGCCAACATGGATCGCGATGAACTCGACGCGCTGCTCGAGCAGCAGCTCGTCCGCCTCGAAAGCCTCGGTTCGGGCCGCAAATACTGCGTCACCGAAACCGGCGACGCGGCGCTGCGATCGATCAAGTATCGCTATTCCTGATCCGGCCGCGCCAGACGGCAGCCGGCCGCGTATCGCCACGCCAGCCTGCCCCCGCTGATCTGGGGTCTGCGCAGGCCGTCCCGAAACGCCAAGCTTACCCGCCGCGCAGCGTCGGATCGACCGCTGCGCGCCAGCTGATCGCGTTCGCGCGCGCCTCGTTGAGATACGTCACCCAGCCGGCACGGCCCACCGCGTCCGGCGCCACATAGCGCGCCGAAAGTTCGTTTACGAACGAACAATAGTTCGAATCCGACAGCCCGCGATACCGCTTCGCGACATACGCATCGTAAAGCGCCGAATAGACCGGCTGTGCGTCCGCTCCCCAGTCGCGCGCCGCTCCGCCGCACGACGTCTGCAGGGCCGCGAACGACGGCGCCCGCCAGTTGCCGCCGAGCGGCGGCGTGCCGGCGGCGCATCCCGCCAGAACGGCAAGCGCGCCGGCCGTCATCCAGATCCGCATGATTCACCTCTTCGAACGATCGATTCGACAAGTATCGTCCGGGATCGCGCGACGCGCCACCCGCCCCTCTTTTTCGAACTTTACATTTTCGAATTCGTTCGTTAGATTTCGAATCCGAACATTTTGTGTTCACTCATTTCCATCAGACGATAAGGACAGCAGGTGACCCAACCGAATCGCTACGATCTGCTCGTCGTCGGCGGCGGCATCAATGGCGCGGGCATCGCGCGCGATGCAGCCGGCCGCGGCCTGTCGGTCATCCTCTGCGAGCAGGACGATCTCGCGTCGCACACATCGTCGGCCAGCACGAAGCTGATTCACGGCGGCCTGCGCTATCTCGAGTACAAGGAATTCGGGCTCGTACGCAAGGCGTTGCAGGAACGCGAGACGCTGCTGCGCGCGGCGCCGCACATCATGTGGCCGCTGCGCTTCGTGATGCCGCACATGCCGAACCTGCGCCCGGCGTGGCTGATCCGTCTCGGTCTGTTCCTCTACGATCACCTGGCGAAGCGCGAGCTGCTGCCCGGCTCCCGCGGCATCGACATGCGCCGCCATCCGGCCGGCGCGCCGCTGATCGATTCGATCAGGCGCGGCTTCGTCTATTCGGACGGCTGGGTCGACGACGCACGCCTCGTTGTGCTGAACGCGCTCGACGCAAAGGAGCACGGCGCCGAGATTCTGACGCGCACCCGGCTCGTGTCCGCCGAACGCGTGAATGGCGAATGGGCAGCGCGGCTCCAGCACGCGGACGGCTCGATCCGCGTCGTGCACGCCCGCGCGATCGCGAACGCGGCCGGCCCGTGGGTCGGCGAGGTGCTGCATGGCGCGCTCGGCCGAGGCGCACAGCACAGCGTCCGGCTCGTGAAGGGCAGCCACATCGTCACGCGCCGCCTGTTCGATCACGATCATGCGTACATCTTCCAGAACCCGGACAAGCGGATCATCTTCGCGATTCCGTACGAGCGCGACTTCACGCTGATCGGCACGACCGACGTCGAATACACGAACGATCCGGCGAAAGTCGCGATCGACCGCGACGAGACGCAATACCTGTGCGACTCGATCAACCGCTACTTCAAGCGCCAGATTTCGCCCGCCGACGTCCGCTGGACCTATTCGGGCGTGCGGCCGCTGCTCGAGGACGAGAACGCGGCCAACGCATCGGCCGTCACGCGCGACTACCGCCTCGAGATGGACGACGGCGCGGGCGCGCCGCTCCTGTCGGTGTTCGGCGGCAAGATCACGACGTTCCGCAAGCTCGCCGAAGAAGCCGGCGACATGCTCTGCCGCGCGCTCGGCCGCGACACGCCGGCATGGACAGCCGGCGCGGCGCTGCCGGGCGGCGACATCGCCGGCGCGAATTTCGACGCGTTCGCGGCCGATTTCGCGAAGCGCCACCCGTGGCTGCCCGCCGCGCTCGCGCGCCGCTACGCGCGCGCGTACGGCACGCGCGCCGCGCGCGTCGTCGGCGAGGCGACGTCGCTCGCCGCGCTCGGCCCCGCAATCGCACCGGATATCCACGAAGCCGAACTTCGCTATCTGCGCGACGTCGAATGGGCGACTTGCGCACAGGACGTGCTGTGGCGCCGCTCGAAGCTCGGGCTGCACGTCGCGCCCGGCACGCTCGACGACGTGACCGCCGCGCTCGACGCATGGTTCGCCGCCTCGCTCGCGCATCACGCCTGACAGGATTTTCGACTCAACCCACGCGCCGCCTCATGCGGCGCGAATCACAACTAAGCCAATCACGGACGGAGATGAGAGACATGCAGGACCAGTACATCCTCGCGCTCGACCAGGGTACGACGAGCTCACGCGCGATGCTGTTCGATCGCCAGGGCAACATCGTGTCGATCGCACAGAAGGAATTCGAGCAGATCTACCCGCAACCCGGCTGGGTCGAACACGACCCGCAGGAAATCTGGTCGACGCAGGCCGGCGTCGCCGCCGAGGCCGTCACGCGCACCGGCCTGAACGGCACGTCGATCGCCGCGATCGGCATCACGAACAAGCGCGAGACGACGATCG
>NZ_JAHACR010000024.1 GCF_018375725.1 Burkholderia sp. | reverse complement strand
TCGTGATCACCGTCGCTATAATCCATTGACCGCGCAACACCACCTTCCAGACTGATCACGTTCGCCGAAACGATTGATCACCATCGCCGAAATCCGCAGTCACTTTGCAGAACACGCTCTTGGCCTTGGCTTTATCGACGGACGAGGACTTCATCAAATCGCAGCCCGGCATATCGCCGGACATGCTGGCATCCGCGCCCATGGACATGGTTTGCTGCATCGGACATTCACCGGTCAAGCCACTGGCTGCCAGCCCGCTGATGGGCAGCACCGCGCAGAGCAGCGACAGGATGAAGGTCCGGAGCAATTTCATAGCCAGCATTATAGTCCGCCGATGCCGGTGATTACATCGGAATTGTACTGACGTTTCAACGCTGAAACGTCCCCGCCACTGGAGCCGCGTGGGGCTAATCCGGAATGTGGGTACAACGCTTGCGCGACGAGTCGGGCCCGATCCGGGCAGTCCACGATAGGAGAGTCAAAATGGCACATCAACAATACCAGACATGCATCTCGGCCTGCGACGCTTGCGCGACCGCTTGCGATCATTGCGCGGCCGCGTGTCTTGAAGAGACCCAAGTCGGCCAGCTTATTGACTGCATCAAACTCGACCTGGATTGCGCCACGCTGTGCCGCCTCGCTTCCGCAGCGATGGCGCGAGGCAGCAAGCAAGTCAAGGCAGTTTGCTCGAGTTGCGCGACTTTGTGCGACGCGTGCGCAACCGAATGCGAGAAACATCAACATGCGCATTGCAAAGAATGCGCACAAGTTTGTCGACGCTGCGCTCAGGAATGCCGGACGATGGCTCAGTAGACGGTCAGCTCCGTGCCACGCCCGGCGTCGGTGATATCGCGCACGCAAGAGGCGTGGCACACGTTGCCGTCAGCGCGGCGGGCAATTCGCCGAACGCACGTGCAGATTTTGACACGGATAGGACTTCGGTAATCGGGTCGTTGCGGAACGGGAGTCCGGCATCCGCGTCTTCCCATCCGTATTGCCCGTCGCGCTCGCACATCCATCAAGAGCCAGGACCGTAGTAATCGCCGTCACATAAATCCATATGCCGGGTATCGGTCTCATCGCGTGAACTCCTCTATCTGGTCTGGCGAGCCTACGTTCCACATGGAATATGGCCGGAGTCGTGTACGTTCAGGCTGAGCAACGCCTGGCTTTCCGCAACGGTGCGTGCCTCAATGCTGTGCGGCCCACTTCGGCTCACTTAACTGATGGAGTTCCTTGTTGCGCGCGATAGTCGCTTCGCTGGGCGGATAGTCATGCTTGCTCGTTGGCAGCAAACCATCGTGATAAGCCTGAATAAGTTCCTGTTGAACCTGCTCTCGGGTCTTGCCGCGCGATACCGTGTTTTCAATTTGCGCCGTTGCCGGTGCAGCAACGCTTTCGTTCGATACCACGCTGCCGTTTCGCGTAACGTCGGGATAACCGTGCCCGCTATCAGCGAATGCAGACGCGGACGTGGCGGCACAGGCGACCACTATGAGGGCGGCGACGATTTGAAGTTTCATGTTTTCTCTCCATTGCGAGGCATGGAACCGCACATGCGACTCCATTGAAAGTCATTGTGGAGAGCAGCCACTGATCGAGCCGTGACATGAATATGATCTTTTGGTCACGCGTCCTTCATCTGGAATCGTCGACCAAACGCAATGCGGAATGAAAAAAGAGCCCGGCTGGAGGGCCGGGCTGCAAAGAGATGGCCCGCTCACGCGCAACTCGCACATGAGTGACAGACCACCTGCGTGGACGGAGGGACCGACGAATTTATGTGGTTCCCGGCAACGGGCTCGATACGAGCACGGCCGCTACCATCAAGACACCAAGCAAAATCAGTGACTCGACGTGAAGCACCGTACTGAATCGTCGAAGCGGCACGGTCGGGACTTCTTGAGCAGGGTTCTTCAGCGTCGACATTAGCGTCGGCATTTCAAAGAAGCGATTGTGTCCGCCCAGCGCGGCGGCGACCAGCACGAGCACGAACTTCAGCAGTAGGATCTGTCCATACGTCGATGTCCACAAATTCGCCGGCGTACTGACGCCTCGCCAGCCGTTGTATGCGCCAGTGCTGAACAAAATCACCAACGCGTACGTCGAGGTGTCGGACAGCGATTGCACGAATGATGCACTGGTCTGCCGTTCGCTTCCAGGGGCATCGAGCAGCCGCGGCATGACGACGTAGGTCGTCACGAGAACGAGCCCGACCCACGCGCTGATGGCTAGCAAATGCAACCAATCGACCCACACCGGAAGGCTGAAGAGTCCGGAATCGACTGGATGTCCGCCATTGCTGCGTGCCAATGCTACGGCGGCCAAAGCAAGCCAGATTCCGGTCGGGAAACTCCCATCGCTACCCGATCGCAGCAATGCCAGCACGACCACGCAAACCATGAAAACTGCAGCGACCAGCCACGCGTGTCCAAAGCCGGTTCCCACGAGCATCGACCACACCGCGGGCCCGGCCTCAAGCAACGTTGACTCACTCATCAGCGCGCAATGTGCCCAGAACGACAACACGCTCGCGAGCAGAGCAAGCGTGGACGCCATCCGGACTGTCAGGACGAGCCGTCGGCCCACGTCGGCTTGCCACGTGGAGTCACCGCGCGCGAGCCATTGACTGCTGAGCAACGCGCCTACGATGACGGCGAAGCCAACGTTCTGGATCGCTACGGCGATCAGACGCAGGATGCCCAGGAACCCGTCGTTCATTACTTCACCTTGAACGTGTACGTACCCTTGGTCTTGTGCGCGTCCGAAGTCATGACGGCCCACTGAACCGTATACGCTCCCGACGCGAGCTTCGGTACGACGAGCGTCATGACGCGCGGATTCGACGCATCGATCTTCGCCTTTTCTTTCGTCACCGGCGCACCCGTAGCATCGGCGATTTTCACCGAGCTGAAGGTCGACTCGAGGTCTTCATTGAAGGTCAGGCGCAATGCGTCCGGCGCGACGTCGACGGTACTGCCCGACGCCGGCGTTGCGCTTTCCAGTTTGCCGTGTGCGAGCGCGGCGATGGGCGCGAACGCAACAGCACTAGCGACGGCGAGGCCGGCAAAATGTCTGAGGGTCAAAATCTTCATATTGTTGCTCGTCTCGAAGAATGAGACAGGGACCGCGGCTGCGCGTCCCCGTCGATTGTCGTCACTGCTTCTGCAGCTTGACGACCGTCAGTGCGCCGTTGACTTCCTCGGCGACGAAATCGATCTTGTCGCCGACCTTCACCTGCGACAGCATCGCCGGATCCTTGGCCTTGAACACCATCGTCATCGCTTCCATGCCAAGGTTTTCGAGGGGACCGTGCTTGATGGTCAGCTTGCCTGCAGTCGTGTCGACTTTCTTGATCTCGCCGTGCGACATGCTGCTCTTCGCGTCGGTACTTTGCTTTGTGCCACCGCTCATGTCCATGTTGCCCATGTCGCCTGCCGCGTACGTCGACGCAGAGAACGCCAGGGCGCAGCCTATTGCAATCGAGAACAGTGCTTTCTTCATCGTGCTTCTCCAGAGTTGAGGTGATGAAACCGACGGTCGGGCGTGCCCCGACCTTGTTGTGTAAATCAACTGTCCGGCAGTTCACCGGTGTATTCGTATGCGACGGTGCCTTTGGGATGCTTGAACCAGCCCGGGTCGCGATAGTCGTTCCGCCCGAGCCCTTGCCGGACCTTGGCGACTGTGAACATGCCGCCCATCTCCAACGGCCCGAATGGGCCCGTACCGGTCATCATCGGCAGTGTGTTGTCGGGTAGCGGCATCTCCATCTCGCCCATTGCGCCACCGGTGCTGCCCATGGCCATGTAGTCGGGAACGAGCTTGTTGATGCGTTTGGCCAAGTCCTTCTGCGGCACGCCGATCATGTTCGGAACGCTATGGCCCATTGCGTTCATCGTGTGGTGCGACTTGTGGCAATGGAACGCCCAGTCGCCAGGACGATCGGCGGTGAACTCGATTGCGCGCATCTGGCCGACGGCGACGTCGGCCGTCACCTCCGGCCAACGAGCGGCCGGCGGGATCCAGCCGCCGTCCGTACCCGCCACTTCGAAGTGGTAGCCATGCAGGTGAATCGGGTGATTCGTCATCGTCAGATTGCCGAACCGGATGCGCACGCGGTCGCCGGCCCGAATTGGCAACGGATCGATGCCAGGGAATACGCGTGAGTTGAACGTCCACATGTTGAAGTCGGTCATCTCGTTCACACGCGGCGTGAAGCTGCCCGGGTCGATATCATAGGCGGACAGCAGGAACACGAAATCGCGGTCGACCGGCATCACGCTGCGGTCCTTCGGGTGCACGATAAACATGCCCATCATGCCCATCGCCATCTGAACCATCTCGTCCGCGTGCGGGTGATACATGAACGTGCCATGCTTCTCGAGCTGAAACTCGTAGACGAACGTCTTGCCGGGCGGGATGTGCGGCTGCGTCAAGCCGCCGACGCCGTCCATGCCGTTCGGTAGCAGCATCCCGTGCCAGTGGATCGTGGTGTGCTCCGGCAGCTTGTTGGTGACGAAGATGCGGACCTTGTCGCCTTCGACGGCCTCGATCGTCGGGCCAGGCGACTGACCGTTATAACCCCACAGATTGGCCTTCATCCCGGGAGCCATTTCGCGCACGACGGGCTCGGCTGTCAGGTGAAACTCCTTCCAGCCGTTCTTCATGCGCCACGGCAGCGTCCAGCCGTTCAACGTCGCGACCGGTGTGTATGGCCGACCGTTGGGTGGCACGAGCGGCGGCTGCATCGTCGCCTTTGCCATGGTCGGTGCTTCCGGCAACGAAGCCGCGCCGGCCTTGCTGACCATCGCGGCGCCGAGGATTGCGGCCCCCGAGCCGCTGAGAAATTGTCGACGGGACACCATGTTATTTACCTTCCGAATGCGTTTCATGCGCCGGTTGCGCGGTCGAGGCAGGCTCCGGCCGGGCTGCCGGTCTCGGGGCGGACTGCGGTGCGGAATTCGGCCCCGGAGGCGTCTGCTCGGTTTGCTCGGCCCCAGCCCTCGGTAAACGTCCGCCCAGCGCTTGCTGGAGATCCGTTTCGGCGAGCCAGTAGTCCTTCAGCGCGTCGATGTAGCTGTTCACCGCGCCGACTTGCTCGCGCGAGTCGGCGAGCAGTTCGAAGACACTGGCGAGCATGCCGTTGTAGCGGAGCAGAAGTTCGTCAGAAATCGTCTTGCGAATCGGCACAACCTCGTCGCGATAGTGTTTCGCGACGTCGTAGCTGTTCACGTACGCGGAATACGCCTCGCGGACCTCCGATCGTGCATCAATCGCCGTTTGGGCAAGGCGGTTCGCCGACTGCATGTAGATGGCTTCCGCGCGGGCGACCTTGGCGCTGCCGAAATCGAAAATGGGAATCTCGATACTGATTTCGTAGCCGTGCTCGTGACCCTTGTCGGTTTCGTAGTTGTTTTGGTAACCAACATCGATTGCGTTGATGAACCGCGTTGCCTTGCTGAGGCCCAACGACGATGCGACGCCTTGCGTCTGCAGCTTCGCTGCCTGGATGTCGAGCCGGTTCTGCATCGCAAACCGCTCAAGATCTTTCAGTTCCGGGCGGTCCTTTGGCAAGTCCGGTAAACGCTCAGGCAAGGTGTACTGCGTACCAGTGCCCCATACGCCCATCGTGCGCGTGAGTTTCTCCCTGGCCGATACGGCTTGCTGCCGGGCCTTGGCGGCCTGGGCGACCGAGTCCGCGTAGAAGGCTTGCTCTCGCGCATAATCGAGTTTGCTGAAGTTTCCGGCCTGCCGCATGCGTGAAGCGAGTTCGGCGCCTGCGTCGGCCGAATCTTTTACCTGTTCCGCGTACTTGGCAGCCTGCTCCGCGGCCACCGCGTTGACGTACGCCCGCCGCGCCTCGGCGGCGAGCTTCAGCATCGTATCGGCAGTCTCGAGCTTCGTCTGTTCGAAGCGTCGGCCCTCGATGTGGGCAGCGAAAGGCAGCGTCAGAATACTGAGTACGTTCGCGGAGAATGTGCGGCCGATGCTCAGGTCGCCGTTGCCCGCTCGCGTGCGGCTGAAGGTGAAGCCTGGATTCGGCAGTCGCCCGGCCTGGACCAAATCGGCTTCCGACAGCCCCAATTCCGCATACGAGGCCTGCAGTCCTCGGTTGTTCAGCAGGGCGACCTGTACGGCATCGTCCATCGACAGCGGCTTGGCGAGCAATTCCTGCGTTCGCTTCGCCACTGCATCCCGATCGGCATCGGTTTTGACGATAACCGCGTCCTTACCGAGCCGCTCCGTAGCCGTCGACGACACCGTACCGAATCCACCGTCCTTCGAGAAGGTGGTGCAGCCAGCCAGAAACACCATGATGGAAACGCCCGCACCCATGCGCGTTGAAACGAGTCGCTTCATCATTTGGCGGGCTCCCCATGCTGCGAATGATTCGACTGATGGTCGCCAGCGGGCTTGTTCATGGCGCCGCCGTGGCCCATTGCGCCGCCGTGCGTCATGCCGCCCTTGGCCGGCTTCTCCTGGACCGCTTGATTGAGTTGTTGCCAGGTCGGGTTGTCGGCGTCGTTGTAGGGGCGATAGCCGTTGAAGGCCGACGGCGCCGAAATCGCCGGGACCGAGGCCGCGGCATCCGTCGGGTCGGGAATCGTTGTGGTGGCGTGCACGAGCGTCGGCAATGAAGCCGCCGCGCCGAGCAGCGCCGCAGAAATCAGTCGCATAAATTTTCTCGTCGTGAATCATCTGACGGGTCCACGCAAGACCGTCAGTACGAATGGCACATCGCGGGCATTACCCGCGGTGGAGAATCAGACGAGGGTGTGGCGAGGAGGTCGCTCGATGCCGTCGGTCAGGAAAGACACGACACCGGCAGAAGGCGGAATCGAGGTGGTGACGCGTGTTACGTCCGACGATACGACGACGGAGGGAACCGCGGGTAATCCCGTGCCGAAGCAGCAGGCTGCGCATGTCGAACATGAATGCGCGTGATGACCGCCGCCGTGGTGATAAGTGTGATGGTCGTCGGCCGCGAGCGCCGCTCCATGCATGTCGCGATGATGCCCGGACATGGACTGCCCGGCATGCACGATCGGCGTTTCGCTGGCTTCGGCATGCGAAGCGACGCAATTCATCGAGATAGCCGCGAACGACTGAACCGGCAGGCTCAGTGCCAACAGCACGACGACGAAGAGTTTGCGCCAATATGACATGGGTGCGGAGTCTAGCACGAGCAGTTCGAAACGATAACATCGAGAACGTGTCCGGGTGTAACCACAAGCGGTATAGCCGGTATTTAGCTTAACGGCCGATGCGTGACGACGGCGTGGTCGAAAGATGACCATTTTTTCATCCAGCGGCGGTGGACGGCTCTCGCTGTTCCGGCGCTCGGAGATTCATGAAAAAATTGTCATCCGGCCGTCATTTTTTGCGCGCTTTCGCGGCCGTATGCTGAGCGCAGCGCTCCCCGCGTCGAACCCGTTGACAGTCCTACTGCACTCCCATGCGGATACTGATAGTCGAAGACGAACCGAAAATGGCGTCATATCTCCGAAAGGGACTGACGGAAGCGAGCTATACCGTCGATGTTGCCGAGAACGGCAAAATCGGATTGTTTCTCGCGCTGCATGAAAATTTTGACCTCGTCGTGCTCGACGTCATGCTCCCGGAGCTGGACGGGTTCGAGGTGCTGAAGCGCCTCCGCGCGGAAAAGCAGACACCCGTGCTGATGCTGACCGCCCGCGAAGCAATCGAGGACAAGGTCGCTGGGCTTGAACTTGGTGCAGACGACTATCTACACAAACCGTTCGCCTACGCGGAATTTCTCGCACGCATCCGTTCGTTGCTACGGCGCGCACCGCGGAGCATTCGGGACATTCTGCTCGTTGCGGACATGGAGATTGACCTCCTCAAGCGGCGAGTGCGTCGCGGCGACAATCGCATCGACCTGACCGCACAGGAGTTCGCATTGTTGCAACTCCTGGCTGAACGAGAGGGCGAGGTTTTGACGCGTACTTTCATTACCTCGCAGATCTGGGATATGAATTTCGATAGCGATACGAACGTGGTCGATGCCGCGATCAAGCGCCTGCGCGCCAAAGTCGACAACGCGTACGATAAGAAACTGATCCATACCATCCGGGGCATGGGATACGTGCTCGAGGACCGTTCATGACGGGGAAGGCGGCACCTTACTCACTGCTCACTCGGTTGACCGTCGCCTTCGCTGTCGTCGCAGGACTAGCGTTTGCGCTGACTGGAGCTTACCTGTATCGGTCCCTGTCGATTGAACTGCAGCGCCGCGACGACATCGAAATCGGTGGCAAGCTGAGCCAGTTTCTGCAGTTGGCTCACGCCAGCGGTTCGGTACAGGCCATTCGTGCAACGCCTGCGGTATTTCACGAGGTACTGCTCTCGCATCCCGGTGTGTATCTTGGGATCTACGACGGGCAAAACAATTCGCTGATCGAGCACACGGCCGCGCCGGGCGTGACGTTGAAGTCGATCGCCTCGAGCGACCGTCCGCCTCGTATTCCATACACGTGCGATCCGACGGGAATCGGGCCATCACGCTGTGTTTTCGCGCGCGACAGGCTGCCGTCAGGCGAAGATGTACGGATCGCCCTTGTACGGACCGCGACCGACCGGCAGTCGCTTCTGAAAAGCTATCGCGTCGACATCTGGCTGGCGGTCGCCGTCGGCGCGATATTGCTCGGTGGCTTGGGCTATGCGATCGCACGTCGAGGCCTTCGTCCAGTGGAAAGTCTGGGCCGCCAGACGTCAATTATCGAAGCGCACAATTTGAGCGAGCGACTCGACATTCGCGGCGGTCCGATGGAGCTCCGCGAACTCGCGTCGTCGGTCAATCGAATGCTGGATCGACTTGAACGTGCGTTTGTGCGCCTTTCTCAGTTCTCCTCCGACCTCGCCCACGATATGCGCACCCCGCTTGCCAACGTGATCAGCTCGTCGCAGGTCACGTTGTCGCGACCGAGAACGAGCGACGAATATGAGGCGTTGATCGATTCGAACATCGAAGAATGCGAACGTCTGCAACGGATGATCGAGAACATGCTGTTCCTTGCACGTACAGAGAATGCACACCTGCACCTGAAGGTATCGGACCTTGATACTGAGATGGAACTGCAACGACTGGCGTCCTATTATCAGAGCATTGCGGACGAAAAGGGGGTCAATTTTGTCGTCGTCGGCGACGCGCATGTGGTCGCGGATGCAACGCTTTTTCGACGAGCGGTGAGCAACCTCATATCCAACGCTTTGGACCATGCGTTCGCAGGCACGGCAATCAAACTCGCCTCGTCTCGCTCGCTGCAATACGTCGTCGTTGAAGTGACCAACCACGGACGGCCTATCGCGCCGGAACATCTTGATCGAATCTTTGAGCGCTTCTACCGTGTCGACGCGTCACGTCATGGATCCTCGAAGAATGCCGGGCTGGGACTCGCGATCGTGAAATCGATCATGGAACTGCACCGGGGACAAGTCCAGGTTTCGAGTAACGACGTCAGTACGACGTTCCACTTGCAATTCCCGCGGGAACGATGAGGATTCTCCTCGAAGGGGTACTAGTGCGCGGCACAGGAGCGTGGATTGCGCCGTCATGAAGCCTCGAATCAGTGTCGAAAGTGGAAAAAGTTCGACCAGCAAAAATTGTTCGTTTCCCGAAAGCATAATTTTTATGCATCAGGAGGTAAATATGCAAACGCGAATTTCCATCCCGTGGTTCGTCATCAACGTAATTGCAACGCTCGGCCTGATGATCGGTACAACGAGTGCTCAGCAAGCCACGTCCATGCCAGACATGAATATGGGGCAGTCGACTAAAGCTAATTCGGCGTCTGTACAAGCCTTCAAGGGTGCAGACCAGAGGATGATGCGAAGGATGCAAGGACAGACCTACACCGGCGACGCTGACAAAGATTTTGTTTCCCACATGATTCCGCACCATCAAGGCGCAATCGATATGGCGGCAGCCGAACTGAAGTACGGCAAGGATCCTGAGATGAGAAGGCTTGCCCGAAGCATCGTCAAAGCACAAAAGGAAGAAATTACGAAGATGAAGCGCTGGCAAGCGAAATACGGCAGCCAATAATCTTTGACCGGGGGCGACCACCGGTAAATCGCATCGAAGGCAAGCAGATCCCCCTTGTCGGACCGATCCCTTGGTGCTCCCGTCAATGGCTACAGAACTCGCAACATCGAGACGGCCGATCCCGGACATACGCCTTGGAATTGGCTCGACGCCAACACCAAGGGCATTACGTCGCCACGCGCAACGCGCACGAACCCTAGACGGGTGAAATAGTGCTCCGCGGTCGTGGTGAGCAGCACAAGCGACCGAACTTGTAGCGCATGACACTCGGCGACGAGCCGCGACACGATACGTTGCCCCGGACCAGAATCGCGTGCACGTTCAGCTACCGCAATAGAGCGCACAAGTGCGGCGTCACCATAGTGCTCAAGGCCACCGCATCCGCACATCATTGAACCTTCCGTCGCGACTACGAAGTTCCGCAAGTGGTCGCTGACGCCAACGACGGGAAGGCCACATTGACGCAGCAGCGTTTCGATCGACGCTAGGTCGTCGACAGTGGCGGGGCGGATCTCCATCCTTACTCCTTGGACCGGATTCTAGATACTTCGCTGGTTCACGCGCTTCGACAGTTCCTCGGCGCTTTCCTTTCGCTCGCTGTACCGGTCGACCAGATACGGGCCGATATCTCGGGTCAGCAGAGTGAACTTGACCAGCTCTTCCATGACATCGACAACACGATCGTAGTAGGGCGATGGTTTCATCCGACCCGCTTCGTCGAATTCCGCGAACGCCTTGGCCACCGACGACTGGTTCGGGATGGTCAGCATGCGCATCCAGCGTCCGAGCACGCGCATCTGGTTCACGGCGTTGAACGACTGCGAACCGCCGCTGACTTGCATCACCGCAAGCGTCTTGCCCTGCGTCGGCCGGACTGCGCCGACCGACAACGGAATCCAGTCGATCTGCGATTTCATGATCCCCGTCATCGCGCCGTGTCGTTCCGGCGAGCACCACACCATGCCTTCCGACCATATCACCAGCTCGCGCAGCTCGACCACCTTCGGATGGCTTTCCGGCGCATCATCGGGCAGCGGCAAGCCGCTCGGATTGAACACACGGACTTCGGCCCCCATCGCCGTGAGCAAATGCTCGGCTTCCTCGACCAGCAGACGGCTGAACGAACGCTCGCGCAGCGAGCCGTACAGAAGCAGGAGTCGAGGCGGATGCGTCGACGGTGTCGCCGGCCGCAATTGAGCGGCGTCCGGCACGCGGAACAGCGTGGCGTCGAGCTGCGGCATGTCGTTCAATTGCTCAGACACGCTTGCCCTCCGCATCGATCACGACTTCGCCATCTTCCTTGGTGAAAGGCCCCGTCTGCGGGTTCGGCAGGATATCCAGCACGGCTTCGGACGGCCGGCATAGCTTCGTGCCGATCGGCGTAACCACGATCGGCCGGTTCATCAGGATCGGATGCTGCCCGATGAAGTCGAGCAGTTGCTCATCGGTCCACTTCGGATCGCCCAGACCGAGTTCCGCATAAGGCGTGCCTTTCTCCCGCAGTAACTCGCGTACGGTCAGGCCGGCATCGGCCAGCAGCTTGACCAGCGTTTCCCGCGACGGGGGCGTCCTGAGATACTCGATGACGACAGGCTCCTCGCCGCTGTTGCGGATCAGGGCCAGCGCGTTGCGCGACGTGCCGCAATCCGGGTTGTGATAGATCGTGATGTTGCTCATGTCGAGATTCCTTGCTTCGATAGAGGGACAGCGTGATGGCGCAAATGCAAGATCGCGTAGCGGAACAGGATCGCACCTGTCGCGCCGATGCCGGCCAGGGCCAATAGCGTGCCGGGATAGCCGTTCCCGGCGACATACAGGAGTGATGCAACGAACGGACCGGCGGCGATGGCAATCTGCACGGGCGTCGCCATCGCCCCGCTGATCGCGCCATAGGCGGTTCGCCCGTACAGTTCCGCAGGCAATGCACCGCGGACAATCGTCATGACGCCGTTGCCGATGCCATACAGCGCCGCGAAAACAACGTACACGGGCAGCCACGTCCCGGACGCAAAGAGCAGGACCAGCGAAAGCGGCAGCAACGCCATCGCGGCCATGCCGACCTGGCGCGTGCTCGCGCGTTTGCCGATCGTCGTTTCCAGCACGCGGCCGAGAACCTGCATCGGCCCAACCAGCGCCCCCACCCATGCCGCGTTCGCGGCGGAAATGCCATGCGCCTGCAAGACCGCGATCATGTGCAGCGACATCGCGGCGAACACCAGCGCATTGAGCGTGACCGCCGCGGTCACCAGATAGAAGGCCGGGTCGCGCAGGACAGCGCCAAGGTTAGCGGCCGGCTGTTCCGTTTGCGTTGGCGTCACGCCATGCGGTGCGTGTGAACGACTTGGCAGCGCGACATGCACGGGCACGCAGATCGCCAGATTCGCGCCGGCATAGAGCTGCCATGTGTCGCGCCATCCGACGTGCTGCAACAGCGTTTGCGTCAGCGGCCAGAACACCGTGCTGGCGAAACCGCCGAACAAGGTCAGGTGCGTGATCGCGCGGCGGTAGTCGTTACCGAATATCTGCGTGATGACGGTGAACGCAGGCTGGTAGAGAGTTGCGCTCATCGCAACGCCGATGCCGGCCCACACGAGATACAGCCCGACCACGTTATTCACCCGTGACAAGCAGACAAGCATCAGCGCCGCCAGCAACGATCCGCCCGCCATCAGGGCGCGCCCGCCGACGCGGTCGATGATGCTGCCGGCCGACGTGGACAACAGCCCCGAGATCAGCAGCGCCACCGAATAGGCGCCGACGACGACTGGCTTCGACAGACCCAGCTCGTCCTGCATCGGTTGCATCAGGACGCCGTACGCGTAAAACATGGAACCCCAGCCGACGATCTGCGTCAGCCCGAGCGACGGCGTCAGCCATGCGTGCGGGCGGGGTGCATGCGTGGACATGTCAGGTCCGGCACTCGTACCAGCCCTTCGACTGGTTGACGATGCGCACCACCAACAGCATGACCGGCACCTCGATCAGCACGCCGACGACGGTAGCCAGTGCCGCGCCGGAATGGAAACCGAACAGGCTGATCGCGGCCGCGACGGCAAGCTCGAAGAAGTTGGATGCGCCGATCAGCGCCGACGGGCACGCGATGTTGTGCTTCTCGCCTACGGCGCGGTTGAGCCAGTACGCGAGCGCCGAGTTGAAGAACACTTGAATCAGGATCGGCACCGCGAGCAGCGCGATCACCAGAGGCTGCTTCAGGATCGCTTCGCCCTGGAACGCGAACAGCAGCACAAGCGTGGCCAGCAGCGCCGCGATCGACCAAGGGCCGATCCTCGCCATCGCGGCATCGAATGCAGCCTGACCATTCGCGAGCAGCCGCTTACGCAGGATCTGCGCAATGATCACCGGGATAACGATGTAGAGCACGACGGACGTAAGCAACGTCGCCCACGGCACCGTGATTGCGGACATGCCGAGCAGCAGGCCGACCAGTGGCGCGAAGGCGATCACCATGATGCTGTCGTTCAGCGCGACCTGCGACAACGTGAACAGCGGATCGCCGCCCGTCAGTCGACTCCACACGAACACCATCGCCGTACACGGTGCTGCGGCCAACAGGATCAGGCCGGCGATGTAGCTGTCGAGCTGGTCCGTCGGCAGCATCGGCGCGAACAGATGGCGGATGAACAACCAACCGAGAAACGCCATCGAAAATGGCTTGACGAGCCAGTTGACGACGAGCGTGACGCCGATGCCTTTGACGTGCTGACGCACTTCATGCAGCGCGCCAAAGTCGACCTTGACCAGCATCGGGATGATCATCACCCAAATCAGCAGCCCGACCGGGAGATTGATCTGGGCATATTCCATCCGCCCGATCTGCTGGAACAGGCCGGGCAGCACCTGGCCGAGCGTGATGCCGGCGACGATGCACAGCGCCACCCAGACGGTGAGGTAGCGTTCGAAGAAATTGATGGAAGGCTTTGCGACGGCCTTGCCCGGCGGGGCGACATTGGACGTGTTCATGGATAGGGTTCAGTCTTGAAGTCGTCGGCGGCCGCGCGGTTCAGCGGACCGCCATGCGAATGGTCAGTTTTGCGAGATCTCGGTCAACGCCGTCTGGAGTTCGGCATTGCTCATGCGATCAAGCGGCAGCGCCAACAACTGCAGCATGCGATAGCCGATCGCCTGGCGCGTGAGTTCGAAGGCGAGTCGCTTGCCTTCGTCGCCGCCCAACGCGTTCGACGGATCGGCGTAGCCCCAATGCACTTTGACGGGGCTGCCGGGCCAGTACGGGCACGTCTCGGCGGCCGCGCTGTCGCACACCGTAATGACGACGCGCATCTCCGGCGCACCATCGCCGACGAACTCGTCCCAGCTCTTGCTGCGGTAGCCGCTCACGTCGACGCCAGCGGTCGTCAGCGCTTCCAGCGCGAACGGATTGAGGCGACCGCTCGGCGCACTGCCGGCGCTGTATGCGCGGACGTCCTTGCCGAGCTTCGCGGCCCAATGATTGAGCATCCCTTCGGACAGCACGCTGCGCGCCGAGTTGTGGGTGCAGAGGATCAGTACGTTCGTGGTCATGGGTTGACGATCCAAAGTTACTTTTGCCCGATCTCGGTCAGGGACTTTTGCAGTGCGACGTTGTCGAGTTTGGCGAGCGGCAATGACAGCAGCAGGTCGATACGACGCTTCAACGTCAGCGCGGCGTCGTGCATGGCCTGCTGTTTCTGTTCGTCGGAGCCCTCGACGTCGGCCGGGTCAGGCACACCCCAATGTGCGGTGATCGGTTGACCGGGCCAGATCGGGCACACCTCGCCGGTGGCCTTGTCGCACACGGTGAAGACGAAATCGAGCGCCGGTGCGCCGGGTGCCGCGAATTCGTCCCAGCTCTTGCTCCGGTAGCCTTCGGTCGGCAATTGCCAACGCGCCAGCTCGCGCAGCGCGAACGGATTCACCTCGCCTTTCGGATGACTGCCCGCCGAGTACGCCACGAAGCGGCCCTCGCCAAGGCGGTTCATCAGTCCCTCGGACAGGATCGATCGGGCGGAATTGCCGGTACAGATGAACAGCACGTTGTAGGGCTTGTCGCTCATGGTTGGACCTCAGCAGCAGGACGATTTCACCGGCACGCCGATCGGCTTGCCGCGTGCAGGGGAACAGCAAGCAGAAGCGTCGGCATTCGATTCAGCCGCCGACGCGTTACGGGATTCGCCGAAGGTGGGGACGTCGCCGAGCGTCTGGTACGTTTCCCATGCGATGCCTTGCGGGTCGACCGTCCAGTACTTGTCGGAGCGGGCGTAGCAGCACGCCGTACCGATTTGCTCGTCGACCGGCAGCGCGGCGCCGTTCAAGCGCGTATGCATCTCCGCCAGCTCGGCATCGTTTTCGACCTGCACGCCAAGATGATCTAGACCGGGCGCCGCGCCGCGCTGCGAGATCGCGAAGTCGACGCGAGGATCGTCGAGCATCCATTTCGCGTAGTCGCTCTTGACGACGGTCGGCTCAGCGGCGAACAGCGCCGAATAGAAACGGATGCTGTCAACGAGATCCGGCACGCTGATGTGCACATGGAAGCGCTTCATGAGTGTTGCTCCTTGACCGGGGAACACGCGCCCGCAGGCGAGCAGGGATTGCCGCCGCAGCAGTTCTCCGTGAGGTAAGCCAACAGGCCGTTCATCGTGGCGAAGTTCGCGCAGTAGAAGACGAAGCGGCCTTCCTGGCGGCTGGTGACGAGTTGTGCATGCGCCAGTTCCTTCAGATGAAAGGAAAGCGACGACGGCGGCACGTCCAGCAGCGTGGCGATCTGCCCGGCCGGCATGCCCTCCGGCCCCGCTTGCACGAGTGCACGAAAGACGGCGAGCCGGGATTCGTGGGCGAGTGCCGCGAGGGCGGCAATGGTTTGGTTTGTTTCCATGTTTCAATAGTAGTCGAAATATCGAAAGCAGGAAAGAAATCGGTCGATATTTCGGCCCTGCATTGGAATGCCTGGATTTGATAGTGTCGAACCGCGGCCCCTTGTCGGGCGCAAACTCGAGCGATGCGGGCACCTACGGCAAAAATTAGAGCGCTCCGATGTTGGCGAGCGGCAAACTGTTCGTAGTGGAAGTGCATACCAAAACAACGACTTACCATCGTGTAACAGTTAGTAGAGGGTCCGCCGGGATTCGTGAATATGCGAACCTTCGCATAAGTGCTTATCCCGGCCGACCTTCAACCTGTCAGCGAGGGATTAGACGAGACGCGGGGGGCGCCATAACCCGTTCGGGTCACGGACCGGAAGAGACTGGACGTAATGGAAGTTGGCGAATTTCACGTCCTGACCCGCGCGACGTCGGCCCCTATCTGATTGATTGGTATCCTGATCTCAGCTCGGAGCATCTGCTTCGGGCAGCGCAGCCGGCGCTATTTGCCGGCGATTGGAACGGACTGATAGACTCTCTTGCTGATGGAGCACCCTGGTGGCCGGTGAACCTTCCGGGCCGGCTGGCCATTTGTATGAAAATGGAGCCGTTCATGAGCGACATCCAGAAGCTGCGGCTGGATCTGCCGTTGGTTCTGCCGGACATATATGGCGCCGAAGACCGCTGCGTGAGCCGCCTGCAAGACAAGCTGGCGGACAGGCCTGGCATTGAAGGGGCTCATATCACTGGCGCGGCTGAAGGAGAGCCGCAGTTGTGTGTGCACTACGACCCCGCCGTGATCTCACTAAGCAGGCTGCGTGAGCTGATTCGGTCTGAAGGGCTCGCTGTGGCGGGCCGCTTCGCGCACATTGTGGGACGAGTGAATGCGCCGATGCATGTGCGTGCCACCAGGCGTGTTGCTGAGCAGCTGCGCTCACTCGGTGGGATCATTGAGGCCGACGTATCGCCAAGCGGCGTTGTCCGCATCGAATACGACCGTTCCCTCACTGACGAGTCCGATCTCACGCAGCGCCTGACCTTACTCGATATCTCTGTGAATTGGGCAACGCCGGCTGTTCAGCCGACCACGGCGGTCCGCTCTTGCAAGGCATCCGCAGATTCCGGCACGGCAGGGCATAAGGCGGCTGCCAATGACCACCGTGCGCTGCAGCGAGCCAACCACACTTGCGGGAAAGACGAGGGCGGCGAGCACAGCCATCGACACGGCGGGTTGTTCGGCGAAAAGACCGAGCTGATCTTTGCTTGCTTGTCCGGAGTCTTCCTGATGGCTGGATGGCTCGTGGGGCGACGCGGCACCGGTCTTGAATGGCTGTCCACCCACTGCTACGTGGTTTCGTACTTCTTCGGCGGCTACTACACCATCCAAGAAGCCATCGAGAACCTGCGTGCCAAGCGTTTCGAGATCGACACGCTCATGCTCGTAGCGGCTGCGGGTGCCGCGGCTCTGGGCTCCTGGGGAGAAGGCGCTTTGTTGCTGTTCCTCTTCAGCCTTGGGCATTCGCTCGAGCACTACGCCATGGGTAGGGCCCGGCGTGCCATCGAGGCCTTAACCAAGCTTGCACCTGACACGGCCACGGTGCGGCGCGATTCCGGGACGGAGGTTGTGCCACTGGAGAAGCTGGAAGTAGGCGACGTCGTCGTCGTGAAGCCCAACGAGCGGCTGCCTGCGGACGGTGTTGTGGTCGTTGGCACTTCCAGCGTCAATCAGGCACCGGTCACGGGCGAGAGTGTTCCAGTCGACAAGCGCCCCGTCGAGGATGGCCGAATCACAATCGGGCGCTTCGAGGGCGTAGCGGCTGAGAGCCGCGTCTTCGCCGGCACGATCAACGGCGCGGGCGCCATGGATATCATGGTCGCCCGAAAGGCCGATCAGTCGACGATGGCGCGCGTCATCAAGATGGTCACTGAGGCGGAGGCCCAGCGCTCGCCGACACAGCAGTTCACCGAGAAGTTCGAGCGCATCTTCGTGCCATCAGTGCTGGTGTTGGTCGGTCTGCTGCTGTGCGCTGGTGTTGTTATCGATGAGCCATTCTCCCACACCTTCTACAGGGCGATGGCCGTGTTGGTGGCTGCCAGCCCCTGCGCGCTCGCAATCTCAGTGCCCAGTGCAGTTCTCAGCGGCGTAGCGCGCGCCGCGCGGAGCGGTGTGCTGGTCAAGGGTGGTGGGCCTTTGGAGAACCTGGGCACGCTAACCTCAATTGCCTTTGACAAGACCGGCACGCTGACCGAGGGGAAGCCGAAGCTCACCGAGGTGGTCCCAGCTCAAGGCGTGCCTGAGCACGAACTGCTGGCAGTGGCGCTGGCGGTGGAAGAACACAGCGACCACCCGCTCGCCGCGGCGATTGTCAACGGGGCGAAGGAACGGCTGCGAGACAAGACCGATCTGCCGCAGGCTGTGGATGTCAAAAGCATCACCGGGCGCGGTGTCCGGGCTCAGTTAGGGGGCGAGACTGTCCACATCGGCAAGCCGATTCTGTTCAGGGAGCTGTCTGATTCAACCGTCCCTGATGACATCGACGAGGCCAACAAGAAACTCATCGCCGACGGACATACGACGATGATCATCCGCAAGGGAGCGCGCTTCCTGGGCGTGATCGGCGTCATGGACACGCCGCGCCCCGTCGCTGGCCGAGTCATGGGCGAACTCAGGAAACTCGGCATCGAGCGGCTAATTATGATTTCCGGCGACAGCCAGAAGGTGGCCGAGGCCGTTGCGCAAACCGTTGGCCTGACCGAGGCCCAAGGAGACCTTATGCCCGAGCAGAAGGTCGAGGAGATCAAGAAACTGCGCACCGAGCACGGCAAGGTGGCGATGGTGGGAGACGGCGTCAATGATGGACCCGCCATGGCTAACGCGACCGTGGGCATCGCGATGGGTGCCGCAGGCTCCGATGTTGCGTTGGAGACCGCCGACGTGGCACTGATGGCCGACGATCTGGCGCAATTGCCGTTCGCTGTGGGCCTGTCGAGAAGTACGAGCCGCGTCATCAAGCAGAACCTGTGGATGAGTCTTGGCGTCGTGGCGGTGCTGATTCCGGCAACCGTGCTAGGGCTGAACATCGGTACGGCGGTCATCTTCCATGAGGGGTCTACCTTGCTCGTGGTTGCCAACGCGCTGCGGTTGCTGGCCTACAAGCCTTTCGACAAGAGTGCCACGGCAGCTGAGCCTGCCACGTAACGTTAAAACAATGGGAGGGGGGACCGCCATGCCTTCCGAAGACAGTGAGCCAGGGTAGTTAATGCAGACCGCGGACGGTACCGGTGACCTGACCGACGATTGCCTACCCGCAGAGAGGTCCGTGCACCAAGGAAGGCGGCGGAGTCGTAACCGATGCGGAGGGCAAGCGCGTCTGAACAATTGGACGACCCGCCTCAGTTCGACACCACGCTGATCCTCGTGCCGGAAGGCGCGGCCGACGCCACCGTCGACCCATCCGCCCCGGCTCGTGCTTCTGCACGGCTCCCTGCATGAACGCTTGTTCAGCTGCTTGCCGGTCGAGGAAGCTGCGCCGCCGTTCACAGCGATTGGTGCCGGGTACGCGTGTTCAATCCAAGTGGGCGGCCTTCGTCCGATTTTGCACCCGAGAGCCACCCGAAGGTGGCCGGGTTGCGCGGGGTGGTGACGTGAGCGGAAGGCATAGTGTAGTGCTCGCCGGAACGGCACGGCGCAATGACCGGCATCATGAAATCACGGATCGACTGGATTCCTTCGTCGGTCGGCGCGGTGCGGCCGAAGCAGGGCAAGACGCTCGCGGTGATGCAGGTGGGCGGCGGATCTCAGTCGTTCAACGCTGTAAACCGGATGCGCATGCTCTGAGGCTGGATGCGCATGCTGATGATCCCGAACCAGTCGTCGTCGGCCAAGGCGTTCGCGGAATTCGACGAAGCAGGGCGGACGAAGCCGTCGGCCCATTACGATCGGCTCGTTGACGTTATGGAGGAGCCAGTCAAGTTCACTCTACCCGAGACGACGGCCCAAATCTGGTCGACCGATACAGCGAGCGCTAGGAAAGGGCCGAGGAACTGGCGCCGCGCGCGTACCAGAGAAAGATCTGATGATCGATGGGCAGCGAGACTTTCACACAACCTTTACCCCAGCCGTGGGTTTCCGAAGTGCTTTCTTGACTCTCCCAAGATGACGGAAACGTCATCACCGTGTCATGTTCGCGCTGCGGCGTGATCGTAGCATCGGTCACAAACCGTTACCGCAGGACCAACATGCTCAAACCCAACCTCGCCCTGGCCATCGTGTTCGCGATGGCCGCGACGGCTCATGCGCAGCCATCGCTGTCGCCGGGGCCGGCCCCGGGTGCCGCCGCCGCGCCGATCGGCGCACCGCCGTCCGATGCGCTTCCTGCGTCGTCGTTGACGTTGTCCGACGCGCTCGCGGTCGCGGCCCGGAACAATCCGGCGCTGCGCGGCGCACGCGCGGATGTCGATGCATCGGCCGGCGTGCTGATGCAGGCCGGCGCGCGGCCGAACCCCGAAGTGTCGTTCCTGCAGGAAGGCTTCAGTCGCGCCGAACGCACGTCCACCGCGCTGATCAACCAGACCATCGAGTTGGGCGGCAAGCGCCGCGCACGGCTCGACGTCGCGTCGTACGGCCGGGAGGCGGCCAGCGCGTCGCTCGACGAGCAGGGCGCCGCCGTGCGCGCCGACGTGATCGCCGCGTTCTACGGGCTGCTCGCCGCGCAGCGCCAGCTTCAGGTGACCGAAGAATCGGCCGCGATCGCCGCGCGTTCGTCGGATCTCGCGGGGCGTCGCGCGCAGGCCGGCAAGGTGTCGCCGGTCGAGGCGACCAAGGCGCAGGTCGCGGCGGCCGGCGTGCAGATCGAAGTCGTGACCGCGCGCGGCCGTGTCGAGGTCGCGCGCGAGAAACTGAACGCGGTGATGGGCGAGGCGCGCAACGACCGGCTTGCGGTGCTCGGCGACCTGGAAACCGTGCCGCCGGTCGAGCCGTTGTCCGCGCTGACCGCGCAACTCGACGATGCGCCGCTCGCGCGGGTCGCGCGCGCCGAGATGCTGCGCTCGAACGCGGCCATATCGCTCGAACGCGCGCGGCGCATTCCGGACGTGACGGTCAGCGCCGGCGTGAAGCGCGTGACCACCGGCGGCGTGCCGAACAACCAGGCGGTGGTCGGCGTGTCGATCCCGATTCCGCTGTTCAACACGAACAAGGGCGCGCTGCTCGAGGCGACGCACAAGGCCGAGCGCGCGAACGCCGATCTCGATCGCGAACGCACCCGCCTGCGGCTGGAGTTGACGCAGGCATACGCGAATTTCGAGGCGGCCGAGCAGGAAGCGCAGCGGCTGAAGTCCGACATCCTGCCGGCCGCGCGCCTCGCGCTCGACGCGATGTCGCGTGGCTACGAACTCGGGAAGTTCAGCTTCCTCGACGTGCTCGACGCGCAGCGCACGCTGTTCCAGGGCCAGTCGCAATACGTCCGTGCGCTCGCCGGCGCCCATGCGGCCCGCGCCGATATCGGCCGGCTCGTCGGCACGCCGCTCGCGGCCGTCGCGCAATAAGCGCGCCTCTTACTGGAGGATCATCATGTCACGCAGCAGAATCTTCGTTATTGCGGCGGCCGTGCTCGGCGGCGCAGGGATCGTGATTGGCGCGCTCGCCGTCACGCGGGGCGGCAGCGGCGCGTCGGCGCCGACCGCCGCCGAAACCGCGCAGCCGACCGACGCCGCCGGCGTCGGCGCGCGCGGCGGTGTCGTGCTCAAGCGCGGCAAGCTGTCGGTCGAGATCGTGATGACGGAAAAGCCCGGCGACGCGCGGCTCGTCGTCTATCCGTTCGTCGACGACAAGCCGGCGACCCAGGGCGTGACCGTGTCCGGCACGCTGGTGCGCTACGATCGCACGCACGAACCGTTGCGATTCGACGCGGCCGGCCAAAAGTTCGTGTCCGCGCAGTCGATTGCGAAGCCGCACGTGTTCGATGCGACGATCGACGTGAAGTCCGGCAACGACGCCGCGTCGTTCCCGTTCGCGCGCGCCGACGGTGCGATCGCGCTGACCGACGCACAACTGGCGACGTCGAGGATCGCGCTCGCGAAAGCCGGCCCCGCGCAGATCGCGACGCCGTTCCAGCTTCCCGGTGAAATCAAGTTCAACGAGGATCGCACCGCGCACGTCGTGCCGCGCGTGGCCGGCATCGTCGAGCAGGTGTCGGTGTCGCTCGGCCAGAACGTCGCGAAAGGGCAGGTGCTCGCCGTGATCGCGAGCACCGATCTGGCCGACCGCCGCAGCGAGCTGCTGACGGCCGAGCGCCGGCTGTCGGGTGCGCGCGCAACCTACGAACGCGAACGCACGCTGTGGCAGGAGCGTATTTCTGCCGAGCAGGATTACCAGCAGGCGCAGGTGCAGTTGCGCGAGGCCGAGATCGCCGTGCAGAACGCGCGGAAGAAGCTCGCCGCGCTGAATGCGCCGGTCGGCGCGGGCGCGCTGAACCGTTATGAACTGCGCGCGCCATTCGCGGGCACGATCGTCGAGAAGCATGCGACGCCCGGCGAGGCGATTGCCGCCGACGCGAGCATGTTCGTGATCTCTGACCTGTCGACCGTGTGGGCCGAGATGGCGGTGCCCGCGCAGCGGCTCAACGACGTGCGCGTCGGTCGCGATGCCACGGTGAGCGCGACCGCGTTTGAATCGCGTTCGAGCGGCCCGATCGCGTACGTGGGGTCGCTGCTCGGCGAGCAGACGCGCACCGCGCCGGCGCGCGTCGTGCTGCCGAACCCGGATCGCGTGTGGCGCCCGGGAATGTTCGTCAACGTGTCGGTCGACGCCGGCAGGCAGGGCGTGCCGCTCGCGGTCGCGAGCGACGCGTTGCAGGACGTCGACGGTGCGCCGTCGGTGTTCGTGCGCTCGCCGAAGGGCTTCGTCGCGCAGGCCGTCGAAACGGGGCGGCGCGACGAACGGGCGACCGAGGTGCTCAAGGGGCTCAAGCCCGGCCAGGAATACGCGGCGTCGAACAGCTTCGTGCTGAAGGCGGAGCTCGGCAAGGGGAGCGCGGAACATGAATGAGCAGCAATACGCGTGCGCCGTGGCGCGACTGGCGGCCCGCTATGCGGCCTGCTTTCCGGTCGGCCGGGTGACCGGCCGCGCGGCCCGTCCGGTGCGGCCGACCGTGCCCCGTTTCAAGGAATCCCGACATGTTTGAGCGCCTGATCCGCTTTGCAATTGCGCATCGCTGGCTGGTGATGCTGGCGATCGCGGCCGTGGCTGCGCTCGGCGTATTCAGCTACCAGCGGCTGCCGATCGACGCGGTGCCCGACATCACGAACGTGCAGGTGCAGATCAACACGTCCGCGCCCGGCTACTCGCCGCTGGAGGCCGAGCAGCGCATCACCTATCCGGTCGAGACCGTGATGGCCGGGCTGCCGGGGCTGGAGCAGACGCGCTCGATCTCGCGCTACGGGCTGTCGCAGGTCACCGTGATCTTCAAGGACGGCACCGACATCTACTTCGCGCGGCAGCTCGTCAACGAGCGCATCCAGGAAGCGAAGGACAAGCTGCCGGCCGGCATCGCGCCCGCGATGGGGCCGACGTCGACCGGCCTCGGCGAGATCTACCTGTGGACCGTCGAGGCCGACGCCAACGCGCGCAAGCCCGACGGCACGCGCTATACGGCGACCGACCTGCGCGAGCTGCAGGACTGGGTCGTGCGACCGCAACTGCGCAACGTGCGCGGCGTGACCGAGGTCAACTCGATCGGCGGCTACGTGAAGGAATACCGCGTCGCGCCGAATCCGGCGAAGCTGATGTCGTACGGGCTGACGCTTGCCGACGTCGTGCGCGCACTCGAGCGCAACAACGACAACGTCGGCGCCGGCTACATCGAAAAGCGCGGCGAGCAGTATCTGGTGCGCGTGCCGGGCCAGGCGCGCACCGTCGACGACATCGCGAACATCGTGCTGACCAACGTCGGCGGCGTGCCGGTGCGGATGAAGGACGTCGGCGTGGTCGACATCGGCCGCGAACTGCGCACCGGCGCCGCGACGTCGAACGGCGAGGAAGTCGTGCTCGGCACGGTCTTCATGCTGATGGGCGAGAACAGCCGGACGGTGTCGAAGGCCGTCGCCGCGAAGATGGAGGACGTGAACCGCACGCTGCCGGCCGGCGTGAAGGCGATTCCGGTGTACGACCGCACGGTGCTGGTCGAGAAGGCCGTCGCCACCGTGAAGAAGAACCTGCTCGAAGGCGCGGTGCTCGTGATCGCCGTGCTGTTCCTGTTCCTCGGCAACATCCGCGCGGCGCTGATCACCGCGCTCGTGATTCCGCTGTCGATGCTGATGACCTTCACCGGCATGGTCAACGCGAAGGTGAGCGCGAACCTGATGAGCCTCGGCGCGCTCGACTTCGGGATCATCGTCGACGGCGCGGTGGTGATCGTCGAGAACTGCGTGCGGCGGCTTGCGCATGCGCAGTCGGCAGCCGGCCGGCCGCTCACGCGCGACGAGCGCTTTGCCGAAGTGTTCGGCGCATCGCAGGAAGCGCGCCGCGCGCTGATCTTCGGGCAACTGATCATCATGGTCGTGTACCTGCCGATCTTTGCGCTGACCGGCGTCGAAGGCAAGATGTTCCATCCGATGGCGATCACCGTCGTGATGGCGCTCGCCGCCGCGATGGTGCTGACCGTCACGTTCATTCCCGCGGCCGTCGCGTTGTTCATCGGCGAGCGGGTCGAGGAGAAGGAGAACCGGTTGATGGGCTGGGCGCGGCGTGCGTACGAACCGGTGCTCGCCGCGTTCATGACGCGCCCGGCGCGCGTGATGATCGGGGCGGGCGCGATCGTGCTGGTCACGCTCGGGCTCGCGACGCGGCTCGGCAGCGAGTTCATTCCGAGCCTGAACGAGGGCGATCTGGCCGTGTCCGCGCTGCGGATTCCCGGCACGAGCCTGTCGCAATCGGTCGAGATGCAGAAGTCGATCGAGAAGACGCTGAAGGCGCGCTTTCCCGAGATCGAGCGCGTGTTCGCGCGCACCGGCACGGCCGAGATCGCGGCCGACCCGATGCCGCCGAACCTGTCGGACGGCTACATCATGCTGAAGCCCGCCGACACGTGGCCCGACCCGAAGAAGCCGCGTGACCAGCTCGTGCGCGAGATCGAGGAAGCGCTCGCCGAGCTGCCTGGCAACGCGTACGAGTTCTCGCAGCCGATCCAGCTGCGCTTCAACGAACTGATTTCGGGCGTGCGCAGCGATGTCGCCGTGAAGATCTTCGGCGACGACATGGCCGTGCTGAACCAGACCGGCGAGCAGATCGCGGCCGCGTTGCAGAAGGTGCCGGGCGCGTCGGAGGTCAAGGTCGAGCAGACCACGGGCCTGCCGGTGCTGACCGTCAACCTCGACCGCGACAAGCTCGCGCGCTACGGCGTGAGCGTGGCCGACCTGCAGGACTCGGTGGCCGCGGCCGTCGGCGGGCAGAAGGCCGGCACGCTGTTCCAGGGCGACCGCCGCTTCGACATCGTCGTGCGGCTGCCCGACGAACTGCGCTCCGACATCGAGGCGATCAAGCGGCTGCCGATCGCGCTGCCCGCGCCGGCCGCCGGCGCCAGCGCGCCGCTCGCGGCGGCGCCGTACGTGCCGCTCGCGGAGCTCGCGACGATCGACGTGGCGCCCGGCCCGAACCAGATCAGCCGCGAGGACGGCAAGCGGCGGGTGGTCGTCAGCGCGAACGTGCGCGGCCGCGACGTCGGCTCGTTCGTCGCCGATGCGCGCGAGCAGTTGCAGCAGGACGTGCGCGTGCCGGCCGGCTACTGGGTGTCGTGGGGCGGGCAGTTCGAGCAGTTGCAAAGTGCGAGCGAGCGCCTGAAGCTCGTCGTGCCGCTCGCGCTGTTCATGGTATTCGTGCTGCTGTTCGTGATGTTCAACAACGTGAAGGACGGGCTGCTGGTGTTTACCGGCATTCCGTTCGCGCTGAGCGGCGGCGTCGTGTCGCTGTGGCTGCGCGGGATTCCGCTGTCGATCACGGCGGCGGTCGGCTTCATTGCGCTGTCCGGCGTGGCCGTGCTCAACGGTCTCGTGATGATCTCGTTCATCCGCAACCTGCGCGACGAAGGCATGCCGCTCGACGCCGCGGTGCACGACGGCGCGCTCACGCGGCTGCGGCCCGTGCTGATGACCGCGCTGGTCGCGTCGCTCGGCTTCCTGCCGATGGCGTTCGCGACCGGCACCGGCGCCGAGGTGCAGCGCCCGCTCGCGACGGTCGTGATCGGCGGTATCCTGTCGTCCACGGCGCTGACGCTGCTGGTGCTGCCGGTGCTGTACCGGGTCAGCCATGCGGTGTCGTGGCGCGCGGCGTTGCGCGGCGGCTTCGGCGCGGGCGTGCTGCGCCGGCTGGGTTTTTTCAAGGGTAATGCGTGATGCGAATTCTGATTGTCGAGGATGAACCGAAGACGGGCGCGTATCTGCGCAAGGGCCTGACCGAGGCCGGCTACGTTGTCGACTGGGTCGAGGACGGCATCACGGGCCAGCACCAGGCCGAAACGGAGGAGTACGACCTGCTCGTGCTCGACGTGATGCTGCCCGGGCAGGACGGCTGGACGCTGCTGCAGAACCTGCGGCGCAGCAAATCGACGCCCGTGCTGTTCCTCACTGCCCGTGACGACGTCGGCGATCGCGTGAAGGGGCTCGAGCTCGGCGCGGACGACTATCTCGCGAAGCCGTTCGACTTCGTCGAGCTGACCGCGCGCATCAAGTCGATCCTGCGGCGCGGCCAGCCGCGCGATTCGAACACGCTGCGCGCGGCCGATCTCGAACTGGACCTGACCCGCCGCAAGGCCACGCGGCAGGGCGACACGATCCTGCTGACCGCGAAGGAGTTCGCGCTGCTGTGGCTGCTGATGCGCCGCGAAGGGGAGATCCTGCCGCGCGCGACGATCGCGTCGCAGGTATGGGACATGAACTTCAACAGCGACACGAACGTCGTCGATTCGGCGATCCGCCGGCTGCGCTCGAAGATCGACGACGCGTACGAACCGAAGCTGATCCACACGGTGCGCGGCATGGGCTACGTGCTCGAAGCACGCGGCGGCGCGGCCGCATGATCG